>CAZNNH010000063.1:9110-16688 GCA_964574335.1 uncultured Acidobacteriota bacterium | reverse complement strand
CATGACCCGAATCCGCCGGAATAGGGGGTCAGGTCTAGACTTTTGACTTTGCGCCGGGCTCAGTCTCTCCCGACGCCGTTCAGCTCCGCGGCCACCTTCTCCCGCATCGGCTCGCGGCGGGTCCGCACCCTGTCGTCCCTCGTTCGAAGAAGCGGCGGGAGATCTCCGAGGCCGCTACCGGATCACCGGCTGCCCCGGTTCCAGCTTGATCACCTCGTCGTGGTGGCGGATCTCCACCGGGTCCCCCTCGACGAGCTGATAGCGGACGTGCTGGGGGTCGATCTCCACCTCGAACAGGCTCTCGCGCACGGTGAGGCGGAAGCGCAGCCGGATCTCCCGCTCCGGGAGCCGGGGCCGGAAGCGGATCACGCCCCGGGTGTCGCGCAGGCCGCCCATCCCGTACACCAGGGCCAGCCAGGTGCCGCCGATGGAGGCGATGTGGGCGCCGTCCTTGACGTTGCCGCCCAGGTCCGCCAGGTCCACCAGCGCCGCCTGACGGAGGTAGCTCCAGGCCTTCTCGCGGTCCCCGATCTCCATCGCGATGATGGCCTGGATGCACGCCGACAGCGACGAGTCGCCGGTGGTGAGGGGGTCGTAGTAGTAGAAGTTGCGCCGCTTCTGCTCCAGCGTGAACTCGTCGTTGAGCAGGAACATGGCCAGCACCATGTCCGCCTGCTTGATGACCTGGTGGCGGTAGATGACCAGCGGATGGAAGTGGAGCAGCAGCGGGTACTTCTCCTTCGGCGTCCCCTCGAAGTCCCACCGCTCTCGACGCAGGAAGGCGTCGTCCTGGGGGTTGATCCCCAGCTCCTCGTCGTACGGCACGTGCATTCGCTCGGCGGCCCGCTGCCACTCGGCCGTCTCGCCGGGCTCGAGCTGGGTACGGTGCACCAGGTCCTCGTACAGCTCCGGGCTCTCGCCCTCCATCCGCGCCACCACCTCGGCCGCGTAGCGCAGGTTCTCCCGCGCCATCAGGTTGGTGAAGGTGTTGTTGTTGACCACGGTGGTGTACTCGTCGGGGCCGGTGACGGCGTGGATCTCGAAGCGCCCTCCCTTGCGCTCGGAGAAGAAGCCCAGGCTCCGCCAGAGCCGCGCCGTCTCCACCAGCATCTCCGCCCCCGGCCCGAACAGGAAGCGCCAGTCGCCGGTGATCTCGGAGTACTGGCGGATGGCGTGGGCGATGTCGGCGTCGATGTGGTACTGGGCGGTGCCGGCGGCGTAGTAGGCGGAGGCCTCCTCGCCGTTGATGGTCCGCCACGGGAACAGCGCCCCCTTCTCGCCGACCTCCCGCGCCCGCTCCCGGGCCTTGTCGAGCATCCCGTGCCGGAAGCGGAGCAGGTTCCGGGCGATCCGGGGCTCGGTGTAGGTGAGGAACGGGAGCACGTAGATCTCGCCGTCCCAGAAGTAGTGCCCCTCGTAGGTCTCGCCGGTCAGGCCGCGGGCCCCCACCCCGCCCCCCTCGGTGCGGGCAGTGGCCTGCATGAGCTGGAAGATGTTCCAGCGGATGGCCTGCTGCACGGCGATGTCGCCCGTGATCTCGACGTCGGCCCGACGCCAGAAGCGGTCGAGGAACGACTCCTGGGCCCGGGCGATGGCGTGGAACCCCTGGGCCCGGGCCCGGTCCAGGGTGCGGCCGGCCCGGTCGCACAGGTCCTCCGGTTCGGCGCTGCGCGAGGTGTGGTAGGTGATCAGCTTGATCAGGCGCAGGGTCTCGCCCGGCTGGCCCTCGGCGGTGATCACCAGCCGGGCGGCGTCCTCGGATCCCTCGCTGCGCTCCTCGAAGTAGCTCGAGGCCTCGATCACGTGGTCCACGCCACAGGCCACGCGCATCCCGCTTCGCGGCGTACGGTGAGCCAGGATCTGCCGGCGGCCGCCGACCTCGTGGCGCGCCGGCACCAGCGGACGGGCCTTGAAGTTGCGGGTCCGGCGCGGGTCCCAGTGCTCGGCCTCCGCCGGCGGGGTGTAGACCAGCTCGGACGAGATGGCCAGGGCGGCGGCGCGGTCGAGCAGCTCGACCTCGAAGAGGATGGCGGCCAGGTGCCGCTCCTCCAGCGACACCAGCCGGCGCGAGAAGATCCGCACCCGCTTGCCGGCCGGCGTCTCCCAGACCAGCTTCCGGTCCAGGGTGCCGGTGTGGAAGTCGATGGCCCGCTCGTACTCCTCCAGCTTCGCCGTCGGCAGGTGCAGCGGCTCGTCGTCGACGAACAGCCGGATCAGGCGGGCGTCGGCCAGGTTGAGCATGGTCTGGCCGTTCTTGGCGAACCCGTAGGCGTCCTCGCCGTAGACGATGGGCCAGGTCTCGTGGAAGCCGTTGACGAAGGTGCCGGCCTGGAAGACCGGCGCCCGCTCTTCGAAGGTGCCGCGCATCCCGAGGTAGCCGTTGGAGGTGGCGAAGATGGTCTCCATCTGGGCCAGGTACTGGGGGGCGAAGGCCTTCTCGACCAGGCGCCACTCCTCGTGCGGGAAGATGTGTCGGGGCAGGCCGTGTCGCTCGCGTTCCTCCACCGTTCTCCTCTCAGGTCGTCGGGGGCACCAGCAGGCCGAGGTCGTCGACCACCAGGTGCGCGCCCGCTTGCCTCAGGCCCTCGGCCTCGCCCTCGCGGAGGACCCCGATCACCAGGCCGAAGCCGCCGCTCCTCCCGGCCTGCACCCCGGCCAGGGCGTCCTCCACCACCACCGCCTGCTTCGCCTCCACCTCGAGCCGGCGGGCCGCCTCCAGGAACGTGTCCGGGCGGGGCTTGCCGGGGAGCTTCATCCGCGCCGCCACCACGCCGTCGACGAGGGTCTCGAACAGGTCGAGGAGGCCGGCGGCGCGGAGCACCGCCTCGGCGTTCTTGCTCGACGAGACGATTGCCTGGCGCACGCCGACCCGGCGAAGGTAGCGGACCAGCTTCACGGAGCCCTCGTAGGCCTCGACGCCGTCTTTGGCCAGCACCTCCTGGATCAGCTCGTTCTTGCGGTTGCCGAGGCCGCACACCGTCAGGCGCCCCGCCGGGTCCGACGGCTCGCCACGGGGCAGGTCGATGCCGCGGGAGCGCAGGAAGCTGGCGACGCCGTCGTAGCGCGGCCGCCCGTCCACGTAGGGCTTGTAGTCGCCGTCTATGTCGAAGGGCACGAACCGGGTCCCGGTCCGCTCGGCGTGCTTCACCAGGAACTCGTCGAACATCTTCTTCCAGGCCGCGGAATGAACCGTCGCGGTGGCGGTGATCACGCCGTCGAGGTCGAACAGGACCGCGCCGAAGCCTCTCCAGTCGACCTTCCCGTCGCCGATGATCACGTTGCCCTCCCCATGTCCCCGTAAGCCTACCCGATCCGGGGTCAGGTCTAGACTTTTGACTTTGCGAACGGCCCGTCGCTACTTGATGGCGTAGAACCCGGCCTGCATCTGCGAGCGCCAGAGCAGCTCGACCGTTCGGAAGCCGGTCTCCTCCAGCAGCCGCACGTGGTCCTCCACGGTGACGGGAAAGTACTCGGTCCCGAAGCGTGTCAGGTGCTGCGCTACCGTGGCCTCCGAGCGGCCCATCCCCACCTGGCACCGCTTCCATCGCTCGCGCCCGATCTCCACCCCCCGGTCGGTCCGTGGCGTCACGTTCTCGAAGGTCACGAACAGGCCGTCCGTCTCCAGCAGCCCAAAGCAGGCGCGGGTCGCCTCGCGCCGCCCCTCCCGACGCAGGTAGTGATGGCACAGCACCGCCGTGATCACCTGGGGCCGCTCCTCGCCGATCCCGGCGGCCAGCCCCGCGCTGCCGGCGGGTTCCAGGAACCGCACCCGGATCTCCCCGGCCGCGGCCAGCCGTGCCTGCGCCTGCTCCAGCATGCCGGGCGACGGGTCGGCGGCCAGGAACCTCGTCCGTGGGAACTGCGGGAGCGCCAGCTCGAGCAGGAAGCCGGTGCCACAGCCCGTGTCCAGCCAGCACCCGACATCGGGCCGGACGGTCCCGACCAGGTCGACCACCTCACGCTGGATCGTCTCGTAGAAGGGGATCGTCTTCCGGACGCTCGCGTCGTACTCCGTGGCCCTGTGGGGGGTGGCGTTGTCGCTCATCTCATTCGGGCGGGCAGGACCTTCACGCCGGACAAGTCAAGAGTCTAGACCTGACCCCACGCTGGATCCCGGGCGGTCAGTCACGGGCATCCTTCGAGGTGTTGTAGACCGCGTCGACGAAGTAGCGCGAGCTCAGGATCGGGATCGCTCTCCCCCACTCCTCGTAGGCGCGGAGTGCCCCGGACTCGCAGATGTCCCGGGGGGCCAGGCCCCGCTCGAGCTGCTCTCTGATGATCGCCGCCGCCCGGGCCAGCATGTCCCGGTAGCGGGCCACCTCGACCCGCCCGCACACGGGGCCGTGGCCGCCGACGAAGACAGTGGTCTCCGGGAAGCTGCCGACCACCTGGTCCAGGAAGGCCAGGTAGTCGTCGACCTTGCGGGTGATCGACGGGAACGTGTGGGGGATCAGCAGGTCCCCCATGTGGACCACTCCGGAGCGGGTGAAGTGGACGATCAGGTCGTCCGCGGTGTGGAGCCCCGGGTGGGGAATCAGCCGCACCTCCTCGCCGCCGAAGTCCAGGCTGAAGTAGGTCCCCAGAGGCTCGGCGCTGCCTTGACGAAGCACGCCCTCGGCGGCCAGCCGATCCAGGCTGCCGTAGTCGATTCGCACCGCCCGGTCGCCGCCGATGTCGTTGCCGGCCACGTGGTCACGATGCAGGTGGGTGTTGATGATGTACCGCACCTCGCCGCCGCCGAGCCCCTGCAGAGCCTTGCGCAGCTCTCCCACCGCCCTCGAGGTGAACCCCGTGTCGACCAGCAGGAACCCCTCGTCGCCCTTGGCGACCACGATGTTCGAGGCGTCGCCGAAGTCGAACAGGATGCGAGACACGCCGCCCGAGAGCGGCAGCACCTCCGGGGCTCGGATGGCAATCGGCTCTCCACCCGCGGCGACCAGCAGATCGGCCAGCTCCTGCTGGCCGTTCGCCAGGGCGAGGTCCAGGGGCGTGTTGCCGTAGTGGTTGCGGGCATTCACGTCCGCGCCGGCCTCGAGCAACGCCTGGGCCACCTCCGGGCGGCCCGCAAGGGCCGCGTAGTGCAGGGGCGTGTTCCCCTCGACGCTGCGGGCCGTGGTCCGGGCGCCGTGCTCGAGGAGGCACCTCACCGCCCCGACGTGCCCCATCCCCGCCGCGTAGTGGAGGGGGGTCTCGCCGATGACGTTGCCCAGGTCGACCTGGGCGCCCTTGGATAGCAGCAGGTCCACGACCTCGGCGTGACCGGCCTGCGCCGCCGCGTGCAGCGCCGACTTGCCGCTCTGGCTGGTCACGGCGATCTGGGCCGGCTCGCCGGCCAGGATCTCCTGGACTCTGGCCAGGTCACCGCTCGATGCGGCCTCGAGCACCGGCTGGGCGGCACTCCAGCTCGCCGGGCACAGCCACGTCACCAGGGCACAGACGACGACTCCCGCGGCCTTCATCAACGCACCCTGCCTGCCTCGGCCGCCCGGTCCCGGGACAACGGCAGACGCTGCACCAGCACCTGCGCCGGGTGGGTTGGCCTCCCGCCCTCCGGGTCCGGGGTGTCGATGCGGTCCAGGTAGCTGGTGGCGAGCAGGTAGAGGTCCTGGCCAACCACGGCGGCAGTCGTCGGAACCACCCACGCCGGATCGTCCTGGGCCAGCACCTCGATCCTGGTGACCGCCGAGTAGTCGTCGGTCAGCCACGAGCGTGCGATCCGCCAGGTCGGGACGCCGTCCTTCCTGAACCCCTGGACCGCGATCAGGCTTCCCTCGAGGTAGTACAACCCGTCCGCATGGCCCAGCTTCTCGCCTTCCGGGGGGATGATCTCGACGATCTCGCGACTCGCGAGGTCCATGCGATAGATCTCCTCGTTGGCGGAGATCAGCAGGAACCTCTCGTCGGGGCTCAGGGCGATCCCGTTGTTCCAGGCCTCGCCCTCCATCTTCGCCAGCAGCGACATCTCTCCGCTGGAGGCGTCGACCTTGTGGATCTCGCTGCCGGCAAAGGTCGTCGCGTACGCGTCTCCTGCCTGCGACACGACCACGTCGTTGAACAGGTACTTCTCGTCCGGCTTCTTCACCAGCCACTTGCCGAGCAGCCGGCCGTCCTCGAGGCTGAACTTGAACAGCCCGGTCTTGTCGGCCTCGACCCCACACTCGGGGCCCTTCGGGTCGTACGCGCTGCACGCCCAGAGCTCTCGTCGGACCGGATCCACCCTGAGGCCCACCACACCCAGCAGGCCATCCTGGCAGGGGCCGACGAGGTCGCTGACCGACCCATCCGTGGCCACCTGGACGATGCGGTTCTGGCGGAGGCTCCCCAGGAAGAAGCGGCGGCTCGCGGGATCGTAGGCGATCCCCTCAGGGAAAAAGCCGGGAAGGTCCAGCCGCAGCTCGTCGGGCGCCGTGGACTTCGAGAGGTCCTCGACCACGGCCTGTGGCGGTGCCGGGGTGGCCGTCTCCGCGGCGCGGCACCCGCCCGCGACCCAGGACGAGACGAGGACGACCATCGAGAGAACCCAGCGATGCGGCATTCCAGCCTCCTTCGATCCCGCTCCCGACGGGGATTCTGCAGCTCCCAGCCACGGCGTCGTGCTGGCTCGTCATACGCGGTCGTAGTCTACCCTGGGATGGTACGACCGGCCCGCCGTGGGGGGGCGCCGCCACCGGGTGGCTGACCTGGGCCCCCGACTGGAGGAGAATGAAGGGCATGTCGAGCCTGACCGCCGCACAGCTCGCCGCCCTTCGAGAGGTCCTGGGCGCAGGAGGCCGCGCTCCCGCCGAGGTCCAGCGACTGATCGACGAGCTGGATCGGCAGCAGCAGGATGCCGTACCCGTGGCTGGTCACGGTCTCGCCGAAGCCCGCAGCCTGGAGATTCACCGCCTGGTGGCCGCCCGCCTTCGTGAGGACCCGACGCTGGTCGGACGGGCCGTCGACAAGTTGCGGCCTGGCGTGCCGAGGGCCCCATGAACCCGGCCTACGCGAGCGCTTGGGAGGAGCTGCTGGACGGCCCCCTCGAGCACTTGATCGGCGTCCTCACCGACCCGGGGGAGAGGGCCCGGGCGCTCCGCCAGTGCACGCCCTTCGTCGGGGTGATCGACCCAGAAACGCGGTTGCGCGTCTGGCGGGGAGTTCGCGAGCGGATGGCCTCGTGACCCGCGCCCAGCTCGAGCACCTGATCCGCTCGGCGTCGAGGATCGCCGAGTCCAGCGGACCGTTGTGGCCGAGCGTCTCCTGACGCTGCCCCTCGCTCCGGAGCTGCGGGCACGGATCCGTGGCTTTGTCGAGGCCGACTTCGAGCGGGCGTCGGTCGGCTCGGGCGCACCTCGGCAGCCGGCGTAGCCGGTCCAACCCTGTGGTCTGTCACACTTCGCCGTCGTGGGTGTCCAACTGAGCGAGGCACGAGGCGCTCGCGCCACGTGCTCGAGGAGCAGCGCCATGGCAAGCGAGGAAGCACCGAACACGAGGCCCGACGACGAGGAGGCCCGGGACCGCGCCCTGGTCGAGCCTCTCCCGCGCCCGCCGCGACTTGAGCCGCTTCCTGGAGCAGAAGTGTGGGCTGATGGACCCCGCCAA
>CAZNNH010000063.1:0-9010 GCA_964574335.1 uncultured Acidobacteriota bacterium | reverse complement strand
TGGACCCCGCCAAGCTGCTCTTCGCCCGCGAGCGCCTGCGCCTGGTGCGCGAGGTAGCGCCCGCCCGCTCCGACGAGATCGACGGCTACCAGGATCTGGGCGCCGAGATCTACCGCAACCATCCCTTCTACGAGCCGAGCGACCTGGCGGCTCGCGTGCGCGAGGTCGTTCAGGACGCCACCTTCCGAAGCACGTTCGAGGTCTGACCGGAGGAACCGAGATGAAGACACGCACGATGCTGTCCCTGGGTTTGGCCGCCGTCGTGGCGCTGGCCATCGCCGGCGAGAGCGCTGACGACCCGGACCCCGTCCTGCAGGAGCTGATGCGCCTCGAGGACGGGGCCATGGAGCGCTGGCGGCAGGGCGACCCGATGGGCTGGGCCGAGATCGCGGCGCCCGAGGTCACCTATGTCGACCCCGGTCTGACCCGGCCGATCGTCGGCCACGAGGCGTACACGCAGTATCTCGAGCCCCTGAAGGGCAAGATCTCCTACGGCGGCTCCGAGTACGCGCGCCCGAAGGCCCCGGTCTACGGCGACGTGGCGGTCCTGACCTACAACTACCGCGGCACCACTCGCAAGCCGGACGGGACCGTCGAGCGCTACGCCCCCTGGAACACCACCGAGGTCTACGCCCGGCTGGAGGGCGAGTGGAAGATCATCCACACCCACTGGTCCTACCTCGAGGCCCAGCTCCCCGACCGGATCGAGGTCCCGGTCCCGGTCGAGGCCTCCCCCACCGCCCCCGCGGGCGTCCTCGCCGAGCTGTTGGCGGTCGAGTCGGCCACCATGGAGCGCTACCGCAAGGGCGACGCCACGGCCTTCTGCGCGATCAGCGTCCCCGCGGTGACGTACTTCGACCCGAGCACGCCCCGCCGCCTCGACGGTCTCGTCGAGCTGAAGGAGCACATGACCCGCCAGGCCGACCCGACGCGCTACCACGTGGTCGAGATCCTCGAGCCGAGGGCCCAGGTCCACGGCGAGACGGCCGTGCTCTTCTACCGCTTCCTCGTCACCACGCTGCGCCCGGACGGCTCGGTGGCCGGGCGCCAGGCCTGGAACCACACCGAGGTCTTCATCAAGAAGCACGGCCAGTGGCGGATCGTCCACACCCACCGCTCGCGGATCGGCGGCCGGCCCGCGCCCGGCTCCGCGAGCGAAGCCGGCTGAGCCAGGCACGGTCTCGGCTCGGCGCCCTCTGCCCCGGAGTCTGGCGGAGACGGGGCTGGCGGGCCAACGAGGACAGCCTCCGACAGATGTTGACAGCCTACCGGTAGGCCGGTAACATGTATAGCTGTTGGGAGGCTACATGTCTGAGAACAGGGCGGAGGTCCCCTACGGGACCCTGGATCTGCTGATCCTGAGAACGCTGGAGACGATGGGGCCCATGCACGGCTACCGCATCGCTAGAAGGATCGAGCAGGTGGCCGAGAATCTGGTGAGGTTGAACCAGGGATCGATCTACCCCGCCCTCGTTCGCCTGCAGCAGCAGGGATTGATCCGCACGCAATGGGGGATCTCCGAGACCAAGCGCAGGGTCAAGCTCTACTCGTTGACCAAGGCTGGATCGAAGCAGCTGGGCGTCGAGGTCGCGAGCTGGCGAAGGGCCACGGCCTTGGTGGCCCGGTTCCTGGAGGCCGAGTCGTGAAGCTTCGGGCGGTGGCGTCTCGCCTTGCGGCGCTTCTCCGGACCAGGGATCTCGATCGAGAGCTGGAGGCGGAGATCCTCGCCCACCTGGAGCTGGCCGAGCGCGACGCCATAGCCGGAGGCCTCACACCGGAGGAAGCCCAGCGCGCGGCCCGGCGCGCCTTCGGCGGAGTCGAACGCACCAAAGAACACCACCGCGATCAGCGCGGCGTCCGATGGATGGAGAACCTCTCGCGGGACTTCCGATACGGCCTGGCCTCGTTGGGGCGGGCCCCTGGCTTTGCGGCGGTTGCCATCGGGCTGCTCGCTCTCGGCATCGGCGCCAACGCCGCGGTGTTCAGCGTCCTCGACGCGGTCCTGTTGAAGCCCCTTCCCTTCCCCGAGCCAGAACGTATGGTGACAGTCTGGGAGACGCCGCCCCACTCCCTCCCCAACCCGACGACCACCCTCACGTTCCTGGACTGGAAGCGGCAGGAGGGCGTCTTCGAGGCGCTGTCGGTCGAGTGTCCTGTCAGGGCTGCCGTAGGGACCGGCGGCGACGTGGAGAGGCTTCCTGGCAAGCTGGTGTCGGCCGACTATTTCCGCGTCTTCGACGTGCCGGCTCGAATCGGCCGGACCTTCTCGCCGGGGGAAGATCAGCCTGGGGCGGCTCCAGTCGTGGTGCTGAGCCACTCGTTCTGGCAGGCGCGATTCGGCGCTCTTCCCGGCATCCTGGGACGGGACTTGAGGCTCGACGGTGTGCCGCACCGCATCGTCGGGGTCTTGCCCCCGGGCAGCTTCGATCGGGACCAGGTCATGTTCTGGAAGCCCCTGGTCTTTGCGCCGGATCAGTTGAACCGAGAGCAGCACTGGTTGCGGGTCATCGGACGCCTGCAGCCGGGCGTGAGCCTCGAACGGGCCCAGGCCCGGATGGACGCATTGAGAGCGAGTCTCGCCCCGACGATGCCGCCGTGGAAGAAGGATTGGGGCTTCGCGGTGTTTCCCTTCGCCCAGCACCTGGTGGGCGATACCCTTCGCCGCTCGATCGGCGTCGCCTTCGGAGCGGTCTTGCTGGTGCTCCTCATCGCCTGCGCCAACGTGGCGAACCTGCTGATGGCCAGGGGCGCGAGCCGGCGCAAGGAGATGGGGCTCCGGGCCGCTCTGGGGGCCAGCCGCGGCCGCCTGATCGCGCAGTTGCTCACCGAGAACCTGGTCCTGTGTCTTCTGGGTGGCGCGGCGGGTGTCCTGGTGGCCTACGGGCTGCTCCGTGCCGCGGCTCTCCTGATGCGGCCTTCGCTACCGTTCACGGCTGCGCCGAGCCTGGACCTGCGCGCCCTTGGCTGCGCCGCCGCAGCCACGATGGCGGTCTTGGTCCTCGTCGGCCTGCTCCCCTCTCTGCAGACTTCCAGGCTGCAGCAGGCCTTGAAGCAGACGGGGCGAGGATCGTCAGGTTCGAACGCCAGGCTGCTCCGCGCCATCGTCGTCGGCGAGGTTGCCGTCTCCGTGATGCTGACTTCCGGCGCACTGCTCCTGCTGAAGAGCCTGGCCAGACTCCAGCGCGTCGATCCTGGAGTGAAGATCGAACGCGTCGTCACCATGGCGGCGGACCTTCCGTCGCCTGCATACGCGTCCCCAGAGAGCGCGGTCAGGTTCTACGACGCCGTGACTGAAGGACTCCGAAACGTCCCCGGAGTCGAGCAGGCCTCCGTCGCACTGAAGGTTCCCCTGGAAGGGGAAGGGTGGGGCGAGTCGATCAGCGTCCCCGGCATGGCCGGGGAGGTGCCGCACATCGGCCTGAAGATGGTCGATCCTGGATACTTCGCCACGCTCGAGATCCCGGTCTTGTCCGGGCGCGGGATCGAAGGCGGGGACCGCGCGGGGCGTCGGGACGTGGTGGTCGTCAATCAGGAGGCGGCCCGACAACTGGCGCAGGCGTTCGGCATGGCGAAGCCGTTGGGACGGGTGGTCAGGATTCCCGTGCCCGGCTATGGTCCGGTGCCGGAGTCCGAGAGGGACGTCGAGATCGTGGGGGTGATTCGCAGCGAGCATACCGGGGGGCTGCAGTGGCGGCCGGGGCCGATGGCCTACATGGCGCTGGCCCAGGTGCCGCAGCAGAACATCAAGCTGGTGGTCCGCACCGGCGGCGAGCCGCTGGCGGCCGTGTCCGGGATTCGAGAAGCGGTACGGCGACTCGATCGGGACGTGCCGCTCGGTGACGTGAGGACGATGGAGCAGGTGAAGGAGCAGAGCCTGCTCTGGGCGAGTCAGCCAGCGTGGGTGGTCGGAACCCTCGCCGGCGTCGCCGCTCTACTGGCAGCGCTCGGGATCTACGGGGTTCTGGCCCACGCGGTCACGCAGCAGCGCCGCGAGATCGGCATCCGCATGGCGTTGGGTGCCCGGCGGGGTCGCGTGGTGTCGCATGTGATGTGGAGCGTGCTCTGCATGCTCATCGTCGGCCTCGCCGTCGGCCTGGCCGGAGCCTCGGCGCTGACGCGGGTCCTCAGGAGTCTCTTGTTCGAGACGTCCGCGTTCGATCCCGTGGTGTTGGCCGGTGCCTGTTTCCTGATGGCCCTCGCAGGCATGGTCGCGGGTAGCATCCCGGCAGCGCGGGCGACGAAGTTGGACCCTGTGACGGTGCTTCGGGACGACGGCTGACCAGCTTCCGCGTCGTACCCCGGCGCGCCCCCAGGGAGCCGGCCTCTCAGGCGGCGCCAGGCGCGGGCCGGGCCGGTCCCACACAGCTTCCGGCCAGCAGCGAGGCGGGGATGGCCAGACCCAGCCAGGCCAGGGCCCGCGCCGGCGTGCCGCCGCTCGAAGGATCGGCCAGCAACCCGGCGATCATCGGCGCCGCGCTGGCGAAGCACCACGGGAAGCCCATCAGGATCGCGCTGACGCCGCTGGCGCGCCCGGGGAACCGGCGGTTGCCTTCGGACACCGCCACCACGTTGTTGATGCTGGTGCCGCCGCCCAGAAAGGCGACGATGGCCAGGTCGACGGCGGTGGCCGTCTCGCGCAGCAGCAGCGCGCCGAGCGAAGCCCCCATGACGATGTTGGCCAGGATCAGCACCCGACGGGCGCCCCAGCGGTCGGCCGCGTGCCCGGCCGGGAGCAGGCACAGGCATCCCCCGGCGATCAGGGCGAAGTGCCCGCCGCCGTGCACCATGAAGCTCGGCGCCTGGCGGGACAGGAGCAGGTCGGGAAGCAGGAAGATGACGCCCAGGTGGACGGCGGTGCTGAAGACCTGGACCAGGAACAGCGGCACCAGCGGACCGTGCGCCAGGGCCCGCGACAGCCGCGGCGGCCGCTCGCGGGAGAGCGGCTGGGGAGCCGGCACTTGCAGGGCGACGGCGGTCGCCGCGGCGATCGGCACCAGGCCCATCAGCAACGTCAGCTCGGGCCGCCGCAGGTAGAGCGACGAGAAGATGATCTGGGAGAGCGAGAAGCCGGCGTAGCCCCCCGAGAGGAAGATGCCCACCAGCACCCCGGTGCGGCTGGGCGAGAGCGTGGCGGCCGAGCCCGTGCCCGCCGGGTGGACCGCCGCCGAGCCCAGGTAGGTCAGGAGCACCAGGGCGAACATCTGCCAATAGGTCGAGGCGAGCGGCAAGAGCGTCACCGCGCCGCCCAGCAGCACCCCGCACAGCAGAAGCGGCTTCCTGAAGCCGCGGTCGGCCAGCGGCCCGAGCACGACCTGGAGGCCGTTGCCCGCCATGCTCCCGGCGGACGCGATCAAGCCGGCCCGCGCCAGGTCGAGCTGGGCCAGCGTCTTGAAGACGGGCCAGATCCCGGTGCAGCAGTCGATGGCGAAGTGGGCGGCCGTCAGCGCCAGCAGGCTGGCCCAGGGGATGGTCCCTGCGCCGGCCTCGCGCGGCCGCTCTCCATGCTCTGCCGGTCCTCGATCGGATCCACGCACGGCACGCAAGTATGCACTTGCCCCGGCGCTTCTCTGAAGCTGAACCCGACGGGGATGTCATCCTGAGTCGGGCTTCTTCGAGGTTGTACCCCGGAAGGATCCCGGCCGAGTCCCGGAGAACCCCGGAAGGATCTCCTCGCGGCCACCGCGACCCGCCGGAGCGGAGGACCGGTCGCGGCCCGGCGCTACCAACGGGCCAGCGCGCGCTCGATCGACTCGAGAGCCAGGCGATCCTGCTCCTGGGCCAGCCGGATGAAGTCGGCCGTCTGGCGCCGGACCTCCGGGTCCGCGAAGCGGCGGGCCTTCTTGTCGCTGTCGCCGGGGCCGCCGACCAGGGCCCACACCCTCCACATCAGCGTGTGCTCCTCGTCGTAGCAACGCGCCGCCTCGGCCAGGACCTCGGGCGCGTCCACGTCCGCCAGCACCTTGTTCACGAAGTTGTGGGCGTACCAGCGGCCCTCGGCGACCACGCCCACCGCGTCCTGGTGGACGTGGTAGCGCAGGCGCAGCTCGTCCCTCTTGCGCCCCACGAACTCGGCGTCCTGGGCGATGGCCTCGGCCCAGGCCGAGTAGGCGGCCAGACCGTTGTGGCGGTCCCCTCCCGTCACCGGCGTGCGGCCCACGTGAAGCGCCCACTCGAGAGCGTCGCGGTAGACCTCGCGCGCCGGCGCGACGTCGCGTCGCTTCTCCAGCAGGATCAGGCGATGGGTGTCCGCGAACCAGCCCCGCCGGCGGAAGGTGCCGTCCGGCTCGAAGCGCACGCCGGCGGCGAACTCCTTGCACTTCTGGAAGTAGCTCCAGCCGATCAGGACGTCGCCGCCCTCGTCGAAGCCGGTGACCAGGCAGTCGACGGGCGGGCCCAGGACGCCCCTGGCGATCACAGGGCAGCCACGTACGCGGATGCTGTGCTCGATCCGCTGGCGAAAGCGCGCCTCGTCGTCCTCCCCTCTCCCCCGCTCCACGACCTCGAAGTCCCGGCCCAGCGAGACGAGGCCCCTGCGATGGGGAGCGAGCGGGTCCTCCGACAGGTTCGCCAGGTCAGGGTTGTCCAGGTGCCAACCGGGTCTCCAGCTCAGTCGGAAGGCCGCGCCGGTCGTCCCCATCAAGTGGACGTAGGTCGTGTCCAGGCGCCACTTCTTCCCGTGGGCCTCGATCTGGGAGAAGCCCAGGTCATCCCCGAGGTACTCGAGACAGGCCCGGACGCAGGAAGGAAACGGGTGCGACTCGGGACAGCGCCTGAGCCCGTCCTTCTTCCGGGTCCGGTGAAGCTGGTAGCTCACCTCAGGCACGCCGGCCAGCACCCGCCGCACCCTCTGGTTCAGCTCGTCGCCCGGGGCCCGGCTCCGAAGCGTCTTCCGCACCATACCCATGGTCCTCTCCTTGAGCCGTCGGCGGGCCGAGTGAAGCCGGCTCTTCACGGTGGCGGCCGGCACTTCCAGGAACCGTCCCACCTCGGCCATCGAGTAACCGTCGATGTAGAAGAGGCTGACTGCGACCCGCTCGTGCCGCGGAAGGGTCTCCACGCTCTCCAGGACCACCTCGCGTCTCTCCCGGCGCTCCAGGTTCCGAAGCGGATCCGGCCGATCGTCCCGCGCCTCGGTCGCCGACTCCAGCGGGACCAGCGGCGGCGTCTTGCGCCGCGACAGGCGATCGCAGTGCTTGAACACGATGCGCCGGAGCCAGGCGGGAAACGCCTCCGGCTGGCGGAGCGAGCGGAGGTCCTTGTAGGCCTGCACGAAGGCCTCCTGGGCCGCATCCTCCGCCAGCGGGAAGTCGCGGAGCAGCGAGTAGGCGTAGCCGACGGCCATGTCCCGGAAACGGGTCACCAGGGAGTCGAAGGCCGAGAGGTCCCCGCCCTGCGCCCGCCTCACCAGCTCGTGGAAGGTCCGCATTCAGCCATCCTCACCAACAAAGCCCCACCGGAGGGGGAAAAGGTTGGTGGCGGCGTCCGCGCTATGGGATGCCGAGCCGTTTCTGGATCTGGAGCGAGAGCCGCCACCGCGGGTGCTCCAGGCAGTAGCGGATCGCGGCCGCCGTGTTCTCGTCCCGCCCCGGCCCGTCCATCGGCTGCAGGAAGAAGTGGTCGAACTCGAGCGACTCGAAGCGCTCGGGCTCGGCCCCGGGTTGGGGGAAGACCAGCTTCAGCTCCTGGCCGCGGACGAGGTGCAGCTCGGTGCCGGCCTTGGGGCTGACGCAGAGCCAATCGACGGCGGCCAGCAGGGGCCGGGTGCCGTTGGTCTCCACCGCGACCTCGCACCCCCGCCGGTGGAGCTCGTCGGCCAGCGCCGTGTCGAGCTGCAGCGCCGGCTCGCCGCCGGTCAAGACCACGAACGGCGGCCCCCCGGCCGCAACCGGCCACGCCGCCCGGACCGCCGACGCCAGCGCGGAGGCGTCGTCGAAGACCCCGCCTCCGGGGCCGTCCGTCCCCATGAAGTCGGTGTCGCAGAAGCGGCAGACGGCGGTCCCACGATCCGGCTCCCGCCCCGACCACAGGTTGCACCCGGCGAACCGGCAGAAGACCGCCGGCCGCCCGCTGTTGGCGCCCTCGCCCTGGAGGGTGTAGACGATCTCCTTGACCCGGTAGCTCACGCCGTCGGCCGCTGGCCGGCGTAAGGGGCCGGATCCGCGACCCCGACCTCGGCGAACCCCCGGAGCCGCAACTGGCAAGCGTCGCACGCCCCGCACCCCCGGCCCGAGGCGTCGGGCTCGTAACAGGTCGACGTAATCGCGTAGTCGACGCCCAACTCCAGCCCCTTGCGGATGATCTGGGCCTTTGTCCACTGGATCAACGGGGTGTGGATGCGCACCCGGCTGGTCCCCTCGACGCCGGCCCGGGTGGCCAGGTGGGCCATCCGCTCGAACGCGAGGACGTACTCCGGCCGGCAGTCGGGGTAGCCGCTGTAGTCGAGGGCGTTGATGCCGATGAAGATGTCGGCCGCGCCCAGCACCTCCGCCCAGGCCAGGGCGAAGGAGAGGAAGATGGTGTTGCGCGCCGGCACGTAGGTGACCGGGATCCCCTCCCCTATCTCCTCGGGCCGTCGTCCTTTCGGGACCGGGATGTCGCCGGTGAGGGCCGAGCCCCCGAAGGCCCGGAGGTCGATCTGGGCCACCACGTGCTCGGCCACCCGCGCCCGCTCCGCCACCCGCCGCGCCGCCTCCAGCTCGGCCTCGTGCCGCTGTCCGTAGCGGAAGCTCAGGGCGTGACAGACGAAGCCCTGGCTCGCCGCGATGGCGAGGGTGGTGGTCGAGTCGAGGCCACCGCTCAGCAGGACCACGGCGCGGCGTTTGGTCATGGGCACACCCTCACCCACCCTTCATCCCGAGTGCCTCTTCGAGGCTGAACCCGTTCGAGGACGTCATCCTGAGTGTTCCTTCGAAGCTGTACTCTGGAAGGATCTGGCCTCGATAGCCAACGGACGCCCTCAGAATGACGGCCGCTGGCCGGTATCCGACTCAGGAGCTCCTCCCGATCACCA
>CAZNNH010000062.1:2442-31252 GCA_964574335.1 uncultured Acidobacteriota bacterium | reverse complement strand
ATCTGCGGCAACGACATCACCTCGAGCTGCCTCTACGTCTCGGCCCTGTGCGCGGCCCAGGCCGGCGCCTGGGCCCCGGTCGCCCTGGCCATCGTGGCCGGCGTGCTCTACCTGTTCCGCTGGGTCTACGCGGAGGTGGGCAGCGCCCTCCCGCTCAACGGCGGCACCTACACCGTGCTGCTCAACACCACCAACAAAAGGCTGGCCGCCGGGGCCGCCTGCCTGACCCTGCTCTCGTACGTGGCCACCGCCGTGATCAGCGCCGGCGAGGCCATGCACTACGCCCACTACCTCTGGAACGGCCTTCCCGTGCTCGGGGCCACCGTGGCCCTGCTCGGCCTCTTTGCCCTGCTGAACCTGGTGGGGATCGCCGAGTCGGCGGTGGTGGCGCTGGGGATCTTCGTCCTCCACATCGCCACCCTGACGGTGCTGAGCCTGACGGCCGGGGCGCGGGTCCTCGGCAACCCGGCGCTGCTGCTCGCCAACTGGCACGCCCCCAGCCCCCACGGCTTCGTGCATGCCCTGTTCTTCGGCTTCGCCGCGGGGATGCTGGGGATCAGCGGCTTCGAGAGCTCGGCCAACTTCATCGAGGAGCAGCAGCGCGGCGTCTTCCCGAAGACGCTCCGCAACATGTGGGTGGCGGTGGCCGTCTTCAACCCGCTGATCAGCCTGCTGTCGCTCGGGCTGCTGCCTCTCCACGAGATCCAGCAGGTGCCCCCCGACCTATTGGCCCAGATGGGGGACCGCTCGCTGGGCTCGGCGCTCGGCACCTGGGTCAGCATCGACGCGGTGCTGGTGCTCTCGGGGGCGGTGCTGACGTCGTACGTCGGGGTGACCGGGCTGGTGCGGCGGATGAGCCTCGACCAGTGTCTGCCCCAGCTCCTGCTGGCCGAGAACCGGTGGCGCCACACCAACCACTGGATCATCCTGGGCTTCTTCGGGGTGTGCTGCTCGATCCTGGTGGTGACCGGCGGGCAAGTGGCCACGCTGGCCGGCGTCTACACGATCTCGTTCCTGGCGGTGATGGCCCTGTTCGCCCTCGGCAACATGCTGCTCAAGGTCGAACGGGCCCGGCTGCCCCGGGCGGTGGCGGCGAGCTGGCTGACGGTGACGCTGGCGCTGGTGGCGGTGCTGGTGGCGCTCAGTGGCAACGTGCTGCTGGACCCCACCTACGTGCGGGTGTTCCTGGTCTACTTCGTGGCGGCGGCGGCCATCGTGGGGCTGATGTTCCTGAGGATCCAGCTGCTCAAGCTGGTACTGGCCATCTCACGGGCGGTGCTGGAGAGCCTGATGTCGCTCAACCAGCGGATCGGCAGCCTGGTGCGGGGCAAGATCGAGGGGATCAACAGCCGCAAGGTCATCTACTTCACCAAGGGGGCGGACCCCGCCGAGCTCAACCGGGCGGCCCTGTACGTTCTGGAGAACGAGCCCACCAACCAGATGCTGGTGGTCCACGCCTACCGCGAGGAGGGCGAGGTCCCCCGGGAGCTGGCGGAGCACCTGCGCACGATCGATCACCTCTATCCACGGCTGCGCATCGACTTCGTGGCGGTGCAGGGGCAATTCGGCCCCGAGCTGATCGAGCTGCTCTCGAGGCGCCTGGACGTGCCCAAGAACTACATGTTCATCGGCACCCCGGGCAACCGCTTCCCCCATCGCATCGACGAGCTGGGCGGTGTAAGGTTGATCCTCTAGCCATTCTCAAAGGAGGAGGTCCCATGAAGAACCCGGTTGCGGGCGGGCTCGTCGTAGTCACCGCGATCCTCTCGCTCTCTTGCCAAGGGGATCCATCGACGTCGTCGACGGTGGGCCCCAGCGATCCCGTCACCTTCCACTCGTTTCGGGCCGACGGCGCGACGATGGAGGGCGTCGCCGAAGACGGCGTGGTGACGGCGGACAACGCGTCGCCGGTCTTGACGCTCCACACGCATCCCCGCGCCGTCAACGGCAAGGTCTGGACCAGCGGCCTGGTGACGTTCAACCTGTGCGACAGCAGCGATCCCGACCAGAACCCCGACAACCCGGAGCTGGGCGACACCCTCAACTGGCAGTTCAACTTTGGCGACTCCGGGACGCCGGCGTTCAACCCGGACGGGACCTTCAACGCAGACGTCGGCCACGTCTGTCGCACCGAGCACACCTACGAGGAGGGCCGCTACACGGCCACGGTGACCGTGACCGACCAGCACCTGGAGGACCAGAGCCACGACGTCTCCTCGCTGGCCCGGACCACCCAGACGGTCACCGTGATCGCCTCGTCGGAGCCTCCTCCGGTGGCTGGCGGCTGCTATGACGCCCGTGCCCCCCTCTACTTCGACCAGTCGTTCAACGGCCACCTCAACCAGCCGGGCAACGCCGTGGTCTGGTTCTCGGACGACGGCACGTGCACCACCCGCAACTTTCCAGCGATGTGGGTGCGGACCGACAAGACGACCCCGGGCGAGGTGCGTCAGCTCTGCAACACGATCAGCGGCGGCTACCGCATCGTGCTCAACCTGGTCGAGGCCGGCTTCCGGGTGCCGGCCGACATCTGGGTATGCGGCTAGCGGCGGGTGGGCCGTTGCCTTCACCAGAGAGACGGCGGTGCCCGGCCTTTCGCGGCCGCTCTCGGGTTCGGCCAGCACGGGCCCCCAACGAAGGAGCGTGATGGAACCCTATCGCGTCGTTCAGGGGGAAGAAGGGTCGCGCCGGCTGGAGGTGCCGCTGCGAGGGGCCTCGCTGCTGCGCCGGCCCATGTACAACAAGGGAACGGCGTTCACCGAGGTGGAGCGGACCCTCTTCGGTCTCCAGGGCCTGCTGCCCAACGCCACCTCGCAGCTTTCGCAGCAGGCGGAGCGGTTCGTCCAGAACCTGGAGCGCAAGGGCGACGAGCTGGAGAAGTACATCGGTCTGGCCAGCCTGCAGGACCGCAACGAGACGCTGTTCTACCGGGTGTTGGTCGACCACCTGGAGCGGCTCATGCCCATCGTCTACACCCCGACGGTCGGGCGCGCCTGCCAGGACTTCAGCCACATCTTCCGCCGCGCCCGCGGGCTGTGGATCACGCCGGAGCACCAGGGACACATCTACGAGGTGCTGGAGAACGCGCCCTTCGAGGACGTGCGGCTGATCGTGGTGACCGACAACGAGCGGATCCTGGGGCTGGGAGACCAGGGCGCCGGCGGGATGGGGATCCCGGTCGGGAAGCTGGCCCTGTACGTGGCCGCCGCCGGCATCCACCCCACCCAGACGCTCCCGGTCAGCCTCGACGTGGGGACCGACAACCCGCGGCTGTTCGAGGACGAGCTTTATCTGGGCTGGCGCCACAAGCGGCTGCGCGGTGACCGCTACGACGCGCTGGTGGCCGAGTTCGTGCGCGCCGTGATCCGTCGCTTCCCCAAGGCCCTGCTCCAGTGGGAGGACTTCAAGAAAGGGACGGCCTTCTCTCTGCACGAGCGCTACCGGAAGGTCCTCCCCTCCTTTAACGACGACATCCAAGGGACGGCCACCGTGACCGTGGCCGGGATCATGGCCGCCTGCCGGGTCACCGGCAAGGCCTGCGAACGCAACCGGATCGTGATCCTGGGCGCGGGGGCGGCGGGGATCGGCATCGCCCGGCTGCTGCGCCAGGCGCTGGCCGAGCGCGGCCTGTCCGGAGACGAGCTGGCCGCCGCCTTCGCCGTCCTCGACAGCCGCGGCCTGGTCGCCACCGACACCGAGATCCAGGACGAGTACAAGCGTCCCTTCGCCTGGCCCGCCGAGCTGGCGGCCCGGCACGGCCTGGGCGCGGAGAAGCCGCGCGACCTGCGGGCGGTGGTGCGGGCCCTCAAGCCCGGCGTGCTGATCGGCACGTCCGGCCAGCCCGGCGCCTTCGACGAGCCGCTGGTCCGGGAGATGGCCTCCTACTGCGAGCGGCCGGTGATCCTGCCCCTGTCCAACCCCACCAGCAAGTCGGAAGCGACGCCCGAGAACCTGCTGCGCTGGACCGAGGGCCGGGCCCTGGTGGCGACCGGCAGCCCGTTCCCGCCGGTCTCGCTGGGCGGCCGCTCGGTGCGGATCGGCCAGGGCAACAACGCCTTCATCTTCCCGGGAGTGGGCCTGGGCACGCTGGTAGCCGGGGCCTGGGAGGTGACCGAACGCATGTTCGCGGCCGCCGCCCAGCTCCTGGCGGAGGAGGTCTCGGAGCGTGACCTGGCCGAGGGGAGCCTCTACCCTCCGGTGTCGGCGCTGCGTCGCGTCACCGCTCGGGTGGCCGAGGCGGTGGTGCGGGCGGCCCGCGACGGCGGGGTGGCACCCGAGATCGACGACGCCGAGATCCCGGAAAGGATCGCGGCGGCGATGTGGGACCCGCAGTACCTGCCCTACGATCCGGTGTAGAGCCTCCCGCGCCATGTGCCTGGGCCAACCGGTCTGCGACCTCGCCTTCGATGCGTGGCTGGACTTCGTCTTCGCCCACGACGATCCCGCCTGGCACACCCGGCTCTCGGCCGACTACTGGACCGGCCCGCCGGAGAAGACGGTCGAGTACCTGACCTCCCTCTTCGAGTCGCCACAGGTCCTGGTCGATCGCTACGGTGAGCCCCAGATCGCGGCCGGCCTCGGCTTCCTGGTCCGCGAGCACATGGTCGCCACGCTGGAGCCCTCGGTCCCCTGGGCGCAGGTGGAGCGCTGCCTGGGATCGAACGTCCCGGTCTTCGAGCAGCTCTTCGCCGGGCGGTGCCGGCCGGAGCTGAGCCATGGCCGCGCGGTGAGCGCCCTGAACACCACCTGCTACATGTGGTGGGACCGTTTCCCCACCTGGGGACGGCCGCACGACCCGGCCCAGGGGGCCTACGATCGGCTGCTCCTCCACGTGCTCGAACGTCTGCTGACCCTCGAGAACGATGCCTGCCTCGAGAGCGCGCTGCACGGGCTGGGGCACTGGCACCTCAGCTACCCGGTGATGGCCGGCAACATCGTTGACGGTTTCCTGTCTGCGGCACGGCCGACCTCGGCAGCGTTGCTCGACTACGCGCAATCCGCCCGCGTGGGCAACGTGCGCTGAGGCTTCACAATCACCCCTCGTATCCATCGATGGTTCCGGGTTAGCATCGGGATCTCGGTCCCGAAGGAGGTCAAAGCAATGCGCCGAACCGCCCAGAGCCTGGCTCTCGCCGCCACCGTCCTTGCCGTCGGATGCGGCGGTGAGCCGCCCCCGCCACCGTCACCGACGCCAGAGCCTGCCCCCGCCCAGCTCAGCGTCGTCAGGAGCCTCGATCTCGCCGCCGACCCGGCCGAGGTCTTCGGGGTGGTGGGTGACTTCGGCGGGATCGACAAGTACCTGAACGACATCGAGAAGGTCGATCTCGAAGGGGACGGTGTCGGGGCGGTGCGGACGCTGACGCTCACGGACGGCGCCAAGGTGGTGGAGACGCTGACCGCGCTCGACGCCGAGGCCATGACCCTCTCCTACGCGATCCAGGACTCTCCGCTCCCGGTCGAGGGTTACGAGGCCACGATGAAGGTGTCGGCACTCGAAGGGGGCGGATCGAGGGTCGACTGGTCCTCGACCTTCATGGCGAAGGGCGTCCCCGACGCCGATGCCCAGAAGGCGATCGAGAGCGTCTACGACGCGGGCCTCGCCGGCCTTGCCAGGCTCTTCCCCGGGAAGACGGAGTAGCCGACCCCCCGCAGACGGCGGGCTCGACTTCCGGTAGACTCCGTCGCCGTATGCCGACAGGAGCCCGCCTGGCGTTGATCACCGCCTGCGTCCTGTGGGCGGTCTCCTTCGTGGCCACCAAGGTGGCCCTGACAGCGGCGCCGCCGCTTTCGGTGGTGACGCTGCGCCTGCTGATCTCGGCCGCCTGCTTCGTCCCTTGGCTGCTGCCGCGCGGCGGCCGCAGCTCCCTTCCCGGCCGGCGAGGCTTCCTGCGGCTGGTCGGGCTCAGCCTGCTCGGGACCGGCCTCCACTACGGCCTGCAGACCATCGGGCTTCAGTACACCACGGCGTCCAACGCCTCCCTCTACGCGGTCACCGCGCCGATCACCATCCTGCTGCTGTCGGCGCTCCTGCTCGGCGAGCGGGTCACCGGCCGCAAGGCGCTGGGGGTCGGGCTGGCGGTGGCCGGCGTGCTGCTGGTGATGGGACCCGAGACCCTCCTCTCGCTGGATCTGGGCGGGCACGTCAAGGGCGACCTGCTGGTGCTGGTGAGCATCGTGATGTGGGGACTCTTCACGGTCTTCGGCAAGCCCATCACCGACGAGATCGGGGCCCTCCAGGTGACGGCCTGGGTGACCGTGATCGGCGCGCTGTGGATGGTCCCGGTGGGATGGCTCGAGGCCCGCTCGACCGACTTCCACCTGGCCGGCCTCACCCTCGAGGCCTGGGGCGCCATCGGCTTCCTCGGGGTGGGCTGCTCGTTCCTGGCCACCCTCCTCTACTTCGTGGCGCTTCAGCGCACCGAGTCCCAGAAGGTGGGCGTCTACCTCTACACCATCCCGCCGATGACGGCGGTGGTCGCCGTCCTCTACCTGGGCGAGGTCCTCACCGTGGGGCTGGTGGTCGGCGCAGTCCTGGTGATGGCGGGGGTGGCCCTCACCGAGCGGGGCTGATCCCGGCTACTTCGGTCGGATACCCCTGGGCGAGGCGGAGAGCAGGATGTCCAGCTTGTCGGCGTACCGGCGCTTCAGCGCGTCGGTCGCCGCCACCTCCTTGGCCCGGGCCAGGTAACGCTCCGCCTTCTGGGTCTGACCCTTCCTCATGTGGCACAGGCCCAGCAGGAAGTAGAACCGGTCCTCGGTCTTCTTCTTGCGGACCGCGTAGCGGAGGTGGCCGATCGCCGCGTCGTAGTCTCGGGCCTCGAAGGCGTCGCGGGCGAGCCGGTACCGGTAGTAGGGGTTGCGGTTGCGATGGTCCTCGACCCGCCGGCGCAGGCGCGAGGCCCGCTGGTGGCCCCCCTGTCTCTCCAGCAGGCTGGCCAGGTTGCTCATCGCCACCAGGTCGTGCGGGTCCACCTCCAGGGCCTGCTGATAGGCGGCCTCGGCGTAGTCGGGATGGCCCTCCCGCGAGTAGAGCGTGCCCAGGTTGGTCCAGGCGGGCGAGAACGATCGGTCATGCTGAATCGCACCGCTGAAGTTCCGGAACGCCGAGGCGACGTCCCCCGCCTGCATCCGCTCGACGGCGACGTTGTTGTGGTAGTGCGCCAGCGCCCGCTCGTCGGAGACCACGCGCCGGTCGTAGCTGGTCCGAAAGTCGGCCATGTTGAAGTCGACCACGTGCACGCCGTCGGTGCCGACATCCACGAAGACGTTGACGTGCCGGTTCAGCACGAAGGCGTCGTTGCGGAACGACCAGTCCGGCGGGGTGTCGACCTCCTGATAGGCGACCTTCAGGCCGACCCGGCGGGCGAGGGCCACGAACATGTTGGAGAAGGAGAGGCAGTTGCCGCGCCGGGCGCGAAAGGTCGCGGAGGCGGTGCGGGTGGTCTCGTCGTAGGTCAGCCCGAAGCTCTCCTCGCTCATGATCGCGGATGTGAGCTGCCGGAGCCGGGTCATCGCGGAGGCGCCCCTGGAGACGTGGTCGTCCAAGAAGCGCTGCATCTCGACGCTGACGTCCAGAACCTCCGCCCCGGCGACCGGCGAGGGCGCCCCGTGGGGCAAGGCCAGCGGGGCGCCGGAGAGCAGGTCCTCGGGCGCCACCGTCGCCGTCGAGAGCCGCCACGGCGCGCTGGCGCAGCCGAGCGCCAGCACCGTCAGGCAGGTCAGAACGGCTCGGGCCTCCCTCATGCCACCGCCGATCGCACCCACGTCCTAGTATCCCTCCAACCGGAGCGCGGCGCGAGGCGTCTTCCTGGCGGAAGGAGAGCTGGAAAAGAAAAGGCGGTCCCCGAAGGGACCGCCTTCTCGAACGAGCAACCGCGAGCTACAGGCCGAACTGCAGGTTGGCGTAAAGCGCGCGGCCCATGTAATCGTACATCCCGTAGTAGCCGGGCCCGTAGTCGATGTCGGAGAGCCCGGAGCCCAGCGGGGGCTCCTTGTCCAGGAGGTTGTTGACACCGGCGGTCAGGCGGACCTTGTCGTTGAGCTTGTAGGTGGCGGCGAAGTCGAACCAGCTGTAGGCCGGGATCTTGTCCGAGCCGTTGAGGATCAGCCGCTCCTGCAGGGCCGGGTTCGCGAGGTCGGGATCGTCGCTGAAGTCGTCGTTCTTCACCGAGCTCACGAAGCGCCAGCCGAGGGTGAACGTGGCCTTGAAGTTGGTGTTCCAGGTGGCCCGGACACGGTGACGCCAGCCGAACGAGGGGCCACTGCCGTTGCCGCACTGGTTCCCCATGTAGCCGGCGCAGTCATAGGCGACCAGTGGGTTGTCCAGCGAGCTCTCGAGCATCGAGGAGCCCATTGCCGAGAAGTTGATGAACCCGGCGCCGCCGAGGTTCAGCGGGTAGCTGGCGCTGATGTCGAAACCGCGCGCCTTCACCGTGCCGATGTTCTGGTTGGTGGCTTCGGTGTAGCCCTGCGGGGTGAGCCACAGGGTGCCCCGCACATCGCGGTGGATCAGGCTGCAGAGCTGCGGATCGCCGGTGTTGGCGCAGGTCCTGACGATGTCGTCCGGCTGGAAGGCCGAGATGGTGTTCGAGATGTCGATGTCGTAGTAGTCGGCCGTCAAGGTGAGGCCGGTGATCGACTTGGGCGTCCAGACGAAGCCGAAGGTGAGGGTGTCCGCCGACTCGACGTCGAGCTGGGGGTTGCCGCCGGATTGGCCGTTGTACTGGCCGGCCGGGTTCTCCAGGATGTTGCCATACTGGGCCGCGCTGACGCCGGTCCGCAGGCACTGCTCCTGGGTGGCGGAGGGGCTGGCGCCGGCGCAGATGTCCTCGTTGCCGGTCAGGGTGATGCCCTGGGGGCGGAACAGCTCGCGCACGCTGGGCGCGCGGACGGCTCGGTTCATGCCGCCGCGGAGCCGGAGCCCCTCGACCGGGGTCCAGGAGAGCATCGCCTTCCACGAGCCGTTGTTCTTGGAGCTCTGGCTGGAAGCGGTGTAGTTCATGAAGCGGTAGCCCAGCTCCAGGTGGAGGTCCTGGGCGCCCGAGACGTCCTGCACCAGGGGAACCAGCAGCTCGGCGAAGCCTTCCTTGGTGACGTAGTTGCCGTCGATGGCGTCGAGCTCGCCGCCGCAGCCCGAGCAGCCGCCGCTCGAGTTGACCTCGTCCGGGGTGATGAACAGGCCCTCTCTGCGGACCTCGCCGCCGACCGCGATCTGAATCGCCTCGGTCGCGCTCGGCAGCTTGATGCCGGCGCTCTCCAGGTCGCCCCGAACCGTCCCGTTGAGGACCTTGGTGTCGGTACCGGAGTTGTACATGTAGAGCAGGTTGATGTAGTCGGTGGCCTCCTGGGTCACGCCGCCGATGCTGAACAGGTTCCAGGGGACACAGGCCGGGTTGCCCGACGTGCATTGCCAGGTGCTGGGATCGCCCGGGGTGCCTTCCACCAGCAGCGCCTCCTGCATGCGGGCCACGGAGAGGTCGTTGACGTAGACCTCGGGGGCGTTGACCGAGGCGTGGAGGGCGTAGACGTCGTAGCTCCAGGACGGGTTGATGTCGCCGCGAAAGCCGCCGAGCAGCCGCCAGTTGATGTGGCGGAGCTGGTCGGTCCGGTTGCCGCCCTCGACGTTCCGGCGGGCGATGTACAGATCGGCGAGGCCGGTGGTCTGGTCGCCGCAGGCGTCCCGGCGCTGCGATTCGCTCATCATCGGGTTGTCGCAGTTGATCACGGTGGTGCTGAAGAAGTTGCCCGACGGCGCGATCTGGGCGTCGGAGTAGTCGTCCATCACCATGATCTCGGCGTAGGGCTCGAAGTGCTCGCTCACCGTGTAGCGGGCGAAGGCGCCGCCGCTCCACTTCTTGTCGTTGCGCTGCATGAAGTTGTAGGGGGCGAAGTTGAAGACGTCGGTCGACTGCCGGTCACGGAACGTGTTGGTGTTGCCGGTTCTCGGGTCCAGGACGAAGTCGCCAAAGTTGGAGGAGAAGTAGCCGTACTGCCAGGTGGCCGAGCCGCCGCAGGCGGGGCCGTTGGCGCCAGGGTTCTGGACCGAGCAGTTGGTGTAGTCGCGCTGGTCCTTCCAGATCGCGGCGACGTCCCGGTAGTCGACGAAGGCGGAGGCGTGGCCCTTGTTGCCGGCGAACTTGCCGCCCACGGCCAGGTCGAAGTTCCAGCCGCCGTTGTTCCAGGTGCTGCCTTCCGGAACCGTGTAGCCTCGCGCGGCGTTGATCTCACGGGCCAGGTCGTTGCTGTTGTTGTGCTGGAAGCCGTTCCACTGGACCTCGCCCCGGAAGCCCTCGAACTCGGTGTCGAGGACGTAGTTGACGACGCCGGCGACGGCGTCGGCGCCGTAGGCGGCACCCGCGCCGCCGGTCAGCAGGTCGACCCGCCGGATCAGCGCCGAGGGGATGAAGTTCAGGTCGGCGGCCGTCACGAACGCGTCACCGGACGCCATCCGGCGCCCGTTCAGCAACGACAGCGTGCGGACCGAGCCCAGGTTGCGGAGCTGGACCGCTGCCGTGCCCGAGGCGCCGTTGGAGATCGAGGCGTTCTGCGCCGCGAAGGCCTGTGGCAACTGCTGGATCAGGTCCTCGACCCGGCCGGTGCCCTGGTAGGTGACCTCCTCGACGTCGATCACCGCGACCGGGCTCAGCGACTCCAGGTCCTTGCGGGCGATCAGCGAGCCGGTCACGGTGACTTCTTCTTGCAGTCGGACCAGGCCCTCTTCTTCGGCCTGGCTGACCTTCTCATCCGCCTTCTTTTCGGGTGCGGCCTCGTCCTGCTCTTGCGCCGCTGCCACCATCGGCACTCCCAGAAGCAGCGGGAGAGCCAGAATCGGCACGACGAGAGCGCGTGCTAGCCGTTTACTGGTCATGGTTCTTTTGTCCTCTCAACTCCCAAATCTCAGACGTGAGCCCTCGACGAGAGGGGCCGCCCCCCTGGAACGATCCTCATCTGGAAGAGAGCCTCAAACCGATGTGCGCGTCCGATACCCAATCGTGTCAGGCGCTGCTGCAAGAAGAGAGCCACGACCGGAGCTCAGGTTGGCGGCCTGTGTGAGTCCCGCCAACTGACTGATCAGACGTTGTTTACGTAGGCGACCGCCAACGCCCCCGATCCGCGCTAATGGATTCAATCCAAAACTGTGGATTCTCGGGCAAACGAGCGCAACCCACTGATTCTCAATGGGATGGTTGGTCAGGTCTGCCGGAGAGGCGGCGAGGAACCCCCGCCCCCAAGACATAACCTATTGTTTCAAAAAGACTTGTTAGGCCATGCCAGAAACGGAAACTTGGATTGAAGCCTGGGTCGCTAGGGCTTCCCAAGGATCTTGATGATCTGCTTGGCGGTGCCGGCGTCCGGGTCGTTCGGTGCCAGGGCGAGGAAGCGTTCGAGGTGGCTCCTCGCTTCCTTGTTGGCCCCCTCGCGCATCAGGATCAGGCCGAGCTGGTAGTGGGCGCGCGCGTGGTTGGGGTTGAACGCGAGGACCTTCTGGAACAGCTCCTTGGCCTTGGCCGACTCGTCCCGATCGAAGGCGTTCAAGGCCAACTGGAACAGGCTGCCTTCGACCATCTTCGGATCGACGGCGGCCAGGCCCACCAGCGCATCGACAACCATCGCCTCGTCACCCAGCGCCAGGGCGGCGTTGTAGCGGACCTTCAGCGCCTCCCCGTTCTGTGGGTCCCCCTTCAGGATGGCGGCGGCGGCCTCGGCGGCCTCGGCGGGACGGCCGATCTTGAGCGCGGTGGTGGCCACCGCGAGCTGCGCCGGGACCAGGTTGGGATCGATGGAGACCGCCTCCTTGAATCGAGCGAACGCCGCCTGCTCGTCACCGTCCCGAGCCAGGGCCACGCCCTCGTTGTGGATCCGCTTGGCCTCTTCCGTCAGCTTGCCGAACCTCTCCAGCTCCTCGCGCGCCCTCTCGGCCTTGGCGGTGTCGCCGAGGTGCCGGTAGGCCTCCCAGCGCGCCTGCAACACCGACTCGCTGGTGGACCCGAGGGCCAGCGCCTTCTCGGCGGTGTCGACGGCCTCGGCATAGCGCCCCTCCTCGAGATGCAGCACACAGAGCGCCTCCCAGGCCTGCCGCAGGTTGGGGTCGTGCTCGATGGCCTCCTCGAACTTGGCCCGGGCCGTCTCGGAGTCCTTGGCCTTGAACGCGCGAACCCCTTCGTTGTAGGCCAGGAGGGCCGGGGCCGAGGTGGATGCCGGTGGCGCGTCGCCCGTCCCGATCGGCGTCGCCATCTCCATCGGCGTCAGCGTGAACTGGTGGCGGTCGGTCCCCTCGACGGTCCAGTGCTGCTCGACCGTGAGGGTCTGGAACCCCGCCTTCTCGAAGCGGTAGACGTAGTCGGTGTCCAGGTGCTCGAAGTCGACCTTGAACAGGCCCTTCTTGTCCGTGGTGGTGACCATTTCCACGTCGAGGAACTCCTTCGCCGTGGTAGTCACGGTCACGCCGGCGATCGGCTCGCCCTCGGGGTCGAGGACCTTGCCGATCAGCCGTCCCTTCCTGGCGGCTGACGCCGGCCCGGCGGCCACCAGGAACAGCGCCAACACCATGGCGACCTTGCGCTCGCTCCACATGTTGATCACCCCCTGACGAACGGGCGGCGACACCGTCGGCCCTTCGCTGTGCCTCGGGACCCGCGCCGCCGACGCCCCCTTTGGCGTCAGTATACGCGGCCCCGGGCGGTCTGGCCGAATCGCGGGAGGTGCCCGTTGACGTCGTCTCGTCGGCGGCCGTACAGTGTCAGGTATCGCCTGCCGAAGACCGAACGAGAGGGCAGGTGTCGCCTGCCGAGTAGCGCGACAGGGAAGGAGCCGACATGAGGTTCATCTCCGCGAAGGGAATCGGTGCTTCCGCCGTTGCCGTGATCCTGCTGGGCTGCGCCAGCGCCCCGCCGCTGAAGGCACCGGAGAACACGGATTGCATCAAGCGGCGCGAGATCAATGCCATCACCCCGCTCGACGACCAACACGTCTTCGCCAAGCTGAGCGCCGATCGTTTCGCTCTCCTCACGGTGGAGAAGAACTGTCAGGAGCTCCGGCTGGCCCGGACCGTTGCCATCTCCGGCTCGCCGATCACCATCTGCGGGGACGGGAACACCCTGATCTCCTTCCAGTTCCCCGCCCAGGACCCGATCCACTGCCGCATCGAGAGGATCCAGTGGGTGGCGGACAAGAAGATGGCCCTCGAGACGATCTCGACGGAGGCTCCGTCCGAGGAGCCACCGGAGTAGCCGGGCCCCACCGCGACGTCACCGGTCGCGGCGCGCCCGGGCCGGCCGGCGTGACGATCGTGATCGGGGCTCGGCTCTGCGGCGCCCTCCGCGAGCGGGACGCGATCCTCGAGATCGCCCGCAGCACGGAGCTGTGGGGCTGAGCCACGGATGGCGGCGGCCGCCGGCGCCGCGCCGCGCTCGGGCTTGCGGAGCCCTCCGGCTCGTGAGAGATTCGCTCTCGTAACAGGTGGTCTCGCGGGGGAGCCGTCTGGCCGGGCGACGGGACCCCTCGGGCAGGAGGGAGCGGCGGATCCATGGGAAAGGACGTCTACCAGCGGAAGCTCCGGGGCGGGATGGTCGGCGGGGCGCCGGGGGCGTTCATCGGCCCGGTCCACCGCATGGCGGCGACGATGGACGGCGAGGCCGAGCTCGTGGCGGGGTGCTTGTCCCGTGACCCCGAGAAGTCACGCCAGGGCGGCCGGGCATTGCACCTCGATCCGAGCCGCGTCTATGCAAGCTACCAGGAGATGGCGGCGGCGGAAGGGAAGCGTCCTGCCGAGGAGAGGCTCGACTTCGTGTCGATCGTGGTCACCACCTCCTACCACTACGAGGTGGCCCGGTGCTTCGTCGAGCACGGCTTCAACCTGATCTGCGACAAGCCCATGACCACCGCCCTCGACGACGCCAAGAGGTTGCGCGACCTGGTTCGGAAGGCCGGCACCGCCTTCGTGCTCACCCACAACTACACCGGCTACCCGATGGTCAAGGAGGCCCGACACCGGGTCGCCCAGGGTGAGCTCGGCCGTGTCAACAAGGTGGTGGTGGAGTACCCGCAGGGCTGGCTCTCCCAGCTCGTCGAGGGTGGCGCCAGCGGGATCAACATGTGGCGGATGGATCCGTCCCAGGCTGGCCCCTCCAACTGCACCGGCGACATCGGGATCCACGCCGAGAACCTGTGCCGCTACGTGACCGGCCTGGAGGTTGACGAGGTCTGTGCCGAGACCAGCTCCTTCATCCCCGGGCACCAGCTCGACGACGACTCGATGATGCTGCTGCGCTTCAAGGGCGGCGCCAAGGGGATCCTCTATGCCTCGCAGATCTCGTCGGGGGAGGAGAACGGCCTCAACATCCGCGTCTACGGGACCAAGAAGGGGCTGCAGTGGTGGCAGGAGGAGCCCAACTACCTGGTCCTCAAGGATCCGGCCGGCTATCAGACCCGCCTCTCGCGCGGCAACCCCGACCTGGTGTGCGACATCGCCAAGGCCTACATGCGAACGCCGTTCGGGCACCCGGAAGGTTTCATCGAGGCCTTCGCCAACGTCTACCGGGAGGGCTTCAAGACCATCCGGGCCCAGGTGGCCGGTGACCCGGCCCCGGGAGCCGACCACCCGACCGTCGACGACGGCGTGGTGGGCCTGGCCTTCATCGCCACCGTCCTGGAGAGCGCGAAGTCCGAGAGGAAGTGGACGAGGATGAGGTCCTAGCCACGGGGGAAGAGCGGCCGGTGCCCGCGGCCACCTCGCCGTGGCGGGTGGTGGTCGGGCTCTCCGCGCTGAACGTCCTCAGCTACGTGGATCGCCAGCTCCTGTCGGCCGTGGCCCCGCTGCTGATCGAGGACCTCGGCCTGTCGCTGGCCCAGATCGGGCTGCTGCTCGGGATCTCGTTCATGCTGGTCTACGCCGCGGGCACGCTGGTGGTCGGCGTCCTTGCCGATCGATGGTCGCGTCCGCGGCTGATGGCAGGCGGGCTGACCGCGTGGAGCGCCGCCACCGCCTTGACCGGCACCGCCACCGGCTTCGGTCCGCTCGCCGTGTGGCGCGCCCTGGTGGGGATCGGCGAGGCGACGGTGCCGGCCACCGCCGTGTCCATGATCGGCGATCGCGTGCCGACGGAGAGGGTCGGTCTCGCCAACGGCGTCTTCTACGCCGGCATCCCGGTCGGCTTCGCGATCAGCTTCGCCCTGGCCGGTCTGGTGGCCCCGGCGCTCGGCTGGCGGGCCTGCTTCCTGGGCCTCGGCGCCGCCGGTCTGGTCGCGGTCTGCCTGGTTTTTCGAATGGCCGATCCCCCGCGCCGCGGCGTCGTGGTGCGGTCCTCGGGCGGGGCCGTGGCCACGGTGAGCCGGATGGGCCGCGCCCTGCTGGCTCGGCCGTCGCTGCTTCTCGTGATCCTGGCAGGCACGCTGCTCGTCTGGGCGAGCGCCTCGTCCCAGCACGCCATCACCTGGCTGGTCCAGGAGCGCGGGTTCGCCTTCCGACCAGCGGCGTTCTACTCGGCCGCCATCCTGCTCCTGGCCGGGTTGACGGGGAGTCTCGGCATCGGCGCGCTCACCGACCGGGCCAGGCGCCGGCGCCCTGGGGCACGCCTGGTCGCCCTCGCCACCCTGGGTGCCGTCGGCCTGGCCGCGGCCCTGACCTTCTATCGGACCGCCCCCGGCTCCTTCCTCTTCCTCTCCGCCTGGTTCCTGGCGGAGGCCTGGCTGCTCGGCTGGTTCGGTCCCCTGCTGGCGGCCATCGACGAGATGGCGCCGGCCGGCTCTCGAGCCGGTGCGCTCGGCTTCGGCCTGCTGGTCATCAACGTGGTGGGCGTGGCGGGCGGGCCGTACGTCACCGGGGTGATCGGCGACCGCTACGACCTGACGACGGGGCTCACCTGGAGCCTGGTCCCGGCCGCGGTGGGAGTGGTGCTGGTCGGCCTGGTCGGCCTGTTCGACCGCCGCAGCTGATCCGCGGCGCCGTTCAGCGCCGCGTGGGCTGCTCGGCCCGGGCGATGATGGCGTCGAGCCACACCCGGCGGATGATCGAGCTGCCCGGGTAGATGAGCCGCCAGTAGCGGCCGAAGAGTCGCCGCGCCTCGGGATCGTTGCCCAGGGTTCGGGTCTCGGTCGAGACCCGAAACAGCCCCTCTCCTTCGTCGACCACTCGGATGTTGAACGCCACCTTGATGTGGCCGGGGTGATGGAAAGCCAGGAACTGCCCAGGCGTCGTCACCGGCGGCGGCGGCTCGTGGGTCCAGGGACGACCCACCATCCCGTAGACGACCTCCGCCGGGTCCTCTACGTCGAGCGGCAGGAAGCCGCTGCCGGGCCGGGACATCAGGTCGAGGATCGGCCGCCGATCGAGGAGGGGCGCCTCGAGCTCGCCTCCCGCCAGCGCTCGGAGCCGCATCAAGAAGACGGCCGCCGGCATGTCCGCGAAGCTGACCTGTCGCACCGCCTCGACCACCCGCTCCCGCGGCGCCCGCGCCCATCCTTCGTGGTACTCGGCGAACTGGTACTCGGGCAGGAAATCGTCCAGGCGCTGGTGCGGGCCGGTGGCTCGCGTGACCGATCCGGGCCACAGGATGCCCGCCGCGGCCAGGAGGATCCCGCAGACCAGCACCAGGGCACCGCGGCGGCGGTCCCGGATGCCGAGGCGCCGCAACGGCCAGGCCACGGACACGAGGCCGGCGGCCACAGGACCAATCCCGCTCCAGGCCGCGAAGCTCGGCGCCACGAACGGGACGTAGTGGAGTAAGAAGGCCAGGAAGAGGGCGGCCGCCAGCGCGAGAAGGAAGACGACGATCCGACGCTGCCACATGCTGCGTCCAGCCTACTCGTGGGAGGCCGCGCCGAAAGTCAAAAGTCTAGACCTGACCCCACGGCCGTCGTAGTGGACGAGCTGGTCCGGGGTGGGGGTCGGGTCAACGCCGGTGCCGTGGCCGGGACGGACCAGGACGACGTGGAAGTCGCGCTCGGGCAGCATGCCCGGGAACTCGCCCTGGCGCTCCTCGAGGACGAGCTGGCGACGGGCGTCGTCCCACCGAATCGGGATCGTGGCGTAGACGCCCTTCTCGTACCCGTAGCCGTCGTTCTCGTCCTCGTACAACGTGAACGAAGCGTCGGCGCCGGGATAGACCCGTAGCTCGATGGGATCGGCGGGCTTCTCGGTGGCGTACTGCATCTTTGGCCCCATCGGCAGGATCGAGCCCGCCCTCACGAGCAGAGGCATCGTGTCGATACCCGCATCGGCATCGATGGTCTGGCCCCCCTCGTGGGTCTTGCCGGTCCAGAAGTCGACCCAGGTGGTGCCAGCCGGGAGGTAGACCGGGCGGGTGGTCGGCCGGGGCTCGACCGTCTTCTCGCGGGCGAAGATCTCGGGCGTCTTCCAGCACAGGATCAAACGCAGCGCCCCCGAGGTGGCGTTCTCCATCTCGACCGTCAGGTCGTAGCTCTTGCCGGCCTCGAGCTCCACGATCTCGGTGTAGATCTCGACGCTCGAAGAGACGATCTTCAGCTCACGGCCGTCCAGGAAGATCCGCCGGCTACCGAAGCTCTTGAGGTGGAGCTGGTGGGGACCGGTCTGGGTGGGGACCAGCTTCCCCTTGAAGCGGATCGAGAGGGCCTGGTCGGTCACGTAGTCGGGCCGGCCGGTGTACCAGAAGATGTCGACGTTGGGCTCGACACGCGATAGACCCAGGTCCTGGTACTTCGTGTCCTTGTAGTAGCGGGCCAGGAGCCCCGGCTTGCCGTCCGGGGTCCGGAAGTGGTCGGGCGTGATCAGCACGCTGTCCTCGGGCGGGCGGTGTCGCTGGTACTCGGTGACCGGCGACACCAAAAGCGCCGGGCCGAACAGGAACTGGTCGGCAACCCGGTAGGTGCGGTGGTCCTCCGGGAAGTCCATCGGCAGGCCCCGCATGAGGGTGTCGCCCTGGTCCGTGACCCTCCAGGCCAGCGAGTAGATGTAGGGGAGAAGCCGGTAGCGCAGGGTGTCGAACTTGATCAGGGTGTCCTGGAGCTCTCCCATCTCCCAGATCTCGCGAGGCGTCTCCGAGCCGTGGGAGCGGAAGATCGGGGCGAACGTACCGAACTGGAACATCCGCGCGTACAGCTCCTGGTAGGCCGGGTCCTTGCCCCCCCGGGAGAAGGTCCCGCCGTAGCTGCTGATCACGTAGGCGCCGATGTCGAAGGTCCAGTAGGGGATCCCCGACATCGAGAAGTTGACACCGGCCGCGATCTGCTTCCGGTAGATCTCCCAGCTCGCCCCGATGTCCCCCGACCAGGTGGTGGCGGCGGCCCGCTGCTGGCCGGCGAAGGCGGAGCGGGTCAGCAGGTAGACGCGTCGCCCATCGTCCTTGGCCCGGAGGTTCTGGTAGAGCGAGTCCATCATCACCAGCGAGTAGGCGTTCAGGTAGCGATGCCACGAGCCGAGGTGGTTCCTTCCCACCTTCTTCATCTCGTACTCGTGCGATTCCTTGGTGAGGGCGTTGATCACGTCCGGCTCGGTGGAGTCGATCCACCAGGCGTCGATGCCGGTTGCGTACGGTCCCTTCTCGAGGTGCTTCCAGTAGACGGCGTTGGCCTCGGGGTCGTAGGCGTCGAAGTACCTGAAGCCCGCCCAGCCCACCGGCGGGTACAGGAAGTCCCGGGCCGCCATCTCCTTGTAGATGGCGGTGTCGGGACCCAGCCCCGGCCAGATCGAGAGCATCAGGTGGAAGTTCAGGTCGTGGATGCGCTTCACCATCTCGGCGGGGCGCGGGTAACGCTCCGGGTCGAACACCATCCCGCCCCAGCGTGAGGCGTTGCCCCAGTAGTTCCAGTCCTGCACCAGGTTGTCGATCGGGATCCGGCGCCTCCGGTACTCCTCGGCCACCTTCAGCAGCTCGTCCCGGGTGTGGTAGTGCTCCTTGCTCTGCCAGTAGCCGTAGGCCCAGCGGCCGTAGAGCGGCGCCTTTCCCGTCAGCTCGCGGTAGCCGGCGATCACCCGATCCAGGCTCGGGCCGTAGCACAGGTAGTAGTCGACGTTGTCGGCGATGTCCGACCAGAACGACGCCCCCTCGGCGCCGTCCTCGAAGACGGTCTTCGAGTAGTTGTCCCACAGGATCCCGTAGCCCTGGGTGGAGACCAGGAACGGGTTCACGGCATCGGTGTTGCTCTGGGCCAGCGTGACCGAGTGGCCACGGTAGTCCATCACGCTCTCCTGATGCTGCCCGAGGCCGTAGAGCCCCTCCTCCAGTGTGAGGGTGAAGGCCTGCCGCACGCTGAACGCCTTCTCGAAGGGGGTGGCGGTCGGCGTGAAGCTCGCCTCTCCCGACTCGGCGAGCACCGCGGCGCCAGCCGGGGTCTCAAAGCGGATCCGCCCGGTCTCCTTGTCGATCGTGAGCCGCAGTCGTCCGGACTCGAGGGTCACCGTGCCCGGGCCCTGCCGGTGTCGCACCTCGACCCGCTCGGCGGGCTCCGCGATCACGGACAGGCTGCGCTTGTCGGAGGTGTTCGACGCCGGCCACTTGAGCACGCGAACGATGTCCTCCCTGAAGAACTGGACCCTGACGTGCTGGGTGGCGGTGGCGACCTCGGCCCCGCTGTCCACGGCGTCGGATGTCGCCGGCAGGAGGGCCGCCGCTGACGCGACGAGGGACACCAGGAGTCTTCGAAACACCTGCTTCGGCATGGGCTCTCCTCTGGTTCGGTCCGGTCGCGGCGAGACTATGCTCGGGGCACTTGGGCCGTCAAGCCGCCGAGCTTCCGGGCGAGGCGACGAGGGAGCGCGGCCGGGAGGCCTCCGCTACCTTGCCAGCCGGCCGGGCGGGCTCCAGCGGCAGGTCGAGCTGTCGGGTATCCGACGCGCGCGCCTGATGCCGGCGCCGCTTGGCGGCGTACATCCGGGCGTCGGCTTCGCGCAGCGCCGAGACGATGTCGGATCCCACCCCGTACACCGCCATCCCCACGCTGGCGGAGAGGCCTTCGCGCCTCAGGGTGGCAACGATGCGCCGTCGCACCTGGCGTGCCTCCAAGACCGAGATCCCCCGCAGCACCGCCACGAACTCGTCCCCTCCCCAGCGTAGCGCCAGGTCCTTCTCGCGGAGCCGCCGCTTGATCGCGAGGCCCGTCCGTCGGATGGCCTTGTCACCGGCCGAGTGCCCGGAGGTGTCGTTGATGCGCTTGAGACCGTCCATGTCGATGACCAGGATCACTCCACGGTCGTCGTCCTTGCCGTCGCGCACCCGGTCCACCAGCTCGCGGAAGACCGGCCTCGTGAAGCACTCCGTCAGCGGGTCCCAGGTGACCATCTGCTTCAGTCGGCTTTCGCTGGTCGCACGGCGCTCCTCGGCGACTCGGGCCTGGCTCCGCGCCGACTCGATGACCGAGAGGACGACCGCCGAGCCGATCAGCAGCTCCCCGGCCAGGCCGATCCCCACGGTCAGGCGGGGATCCCCCGTCCGAGCCAGGCCGGGCGCCAGGGTCGGCGCCATGTCGAGGAGAATGCCCGCCGACAGCAGGCCGGAGCCGGCCGAAGCCCACCGGCGCGCCCCGGCGGTCGGGCCCCAGAGGGACGACCAGGTCAGCAGCACCAACACGAGAGACAGAACGTCGGGCAGCGGGGCGAGCCGGTCCGCCACCCACGGCGCCAGGGCGGCCAGCCACCAGAAGGCGGCCCAGGCCCAGAGCGAACGGGACCTCCCCCGGCATCCCGCCGACAACGCCAGGGTGGCCAGCGTCACCCGCAGCACCGTTGACGCCGGCACCGCGAGATCGTGGACGCCTTCCATCCGCGCTCCTCGCCCCCCCGTTCTGCTCAGCCTACACGAGGGGCTCCCGCGGACGTGTGGCCCAGGTCACGTGCCGCGGCCCGTCCACTCGGGGACCAGCTCGTGGGCGACGCCGAGGCGGTCGAGGATCCGGCCGACGGTATGGTCGACGACGTCCTGGATCGACTGGGGGCGATGGTAGAAGGCCGGCATCGGCGGAAGGATCACCGCCCCGGCCTCGGCCAAAGCCAGCATCTGCCGCAGGTGAAGGACGTGCAGCGGCGTCTCGCGCGGCACCACCACCAGCGGCCGGCCCTCCTTGAGGGTCACGTCGCCGGCCCGCGCGATCAGGGTGTCGGCGTGGCAGGTGGCGAGGTCGGCCAGGGTCTTGATGCTGCACGGCACGATGACCATGCCGGTGGTCCTGAACGAGCCGCTGGCCAGCGCGGCGCCGATGTCGCGGTTGTCGTAGACCACGTCGGCCAGCGACTCGACGTCGGCGAGCTGGGCATCCAGCTCGTGAACCAAGGTGCGCTTTCCGGCAGCGCTGATGATCAGGTGGGTCGCGACCTCCTGGATGGGGCGCAGGACCTCGAGCAGGCGCGCCCCGTAGATGGTCCCGGTGGACCCGGTGATGGCCACGACCAGACGACGCATCCCTTCCCTCCCCACCTCAACCGGCCGCCAACCGTCGCCAGACCGCCCGCCGCCGCTCCGGATCGACGCCGGGATCGTGCCCCTCGTAGGTGAGGCCGGTGACGATCCGCGCGGTCTCGATCACGTCCTCGAGCACCTGCTCCACGCGCAGCTCGAAGAGGGCCTCCCGAGGCGCCTCGGGCAGGCCCGCGCGCTCGCAGGCCGACGCCCTCACGTAGTAGCTCATCTCCGGGTTGATCACCACCAGCGAGATCCGGCCCTCACGCCTCAGGTTACACGAGCTGCGGCTCTCTTCGTAGAGCAGCGCCAAGAGGCGTGACCGGCTGCGGGCCACCACCTCCCGCGGGCTGAGCATGGCGTGGCGCGGCCAGCCGTCGGGGTCCAGGGTGGTGGCGATCAGCACCTGCCGGCCACTGCTGGGATCCGCCGGGTCGGCGAGAAGCCGCTGCAGCTTCTCGGGCAGCAACGCTCCGAGCTCGGTGGACATGGTCCCGCCTCCTTGCTGGGTATCGAGCATCGTAGCAGGCGGCGGATCACGTCGCAGGCGGGGCTTTGGCCCGCCTCGGCACGGTCGGCGCCGGCGTCAGGGTGCGTCCGTGTCGGGCGGGTCGAGGACCAGCTTGTACCCGGCGCCGCGCACCGTCTGCAGGTGCTTGGGGAAGCCAGGGTTGGGCTCCAGATACTTGCGCAGGCGCACGATGAAGTTGTCGACCGCCCGGGTCTGGGTGTCGGGGTTCAGGTTCCAGACCTTCTGCAGGATCTCGGCCTTGGAGACCACCCGACCGGCGTTCTGGACCAGCAGCTTGATGAGCGCGGCCTCCAGCAGCGTGAGCGGCAACGTCTCACCCCTGGTGTGGATCTCGAAGGTCCTGAAGTCCACCTCCGCCTCGCCGACCCGGGCCAGCTCGGGGCCGCTGTCTCCCTGGGTCCAGGATCGACGCCTGAGCAGGCTCTTGATCCGGGCCAGCAGCACCCCCAGGTCGAAGGGCTTGGCCAGGTAGTCGTCGGCGCCGGCCTCGATCCCCAGGACCACGTCCTGCGGGAGGGTCTTGGCGGTGAGCATCAGGACCGGGGTGTAGTTGCCGGCCTCCCGCATCCGCCTGGCCAGGGAGAACCCGTCCATGCCCGGCAGCATCACGTCGAGGATCACCAGGTCGAGCGCCGGCCCGCTGCCGCTGGTGAGTCGCAAGCAGCCAACCTTCCCGTCCCCGATCAGCTCCACCTCGTAGCCTTCCAGCTCGAGGTTGAAGCGGATCCCCTCCGCCAAGTGGGCCTCGTCCTCGACCACCAGGATCCTAGCCATACGTCTCCAGCGCCTCGCCCGCGGGGCTCGGCAGGACGCCGGGCAGCGTTACGGTGATGGTGGTGCCGGCGTTCGGGCCGGGGCTCTCCGCCGCCACCGTGCCGTGGTGGCGTCTCACCACCGAGCGCACGATGAACAGGCCCAGCCCGGTGCCGGCGTAGCTCCGCCGCACCTCCCGGCCGATCCGGTAGAAGCGGTTGAAGATGAAGCGCAGATGGGGGCGGCTCATCCCGATCCCGTGATCCCGCACCCGCAGGCAGGCCTGGCCGGCCGGGGTTTCCGACACCTCGACCTCCACCCGGACCATCTCGCCCGAGTACTTGACCGCATTGTCCAGCAGGTTCAGGACCATCGCCTCGAGGCCCGCCATCTCGCCGCGAACGGTCAGCCCCGCCGGCCCTTGGTAGGTGATGGCCTCAGGCGGCAGCCGGTTGCGGGTGCGGGTCAGCTCGATGGACTGCCGGACCACGTGGGCCAGATCCAGCGGCTCGGCCTGGACCATCGGTCGGTCCGTGTACATGGCGGCGTTCAGCACGTTGTTGATGGTGGTGTTGAGCCGATCCAGGTCGTCGCGCATGGTGCGGTAGAACTCCCGGCGTTGGTGGTCGGGGAGCTCGCGGAGCTGAAGGGTGTCGAGGTAGAGCTTGAGCGACGAGACCGGCGTCTTCAGCTCGTGGGTGACGGCGCTGATGAAGTTGGACTGACGCTCGTTCAGCCTCACCTCGCGCAGCAGCAGGATCACGATCAGCACCAGGCCGCCGATCAGCAGCAGGAAGGCGAGGGTGCCGAGGAAGTAGACGACCCAGCGCAGCGTGGACAGCCGCGAGGCCTGTGTCCAGGAGATCCCCAGGTACTGCCAGGCCACCGTCAGCGCGATCGCCACCAGGATCAGGCCCACCCCCATGGTGACGTGGAACCACTTGGAGCGGCGGGTTGCGGAAAGTGTGGCGGGCATGGAGCTCAGGGCAGCTTGTCGACGTTCCTCAGGATCGACAGCGGCTGGGCGCGGGCCCAGAAGCGGCGGAAGCCCAGCAGCCGGAACAGGTGAAGAAGGCGCGTCCAGAAGGAGCGGGCGTGCAGCGCACGGTTGGAGGTCGCCATCAGGCCAGCGAAGCGCGCCCCATAAGGGAACCACCACAGCAGGCGGCTCCGACCCGGGTCGAGCGAGACGTACTTCACCTGCACCATCTCGCGGAGGCCGGCCCGGCCGTGGGCGCGGCCGATGCCGCTGTGTCTGACGCCACCCCACGGGGCGGTGGGCTCGGCATGGCTGGCCACGCAGTCGTTGACGGTGACCACCCCCGCCTCCAAGGCCTGCTGGAGCCGCCGCGCGGTGCGGGTATCGCGGGTCCAGGCGCTGGCGGTCAGGCCGTAGTCGGAGTCGTTGGCCAGGGCGATCGCCCGGTCCAGGTCGGGCACCCGCATGATGGGGAGCACGGGACCGAAGGTCTCCTCGCGCATCACCCGCATGCTGTGGTCCACGTCCACCAGCACGGTGGGGGGATAGAAGAAGCCGGGGCGGTCCGGCCGCTTCCCGCCGATCAGGACCCGGGCCCCCCGCGCCAGGGCGTCGGCCACGTGCTCCTCGACGAGCTGACGCTGCCTGGCCAGCGTCAGCGGGCCGATGTCGGTGTCCGGATCGAGGGGGTCGCCGACCCGGAGCGCCGTCGTCTCGGCGACCACCCGCTCGACGAAGCGGTCGGCCACCTCGTCCTCGACGTAGACCCGCTCCACCGAGGCACAGGTCTGGCCCGCGTTCAAGAAAGCCCCCCAGACGATGCCCGCCGCGGACCGCTCGATGTCGGCGTCGCGACAGACCACCGCGGGGTCCTTGCCACCCAGCTCCAGGACCACCGGTGTCCCGTTCTCGGCCGCCTTGGCCATCACCTTGCGGCCGGTGGCCACGCTGCCGGTGAAGACGACCTTGGCGACCTCCGCGCTCCCCACCAGATCGGGCGCCAGGGCATCTTCGACGGCGACCACGTTGACGACGCCCGGTGGCAGGCCCGCCTTGCAGGCCAGCTCGCCGATGCGCAGCCCGATCAGGGTGGTGGCTGGGGCGGGCTTGAGGACCACGGTGTTGCCGGCGGCGAGCGCCGTGGCGACGCCTTCGAGCGAGATGGCGAAGGGGTAGTTCCAGGGCGTGATCACCAGCACCACGCCCAGCGGCGCGTACTGCAGCCGGCAGTCCTTGTGGGCCATCAGCAGGAGCTGGCTGTCGACCGTCTCCTCGCGCAGCAGGTCCTCGGCGTGGCGGGCGAGGTGCTTCAGGCTCTCCAGGACCGGGAAGATCTCGACGGCGTGGGCCTCGGCGATCGGCTTGCCCTGCTCGCGGGCGATCTCCCGGGCCAGCGAGTCGGCCTCTGCCAGCACCACCTCGCGCAGGCGCAGCAGGAAGGACGCCCGCTGGTGGAACGAGAGACGGCGCCACCCCTCGCCGGCCCCACCAGCGGTGGACACGGCGCCTCTGGCCTGCCCGGCGTCGAGCAGGCTCACCTCGGCGAAAGCCGTCTCGGTGATCGGGCAGATCACCTCACGACGCCCGGCCTTGCCCTCCACCTCCTGGTTGCCGATCCACGAATGGTGCACGAACCCCTCCCCCAGGCATTCTAGGACGGGACGAGGGGGTCAGGTCTAGACTTTTGACTTCGTGCGCCAGGCTCGCGCCACCTCAGCACGGCCCCGCCTGGCGGGGGAGCCACACCGAGCCACGGCGGCGCGTCCAGGGCCGCCCCCAGCGGACGACCGATACCGGGGCTACCGGACCGGCGAGTCCCCGGAGCGGACCTCCCGCTCGTGCTCGACGACGAAGACGTTGGCGAAGAGGTTGGCGCGCATCTGCTGCCCCTGCTGGGTCGAGGCCAGATAGCGCAGGCCGTCCTGAATGAAGGGTGAGACGCAGCCCCAGTAGAAGCGCGGGTAGTTCTGGCGCAGCTCGCCGGGGTGAGCGTAGCCGAGCCGCTGGTTGACACCGGTCTCGGCGAACTCCTGGAACAGCGCGGGGATCTTCTTCAGGTACCGCGGGTCCCCGAGCTGCCCGATCAGGTCGGCCGCCCTCACCAGCCCCAGAAAGCCGGCGCCGTCCTTGGCCTCGTCGCCCGCCGGGACCGGGAAGCGGGTGGGCTCGATGTTGCTCTGGAGCACATCGACGTCGATCAGCGGGTGGCCTCCGAAACGCTCCCGGACGAAGAGCTTGCCCCGGTCGACGTGATACGGCGTCAGGCTGGCGTCGGTGGCGCCCGGGGGAAGGGTGACGGTTTCTCCGTCACGACCCGTGGCGCAGACCCGGTCGTGGTCGTCGCGGCAGACGCCGTTCACGTACCCGATGTCGTGGCAGACCAGCGAGATCACGAAGTGCAGCCAGTCGCGAGGGGCGACCCGCCCCTCGCGGATCTGCTTCCCGCGAAGCATCTCCTGGCCGACCAGCGTCACCAGGATGGTGTGCTCCACGTCGTGGTACAGGGCGTCGCTGTTGGCGATGTTCTCGAGGGCCATGCCGCCGGCCCAGGCGATGATCTCCGGATACTCCGGCTCCAGGCCGCCGAAGGTCCTTCGGTACCCCTGCTGGAGATGCTCCACGAACGCCTGGATCTGGATCTCGGTGACGTTCAGCATCGGGGCCTCACAGGGTGGAAGCCGTGCTCACGGTCGCAGGTGACCGATCTTGGACTGCAGGAACGCCCGGCCGCGTTTGAACTCGGCGATGTTCCCCTGGCTCAAGGCGGCGATGGCCTCGGCCGCCCGCGCCGCCAGCTCGGCCTGGTCCAGCGACAGCAGCTCCCGCTCGACCTCGCGCAGCTTCTCGCAGACGGTCTCGACCGACCCCACCTCGGCGGCGTTGAGCGTCGACAGCATCACCTCGATGCGGCTGGCGTCGGTCACCCGCTCACGCTAGCCTCGGCCGCGAGGGGTGTCAAGGCTCTCGCTTCGGCCGCGGCGCCCGCCGCGGCGACACCATCAAGGGCGCGGCCCGAGGGCGGACGCTATACTGTGGGCGGTCGCGCTGCCGCGGCCCACCTGCGCGTTCCGAGGAGCCATGCCGAAGCACAGCGCCTACAAGATCGTGATCCTGGGCTCAGGCCCGGCCGGGTTGACGGCCGCCCTCTACGCCTCACGCGCCGAGCTCTCGCCGCTACTGGTCGAGGGTGGGGGCGGCGGCGATCCCACCGACCTCCCCGGCGGACAGCTCATGCTGACCACCGAGGTCGACAACTACCCGGGCTTTCCGGAAGGCGTCCTGGGTCCGGAGCTGATGGACCGGATGCGGAAGCAGGCCGAGCGTTTCGGCACCGAGATCGTGTCGGGTCGGGTGACGGCGGTGGCCTTCGACCAGCGTCCGTTCGTGCTGACGCTGGAAGAGGGCAGCGTGAAGGCGGACGCGCTGATCGTCGCCACCGGCGCCCAGGCGCGCTGGCTGGGCCTCCCCGAGGAGCTCGAGTTCCGGACCCGCATCGGTGGGGTCTCGGCCTGCGCCACCTGCGACGGCTTCTTCTACAAGGGCAAGCACGTGCTGGTGGTGGGCGGCGGCGACACCGCCATGGAGGAGGCGAGCTTCCTGACCAAGTTCGCGGCCCTGGTCACGGTGGTGCATCGCCGCGCCGAGCTGCGCGCCTCGAAGATCATGCAGGAGCGGGCACGGGCCAACCCGAAGATCGAGTGGCTGCTCGACAACGTGGTCGAGAAGATCCTGGGCGGCCCGGGCCAGGGCGTCACCGGCGCCCGGGTCCGCAACGTCAAGACCGGCGAGGTGCAGGAGGTCGCGGCCGGCGGCATCTTCATGGCCATCGGTCACACCCCCAACACGTCGGTCTTCGAGGGCCAGCTCGAGATGGACGACAACGGCTACCTGAAGGTCGAGCCGCACACCACCGCCACCAGCGTGGCGGGCGTCTTCGCCGCCGGGGACGTGGCCGACCCCCACTACCGGCAGGCGATCACCGCTGCCGGCAGCGGCTGCATGGCGGCCATCGACGCCGAGCGCTTCCTGAGCCGCTGAGGCCCGCCTGAGGATCCTGTTCCTGGCGCCGCAGCCGTTTCTCCAGGTTCGCGGCACGCCGCTCGCGGTCCTGGCCATGGTGCGAGCGCTCGTCCTCCTCGGCCACCAGGTCGAGCTGCTGACTTTCCCGGAGGGCGACCCCGTCGAGGTGCCGGGCTTGACCCACCGCCGGTGCCTGCGGCTCCCCGTGGGCCGCGTGCGCGCCGGCCCGTCGCTGGCCAAGCTGCTGCTCGACGTCCCGTTCATGCTGGAAGCGGTCTGGCGGATGACGACCGGCCGTTTCGACGTGGTCCACGCCGTCGAGGAGGCGGCCCATCTCTCCGCGCCCTTCTGCCGGCTGCTGGGCCTGCCGCTGGTGATGGACGTCGACTCCTCGATCCCGGACCAGCTCCGCTACTCGGGATTCGCCCGCCGAGGTCCGCTGCTGGCCCTGGCCGAGCGCCTCGAGCGCCATGCCCTCAGCCGAGCCCACACCGTGATCACCGTCTGCACCAGCCTGACCGAAGGGGTCCGACGCGCCGCGCCGAGCGCGCGTGTCTTCCAGATCGAGGATCCCCCGCTGGTCGAGCCCGGCGCCGGCGTCGAGCCCAGCTGCCTCGAGGAGCTCCGACGAGGGCTCCAGCTCGGCCCGCTCCCGGTCGTGCTCTACTCGGGGAACCTCGAGCCCTACCAGGGGGTGGAGCTGCTGGTGGATGCCGCCCGCCTGACGCCGGCGGCGCAGCTCCTCTTCATGGGAGGCGAGCCGGCCCAGATCGAGACCCTGCAGAACCGCGCTCGCGATCGGGGGGTGGCGGATCGCTGTACCTTCGCCGGTCGACGGCCACCCTCCGAGCTACCCGGGTTCCTCGGCATCGCCGACGTGCTGGTGTCGCCACGTTGCCGCGGCACCAACACCCCTTTCAAGATCTACACCTACCTGGCCTCCGGCGCGCCGCTGGTGGCCACCCGTATCCCGACTCACACCCAGCTCCTCGACGACAGCCTGGCGTTGCTGGTCGAGCCGACCCCGGAAGGGCTGGCGTCAGGTATCGAGCAGGCGCTCGGCGATCGGGAGGCGGCCAGCGCGCGCGCCCGCGCCGGCGTCGAGCTGATCCGGCGCGAGTACAGCGCCGAGCGCTACGCCGAGAGGGTGCGCCAGGC
>CAZNNH010000062.1:0-2342 GCA_964574335.1 uncultured Acidobacteriota bacterium | reverse complement strand
ACCTTGCCGGACGCGGCGCACAGCTTGGCAAAGTAGTAGTACTGCATCGCCAGGTCACCTCCGGGAGCGGCCACCCCGGAGCTCATGTCGCCGGCGAAGACGTTCGGATCGAGCTGGAAGGCGGTCCGGTAAGCGTCGAAGGCGGGCTCGATCTTGTTGTCGGCCAGGTAGGCGGTGCCCAGGTTCTTGTAGGCGACGGCCAGCTTCTTCAGCGACACCGCCTTCTGATAGGCCTCGACCGCCTTCTGATACTCGCCGGCGGCGTGGCGCAGCGAGCCGATGTTGTTCCAGGCCTCGGCGCTCTTGGGATCCACAGTCAGCGCCAGGTCGTACTGCCGGCGGGCCTTGTCAGGCTGCCCGGCACGCTGGTAGCAGACGCCCAGCTTGTTGTGCAGGGTCGCGCTTCTCGACTCGCGAGCCAGCGCCTCCTTGTACGTGGCGATCGCGGCCACGTTGTCGCCTCGTGCGGCCAGGATGTCGGCCCGCAGCACGATGTCCTTCACCTCGTCGCCGGCCTGCAGCATCAGTGGGAAAGCAGCGCAGATCGCGGCGGCCATCAGGATTCTCTTGGTCATCTCGTTTCTCCTTGCTTCGGCAACCAGCCTCACCGGGTTGTTACCGGCGTGCCGCGAGGAGATACGCGAGGGTCCACCTGAACGCCGCTGCGAACGTGATCCGCTGCGAATGCCATCCCGACCGGGCACCGGCGGGACCACCGGTCAGCGTGGGACAGCAACCCTTGACCGTCTGAGTGATCCTTCGAAGCTGTGCCCACCGGGATGTCATCCTGAGTGATCCTTCGAAGCTGTGCCCCGGAAGGATCCTCTCGGTGATCACCGCGACGCGCTGACACAGCGGACGCGTCGAGATCCTTCGCTTCGCCCGTCCACCCGAGGCTCCGCCCGGGATGACGGCGGCGCCACACCAGGCCTGGCAGCGCGCGTCCTCGGAATCATGGCGTCAACTCGCCACCTGGACTCCGCTCGGGATGACGGCAACCCGCCAGGCCGGCCACGGCTCCGCCCGGGCCTACGGCGGCGATGGGCCCGCCGGTGTCAGTGCGAGGGGGGAGGGCCTCCCGTCCCGGGCGTCGGCGTGGGTGGCAGCGGCTCGCCGGCCACCAGGGCGAGGTAGCGCGGGTGCTCGAGCAGTGCCGCGAAATCGTGGTCGGCCTCCACCCTGGCGAAATCGCGGAAGCCGTTCTCGTAGGCCTTGGTGAGGAGATCGAGCGCCGCATCCAGCCGGCCCGCCTGAGCGGAGATCTTGGCGAAGAAGAAGTACTGCAGGCCGATGTCTACGCCGCTGGTCATGACCGGCGCGTTGGCGGACGACCGGAAGACGCCCGGCTCGAGGCGGAAGGCGGTGCGGTAGGCCTCGAGCCCCTCCTCGTAGCGCTCCATGGCGAAGTAGGCGGCACCCATGTTCTTGTAGGCGGTGGCGTAGTCCGCCCTCAGGGCGACGGCGCGCTCGTAACGCTTGACCGCCTGCTTGTAGCGCCCGCGGTTGTGCTCGATGCTCCCCATGTTGTTCCAGACCGCGGCGTAGTCGGGGTTGAGCTCGAGGGCGCGCTCGTACTGCTGCCAGGCTTCCCGGTCCTTGCCCATCCGCTGGTAGCACATCCCGAGCCGGTTGCAGACGGTGGCGTCGTTGGGGTTCAGCGCCAGCGCCCGCGCGTAGGCGCTGCGGGCCTCGTCCAGGGAGCGGCGGGCCACGAAGTTGTCGCCGCGCCCGACCTCGATCAACGCCTGCTTGATGCGCTCGGCGGCCTGGCGCATCGCGCTCACCGGGATCGGCCTCCGAGAGACGATCAGGACGTCGACGATCTTCTCGTGGGTCTTGGGGTTGACCAGGAGGTCGATGGCGGTGGCCTCGCCGTCGGCAACCAGCCGAGGCGTCGGATAGCTCCCCTCCCTGGCCACCAGCGGCGTCGGGGGCAGGCAATCCGGGCAGTCGATGCGGCGCTCCAGCTCGCCGGCGATACGCGCCTCGAGGGACCGAAAGGCCACCTTGAAGCGGCCGGGAAGCGGCAGCGCCTCGGCTTCCAGCCGATAGCCGAAGTAGGCGCCACCGCTCTGGTCGAACAGCACCCGGCTGACGTCGTTGGAGCCGGGCACCACTACCTCGCCGATGGAGCCCTGACCCGTGCTGCCACCCGAGCGCACCAACGCAAAGCCGACGTGCACGCCGCCGTCGAGCTTGGCGAAAGCGAAGTCCGAGCCGTTGGCCGGGCCCGGCGGGGAGGTGGCCGGGCCGGCGACCTGGCTGGCAGCCAGCAGCAAGACGATCAGGCTCACTGCAGGGCACTCTCCAGGACGATGCTGGCGTCCACGTCGTGGGGCGGG
>CAZNNH010000061.1:7351-32140 GCA_964574335.1 uncultured Acidobacteriota bacterium | reverse complement strand
GCTGAGCCTGAACCGACCTTGGCGGCGCTGCGTCGGACCAGGGCGTCATTCTGAGGGCGCCCATCAGAGCCGCGCCCGAAGAATCTGGGACTCGGCCGGATCCTTCCTGGGCACAGCTTCGAAGCACACTCAGGATGACGGTCCAGGGTTTCTGTCCCACACTGACCGGCGGCCACGCCGGTGGCCAGGGTACCGGAGGCCCAGCGCGGCCCGGCCAGCCTGCTGATCTGGGCGAAGCGGGTGCTCAGACCGCCGAGTCGGTCGCGGCCTCGCCCGCGGCCTTCCCCGAAGCGCCACCGTGCAGCGCGTGGCGCAGAGTGGCTCCCGCCGCCTGGGCGGCGTCGTCGAAGAAGGTGTAGAAGATGGGGACCACCAAGAGCGTCAGCAGGGTGGCCGTCGTCAGGCCGCCGATCAGGGTCAGGCCAAAGCTGGTGTAGCTGAGGCCGATGCTGTTGCTCCCGCTCAGCGTCACCGGCACCATCCCGCAGATGGTGGTGAGAGCGGTCATCATGATCGGTCGGAAGCGCCGCTCGGCGGCCCGCAGCAGCGCCGCCGTGCGCTCCATCCCCTCGGACCGCAGCCGGTTGACGTAGTCGATGAGCACGATGCCGTTGTTGACCACCACCCCGATCAGCAGCACCACCCCCACCATCCCCAGGAAGTCGATGTCGTAGCCGAGCAGGTAGTGGGTCCAGCCCACGCCGATCGCCGCCAGCGGGATGGTGCAGATGATCGACAAGGGGAGGATGAAGCTCTCGAACAGGAAGCCCATCAACAGGTAGATGAAGACGATCGACAGGATGGCCGCGAAGACCAGGCTGTCGATGTCCTCCTGGGTGTCGCGGCGGCTCGACGGCTCGCCGAAGCGCACCCCCTCCGGCAGGTCGAGCTGCTGCTGCAACGCAACGATGTGGGCCCTGGCCTCGTTCTCGCGTCCCTCCTCGAGCTCTAGGGTGATGTTGCGGGTGGTGCGCTTGTCCTGACGGTAGATCCGTTGGGCGCCGGTCAGGAAGCTCACGTCGGTCACCGACGACAGCGGCACGAAGCCCCCGTCGCCGGCCGGCACGTAGAAGCCCTCGAGCTGCCGGAGCGTCTCGCGGTCCTCCTCCTGGAACCGGATCCGGACCGGGATGTCCTTACCGTCGGTGCGGTAGCGGTTCAGCGTCTGCCCGCGGAGGGCGTAGCCGACCACGCCGGCCACCACCTGGGGGTTGACGCCCTGCTGCTGGGCCCGCTGGCGGTCGATTACCAGGCCCAGCTCGTTGGGGGCCGGGTCCCCGGCCACCTTGACCCCAAGCACGCCCGGGACCTGGACGAACAGCCGCTCCATCGCGTCACCCGTCTTTTCGAGCAGCTCGGCGTCCTCGCCGTAGAGGCTCACCACCTGGACCTGCTTCCCCTTCTCCTCGTCCTGGCTCTCCTCGCCGGTGTAGTACTCGATCCCCGGCTTCTTGGGGAGCTTCTCGAGCATCCGCTCGGTCACCTCCCGGGGCGAGAGATCGACGGTGCGGGGGTTGTTGAAGAAGGCCTCGACCCGGCCCCGGGTGGCCCGGTGGACGATGAACCACCCCGCGAGACCGAACTCGTCCCGGCTCTCTTCGACCGCCTTCTCGCAGGCCAGGAAGTGCTGCTCGGCCTCCTCCAGGGTCGTGCTCTGGGGCAACCGCACCTCGATCCGGAACCCGGAGCGCTCCTCCTCCTGGCTCTCGACGAGCTTGACCTCCTTGAAGGCGACGGTAACGGTCAGGGCGAAGATCGCCATCAGGCCGAGCACCAGATCGAGACGGCGCCTCAGGAAGACGCCGAGGAGCCGGGTGTAGCCGTGGTTGAGGCGTCCCAGCGAGGCCTCGTACAGCCACTCGAGACGACCCATCAGGGCGTCGTAGTAGCGGCGGTGGCGAGGGGGTATGCGGTTGCCGTTCTTGCCGTTCTTCAGCGTCAGGTAGACGCTGAGCGGCACGAAGACGCCGGCCACCCCCAGCGAGGCCAAGAGCGCCACCGAGATCGGCAAAGACAGCCGCAGCAGGAAGAACTGGCCCTCGCCCTCCACCAGCGAGACCGGCAGGAAGACCACGATGGTGGTGAGGGTGGCGGTGGTGATGGCCAGGGCGATCTCCCCGGTGCCCCGGATCGCCGCCTCGGCCCGCGAGTACCCTTCGCGGTTCAGGCGGTGGATGTTCTCGGCCACCACCACCGAGTTGTCCACCAAGAGCCCGACCGAGATCATCAGGCCCAGCAGCGAGAGGATGTTCAGGGTCTCGCCGGCGAAGAACATCACGGTCAGGGCGATCAGCAGGCTGAGGGGGATGGCCAGGGTGATGATGGCCGTCAGGCGCAGCCGGCGCAGGAAGAAGAAGAGCACCAGCGCCGCGAACAGGCCGCCGATCCGCCCGCTCGAGAGCAGCGTGTCGAGCGACTCGGTGATCACCAGCCCCTGGTCGAAGATCGGCACCATCATGATGTTCTGGAGGCGGGGCGTCTCCTGCAGGCGGGCCATCTCCTGGCGGATCGCCCGAGCCACCCGGAGGGTATTGGCCTGGCCCTCCTTGAGGATCACCAGGGCTACGGCGGGCCGCGAGTTGGCGCGCACCCGGTACGTGCGCTCGGGCTCGCGGTAGCTGACCGTGCCCACGTCCTTGAGCCGGGTCCTCGGCCCCACCATCAGGTTGCCCACCGACTCGACGTCCCGGTAGCGGGCCACCGAGCGGAGCAGCAGCTTCTTGTCGCCGTGGCGCACGTCACCCGAGGCCATGGTGAAGTTGTCGCGGCTCAGGTCCTGCCCCAGCCGCCACAGGTCGAGCCCGCTGGCCTCGGTGCGCTCGCGGTCGAGCTCGATGAAGATCTCCTTCTCTTCCGCCCCGTTCACCTCGACCGAGGCCACCCCGTCCAGGCGCTGCAGGCGCATCACGATCTCGTTCTGGATCAGGTCGTAGGGGTCGGTCACCGCCGGGTCCACCGCCAGCCCCATCACGAACACCGGGATCCCGGACTCGTCCTCCTTGTGGATGTAGATGCGGTCGGCGTCCGCCGGGATCTGGGCTCGGGCGCGCTGGACACGGTCGCGCACCTCGCGGTAGGCCACGTCCATGTCGGTGCCGCTCTTGAACCCCAGGAAGCAGCGGCCAAATCCCGTGGTGGCGAAGGAGCTCAGGTGCTCGAGGCCGCGCACGGTGCTGAGCTCGTCCTCGATGGGCAGAACGATCTTGTCCAGCACCTCCTGGGCCGGCGCGTCCTGCCAGGGGACCCCCACCCACAGGAACGGTGAGGAGAAGCCGCTCGGAATCAGCTCCAGGGGGATGCCCAGCGTGGCCACCACTCCCACCACCACCAGCGACGCCAGCAGCACCAGCACGCCGACCCGGCGGTGCAGCGAGAAGCGGGGCAGCGCCTCTTCGAGGTCGCGGCGGCCGCTCACGGCAGCGCCCCCTGGGCCTCGGCCGGCGCTGCCTCGGGGGCCTTGCCGAGCGCCCGCTCGCGCAGGCCCTCCACGATCGAGTAGACGCTGGGGATGATCAGGAGGGTGAGCAACGTGGAGACCACCAGGCCGCTGATCACCGAGATCGCCATCGGAGTTCGGATCTCGGCGCCGTCGCCGAGGCCCAGCGCCATCGGCAGCAGCCCGAGCACCGTGGTGGCGGTGGTCATCAGGATCGGACGGAGCCTCACCCCACCTGCCGTGACGATCGCCTCGGCCAGCTCCATGCCGCGCCCGCGCAGGGTGTTGATGTAGTCGACCAGCACGATGGCGTTGTTCACCACGATGCCGGCCAGCATGATCATGCCCAGGAAGACCACCACCGAGAGGCTGATCCCGAGGACCCACAAGGTCACCACGGTCCCCAGGAACGCCAGCGGGATGGTGAGCATGATCAGCAGCGGCTGCATCAGCGACTCGAACTGGGCCGCCATGATGACGTAGACCAGGAACACCGACAGCGCCAGCGCCAGCATCAGGCTCCCACGGCTGCGATCCCACTCCTGGCTCTGGCCGGCCACGAAGAACGCCATCTCGTTGGGCCACTCGACCCGGGTCCGCAACGCCTGCTCCACCGCACCGACCGCACCGCCCAGCGACCCGGCGGCCACGTTGGCGGTGACCAGGGCCACTCGGCGGCCGTCCACCCGGCGCACCTCGCTCGGGCCCTCGGCCAGGGTGACGTCGGCCACGGCCGCCAGCGAGATGGGACGCGTGCCGCCGGGGTTGACCAGGAAGTCGCGCACGTCCGTGACCCGGCGACGGTCCTCTTCCTGGAACTGGACCACGATCGGGATCCGTCGATCGCCCAGGTTGTACAGGGTGGCCTCGTACCCCTTGACCGCGTCCCTGACCTGCTCGGCGACGTCGGCGATGTTGAGGCCGTAGCGGGAGAGCTGGTCGCGGTCGTAGACCACCTGCACCTCGGGGGCGCCCGGCTGCTGGCTGGTCTCGACATCGGCCAGCTCGGGGAGGCTGGCCATCACCTCCTTGACCTCCTCGGCCTTCTGGCGCAGCTCGAGGAGCTTGCTACCCTGGACCTCCACCTCGATCGGGGTCTGGAACGAGAACAGCACCGGCCGCACCACCCGCGCCTCGAGGTCCGGCACGCCCAGCAGACGCCGACGCAGGCGGTCGATCACGGCCTGCTCGACCCGCGCGTCGGATCGGTCCAGGACCACCTTGAAGCGAGCCGTGTGCTCGCCCTCGTCGGAGCGCTGGCTGGTGGCGGGGTCGAAGCCGAGGGTGAGCAGCAGCGACTGGATGTGCTGGCGCTCGGCGAGGATCGCCTCCTCCAGGGGCAACAGCACCGCCCGGGTCTCCTCGAGCGGGGTGCCCACCGGGAGCTGGACCTCGAAGGTGAACTCGCCCTGATGGACCTCCGGCAGTAGCTCGCTGTTGAGATCCACGGCCACCGCCACCGTGAGCCCCATGCAGAGGAGGGTCAGCAGCACCATCGCGGTCGGATGGAGAAGCGCCCAGCGGATGGTGCGGGGATAGCCGCGGCCGAGGCGGTCCAGGAGCGCGGTGGCGAGGCGCAACGGCGGCCCAGTGAGGGCCCGGAACAGGCTGCCCGTGGCCGTCCCCAGGAAGCGCCGCCACAGCCAGATCCCCAGCCACAGGAGCCCCAGCAGGAGCTTGCCGACAATCTCCAGCAGTTGGCCGACCACCAGGCGGACGGTCAGCCACACGGGCCCGACCAACAGCGCCAGCACCGCGACCAGGGAGACCGGCAGGGACAGGAGGCGGCTCTGGGAGGAGCGAGCCCGCCGCGTCGTCGTCCACCGATAGAGGCGGACGATGTCCCGGCGAAACGCCTTCCAGGACCCGGTCGGCAGCAGGTCCGGCCTCCGGTTCTCGCCGAAGAGCAGCGGCGTCGCGGTGCGGCTGGCCAGCATCGGGATCAGGGTGACCGCCACCACCAGCGACGCCAGCAGCGAGACCACCACCGCCAGGCCCAGGTCGCCGAAGGCCTGGCCGGCCACGCCCTCCACGAAGACCATCGGCAGGAAGACGGCGATCGAGGTCAGCGTGGAGGCGACCACCGCCATCCGCACCTCGCGGGTCCCGCGCACCGCGGCCTGGGCCACGTCGTCGCCCTCCTCCCGGCAGCGGAAGATCGACTCCAGCACCACGATCGACGAGTCGACCAGCATCCCGATGCCGAGGGCGAGGCCGCCCAGCGACATTATGTTGAGGCTGATTCCCAGCAGCTCCAGCGGAGCGAAGGTCACCAGCAGCGAGATCGGGATGCTGACCGCGATGATGGCCGTGCTCTTCAGGTTGCGCAGGAACAGGAAGAGGATGGCGACGGCCAGCAGCCCCCCCAGGATGGCGGTGTTGCGGACCTCGTTGACGCTCTTCTCGATGAAGACTGAGCGGTCGGCCACCAGCTTCAGTAGCGCCCCCTCGGAGCGGTACATCTCCTCGACCAGGCCCTTGGGACGCTCGAAGCGCGGGCCTTCGTCGCCCTTCTTCGCCGCGGTGCGGGTCGGTGCCGTGGCCGCCGGGTCGAAGTCCCCGAGCCGCTCCTTGACCCGCTGGGCCAGCGCCACGATGTTGGCGTCGGCCTCCTTGAAGATCTCGATCTGCACGCTCTCGTGACCGTCGGTGCGGGTGACGATCTGGCGCTCCTTGTGGGACCAGACCACCTCCCCGAGGTCGCGGACCCGGACCTGGCGTCCCTGGTGGGCGACCACGATGGTGTCGCCGATCTGCCCGAGGTCCTGGTACTCGTTGAGGGTGCGAACCATGTACTCGGTGCGACCCTCGGTCAGGGTGCCGCCGGCGACGTTGATGTTCTCCTGCCGGAGCCGATCGATCACCTGCCGGACGGAGAGGCCGGTGCGGCGGAGCTGCTCATCGTCGAGCAGCACGTGGATCTCCTCCTCGAGGCCCCCGCGCACGCGCACCGCGGCCACCCCCTTGATCGGCTCGAGGGCGCGCTTGACCTGCAGCTCGGCCAGCCGTCGCAGCCGGCGCAGCTCGGCCTCCTGGGCGTCCTGGCCAGCGGCCTCCCGGGTCCCGGACAGGCTCAGCTCGAGCACCGGGTCGAGGGTGGGGTCGAAGCGCAGGATCAGCGGGCGCTCGGCCTCGTCGGGCAGGAAGACCAGGTCCAGCTTCTCCAGCGTGTCCTGGATCGCCTCGGACATCTCCGTCCCCCAGGCGAACTCCAGGATCACGTCGCTGACGCCGGCCCGGCTCACGCTCGAGATACGCCGCAGGCCGCCGATCACGCCGAGCGCCTCCTCGATCGGACGGGTGACGTCGTTCTCGACCTCCTCCGGCGCCGCGCCCGGGTACTCGGAGCGCACCGTGATGGTCGGGAAGCTCATCTCGGGCATCAGGGTGACGGGGAGCTGCCCGTAGGAGAAGAAGCCGAACACCACCGCCGCCAGGAAGACCATCGAGATGGCCACCGGCCGGCTGGTGACGAAGCTCTGGGCACGGGCCGGTTCCGGTGGCGTCGGGCTGGCGCTGGTCATGGCCGGCCTCCCGGCTGGCTCCGTCCCTGGGCCGGCGTGGGCACTGGCTCACGCCGCATTGGACTGGGCCTCGTCCTTCTTCTCGTCGTCCTTCTTGTCCTCGTCCGGCTCAGGGTCGCCCGGCAACCGTACCAGGCCGCCGTCCTTCAGCCCCGACTGGCCGGCCACCACCACCTGGTCGCCCTCGGCCAGCCCCTCGAGCGGCTCGACGTTCAGGGCGTCCTCGAGCAGGGGCGCAACCCTCAGGCGCTCGACGCGCCGCTCGGCGCCCAGGCGGAAGACGAAGGCCTGGTCGTTGTCGTAGACGAGGGCCCGCTTGGGCAGCAGCAGCGCGCTATCGTGGACCGTCGTGACCAGCTCCACCTCCACGTACATGCCCGGCCGGAGACCCTCCTGGCGTGGCGTGGCGACCGTCACCTTGAGCGTCCCGGTGGCGGGGTCGACGATCGGCGAGACGCGGTCGATCTCTCCCCGAAAGCGGACCCCGCCCAGCGAGTCGGCCCGCAGGCGCGCCTGCTGGCCGACCGCCAGCGTCTTCAGCTCCTTTTCGGGGACGTAGATCCGGGCCACGATCGAGTCGAAGTCGACGATCCGGAAGAGCTGCTGGTTGACGGTGACGTGATCGCCGAGGTTCACCATCCGCTCGGTGACGATGCCGCCGATGGGGGCCTTCACCTCGGTGTAGCCCAGGGCGCGGCGGGCGTCGTCGAGGGCGATCTGGGCCTGCTCCACGGCGAAGGCGGCGTCGTTGTAGAGCTGCTCGGTGACGAGCTGCTGGGCGAACAGGTCCTTGTGGCGCTCGAAGTCGCGCTGTCGCTGCTTGAGGTCGATCTCGGCCTTGGCCACGGCGCTTCTCTGCTCGTCGTCCTGGAGCCGGAGCAGCACCTGGCCCCGGCGTACCGAGTCGCCCTCCTCGACCAGAAGCTCGGTGACGCGCCTGGGGGCCTCGGCGAACACCTGGACGTCACGCTCGGCCTCCAGATTCGACGAGAAGCGCAGGACGGCCTCGATGCCCCCGCGCCCGAGCGTGGCCACCTCCACCGGCACCGCTTCCTCCTTGCGGTCCCCGTCGACCGTGGCGCCGTGCTCCCAGGTCTTGGCGTTCGTGTCCTCGGCGACACAGGCGGGCAGCGCCAGAGCCGCCGTCAGGAGAAGAAGGCCGGCGAGGAGCTGTACCGGCCGGAGCTTGGTCGTCATGAGGCCCCCAAGGATGGTTCGCGCCGCCAGGACAGGATCGTCAGGCCGAGCCCAGATAGCCGAGCCTCGCAGGTGCGCTCCCGGCGCGAGGAGCGCTCATCCACCCGTACGGAGCTGACTGGCCGAGGGTTCCAAAGCGCGGCGAACCCAGGGACGGTGGCCCTGCCCGCAGGCCACCATACCGTCCAAACGCACCAATCCTACCCCCGTTCAAGGGTTGCGGGAGCCGACTCGACTCTTCTGGCGAATGGACCCCCTATTGAGATCGGGGATGGACCGCGAGACGGTCGATCCGTCCGCGCCGGCTACGAGGAGCCCTCACTTTCGTCTCCGACCGCCTGCGGCCCGAGGCGGCCGATGGGACGGGAGCCGTCACCAGGTGTCCGTTTTCGTCTCCTGCTGTCCTCCTGGGTGAGTCTAGTGTCCGTTTTCGTCTCCTGCCGCGAAGCGCTATCATCCACGCGTTCGACCGAAGGGGGGGCTCGGATGAACCGCTCGACACGCTACCTGGCCTCAGGCACCCTGGGGCTGATCAGCCTGGGCCTGGTGGCCTTCGCCCAGCGCGCCGCCGAGCCGCCCGGATCGCCGCCCAACTTCGTGATCGTGTTCGCCGACGACCTCGGCTACGGGGACCTCGGCAGCTACGGCCACCCCACCATCCGCACCCCGCGCCTCGACCGGATGGCGGTCGAGGGCCAACGTTGGACCAGCTTCTACGCGGCGGCCAGCGTCTGCACGCCGAGCCGGGCCGGGCTGCTGACCGGCCGCCTGCCGGTGCGCAGCGGCATGGCCAGCGACGTGCGCCGGGTGCTGTTCCCGGACTCCGCCCTCGGCCTGCCTGAGGGCGAGCTGACCATCGCCGAGCTGCTGAAGCAGCGGGGATACGCGACCGCCTGCATCGGGAAGTGGCACCTCGGGCACCGGCCGGAGTTTCTCCCCACCAGGAACGGCTTCGACAGCTACTTCGGCATCCCCTACTCCAACGACATGGACGCCTTGCCGGAGAGCCAGCGCAAGCTGAACCCGGCGCCGGGTCAGCCGGTGTGGCGGACGGCCGATTTTGGCGTCCCGCTGATGCGCGACGAGAAGGTGGTCGAGCGCCCCACCGACCAGACCACGCTCACCCGGCGCTACACGGAGGAGGCGGTGCGTTTCGTCCGCGAGCACCGCGACCAGCCCTTCTTCCTCTACCTCGCCCACAACATGCCCCACATCCCGCTCTTCGCCTCCGAGGCGTTCCTCGGCAAGAGCCCGAGGGGGCTGTACGGGGACGCCGTGGAGGAGATCGACTGGGGGGTCGGCGAGCTGCTCGACACCCTTCGCTCCCTGGGGCTGGCCGATCGGACACTGGTGGTCTTCACCTCCGACAACGGCCCCTGGCTGATCTTCAAGGAGCACGGCGGCTCGGCCGGCCTGCTCAAGGGCGGCAAGGGCATGACCTTCGAGGGCGGCATGCGCGAGCCCGCCATCTTCTGGTGGCCGGGGAGGATCCGCCCCGCCGTCGTCACCGGGATCGGCTCCACCCTCGACCTGCTCCCCACCCTCTGCTCGCTGGCGGGCGCGCCCCTGCCGACCGACCGGATCCTCGACGGCGTCGACCTCGGCCCCACCCTCTTCGAGGGCCGCCCGAGCCCACGCCAGTCGATGCTCTTCTACCGCGGCGTCCAGCTCTTCGCGGCCCGCAAGGGCCCCTTCAAGGCCCACTTCTTCACCGAGTGGGCCTACGAGAACGAGGACCGGGTCGAACCGCACGACCCGCCCCTGCTCTACGACCTGGACCGGGACCCCTCAGAGAGCCACGACGTGGCGCCCGAGCATCCCGAGGTGATCGCCGAGATCCAGGCCCTGGTCGACGACCATCGGGCTCGGCTGGTGCCCGGACCGGACCGGCTGGCCGAGCGTATCGAGGTCCCCTAGCCGCCGACCGCCGGGTGGGCCTCACCCCCTCGGCGCTGGCCCCTCGGCGGAGTGATCGGGAGCTCGACCGTCACCCGGGTACCGCCTTCGGCGGGGCAGTCCACGGTCACCCGGCCCCCGTGGGCCTCCACCTGGCTCTTGACGATGGCGAGCCCCAGGCCGGTCCCCCGGTGCTTGGTGGTGAAGAACGGCTCGAACAGCCGCTCCCGGTTCTCCGGGGGCACACCGGGTCCGGAGTCGTGTACGGCGACCCGCACCGATCCATCCTCGGCCGAGACGGAGACCCGGATCTGGCCGCGACCCTGCATCGCCTGGGCGGCGTTCAAGAAGAGATTCAGGAAGACGTCCCTGAGCTGCTCGGGGTCTCCCGGCACCGAGGGGTCGGCGCCGGTCACGCTCACCTCGGCAGCGGGGTGGTCCGGGCTGCTGCCCAGCAGCACCGCGGCGTCCTGAAGCACGGTGTGGAGACGGAGCGGCTGGAGACGCGGCGGACGGGGGCGGGCGAACTGGAGCAGGTCGCGGGTCATGTCGTTGAGGGCCCCGATCCGGTCCAGGATGCTGGAGATCACCGCCCGGTCCGGGCTGTCGGGCGGGAGGCGCCCGCCGATCACCTGGATCGCTCCCTTGATCCCGGCCAGCGGGTTCCGCACCTGGTGGGCCACCACCGCCGCCAGTTGCCCGACCTGCGCCAGCGTCTCCTGGCGCCGCATGCGCTCCTCGGCGTCGCGTTGCTCGGTCACGTCCTCGCCCGAGCTCACCGTCCCCACCACCCGTCCGTCCGAGTCCCGCATGGCGGTGCGGCGCCAGACCATCTGGCGCTCCCGACCCCCCTCGGTCACGATCGCGTTCTCGAAGCGCTGGGTGGCGGCGGCCTCTCCGGCCAGCACCCGATGCCAGGAGGCCAGGCTCTCGGCGCGGTGGCGCTCGGAGACGAAGCGCTCGAACCACGCCTCCCCGAGCACCTCCTCCAGGCGTCGCTCCAGCAGCTCGCAGCCGCGCCGGTTGATCAGGCGGACCCTCCCGTCGCGGTCCAGCACCACGATCGCCACCGCCGCGATGTCGAGATAGGTCCGGGCCTCGTGGCGCTCCTTGGCCAGGGCCCGGTCGATCCGCTTGTGTCGGACCACCAGGGCCGCCGTGATCCAGAACATCAGGACCGCCAGCGAGCGGTTGAAGATGCCCATGGTCGGGTCGCCGCCGGCGGGCGAGAGGAAGAAGCCGAGGACGGTGAGCCCGCTGGCCAGCCAGGCCGCCACCAGGGCGAAGACGGGACGCGGGTGCCCGAGCGCCAGCACCACCCCGATGACGTAAAGCAGCGAGTGGGAGACGCCGACCGGGAGCTGCAGGTCGCCTGCGAACACGGCGGTCGCCAGAACCAGGCCCATCGCCGGAAGCCATCGCTCGGGATGCCTCCGGCTCACGTCGCCCCTCCCCCTCCCGACTTGCGTCCGAGCACGCCCTGATCCTAGGGCCGGCCGGCCGCCTCGGCAATCCGGCTGGCGCGGTTTCTGCATGGGCGACTCGGCATAGAATCTCCGCCATGGCGAGGCCGACCATCCTGGCAGTCGACGACGAGGACCTGATCCGCTGGTCCCTCAGGCAGCGGCTGGAGGAGAACGGCTACACCGTGGTGGAGGCCGAGAACGGCCGCCAGGCGCTGGAGCGCTGCAGCGACGGCATCGACCTGGTGCTCCTGGACTACCGCCTGCCGGACACCGACGGCCTGGCCCTGCTCAAGCGGGTCAAGGAGCAGAGCCCCGACACGCCCGTGATCATGATGACCGCCTACTCCACCATCGAGTCCGCGGTCGAGGCCATCAAGCAAGGGGCCTATCACTACGTGAACAAGCCCTTCGAGATGGACGAGATGCTCCACCTGGTCGAGAAGGCGCTGGAGACCTCCCGCCTGCGGCTCGAGGTCCGCGAGCTGCGGGCCCGGGAGTCCGAGCCCTTTGGCTTCGACCGGATCCTGGGCGAGTCCCCGGTGATGGCGGAGGTCCGGGAGCTCCTGCGCAAGGTGGCGACCAGCCCGGCTTCCACCGTCCTGCTGACCGGCGAGAGCGGCACCGGAAAGGACCTGGCGGCTCGGGCCATCCACTACAACGGGGAGCGCGCGGCCCGCCCCTTCATGCACATCACTTGCTCGGCGGTCCCCGAGTCGCTGCTGGAGAGCGAGCTGTTCGGCCACGAGCGCGGTGCCTTCACCGACGCCCGGGCCCGCAAGAAGGGGCTGTTCGAGCTGGCCGATGCGGGCACCGTGTACCTCGACGAGATCAGCGAGATGACGCCGGCGCTCCAGGCCAAGCTGCTGCGGGTGCTGGAGGAGAAGGCCTTCAAGCGGGTGGGGGGGGCCCAGGACGTCCGGGTCGACGTCCGGGTGATCGCCGCCACCAACCGGGAGATCGAGCAGGCGGTGTCCCAGGGCCAGTTCCGGGCTGACCTGTTCTTCCGGCTCAACGTCCTGACCGTCCGGCTGCCGCCGCTTCGTGACCGCCACGGCGACGTCCCGCTGCTGGTCGAGCACTTCATCCGAGCCTTCAGCCAGGAGTTCCGCAAACCGGTCTCGGAGGCGGCGCCGGCGGTGCTCCAGGCCCTCCAGGCCCACCACTGGCCGGGCAACGTCCGCGAGCTGCGCAACGTCATCGAGCGGGCGGTGCTGCTCACGGACCACGAGGTCCTCCAGGTCGAGGACCTCGGGGGGCTGGCGCCCCGGGACCCGAGCTCGAGCCCCTTCCGGCTGCCGCCCGAGGGGGTCCGCTTCGAGAGCCTGGAGCAGGACCTGGTACGCCAGGCGCTGGAGCGCGCCCGGGGCAACCAGACGCGGGCGGCGGCGCTTCTGGGCATGAACCGTGACCAGATCCGCTACCGGATCGAGAAGTTCGGCCTCTCCCGCCCCGAGCCGGCCAAGAGCAGCGCCGAGCCGTCATCCGAGTGAGGCCTGGGAACAAGTCCCCGCTCGGGCGGGGATTTCTCCCGGTTGACAAGCCGGCGGGCGCGACCTTACCGTTCCTGCCTCCGATCGGAACCGCCATGACCCGAGAACTGGAGGCGGCGCTTTCGGCCTTCGTGGCCCGGCCGCACCCCCTGAGCCTGAGGGGACACGTCAAGCACTACGCCTGGGGAGGCCGCCAGTACCTCCCCGAGCTGCTCGGCGTCGACAACCCGGAGGGACGTCCGTTCGGCGAGCTGTGGATCGGCGCCCATCCCGCCGGGCCGGCCGAGGCCCAGCTTCCCGGTCGGTCGGTGCCTCTCGACGAGGTGGTCCGCCGTCACGGCGACGCGGTCCTTGGTCCCGGCTCGGTCCGGCGTTTCCCGACCGGGCTCCCTTACCTGCTCAAGGTCCTCGACGTGCGGGGGATGCTCTCGATCCAGGCCCACCCCACCCGCCAGCAGGCCGAGGAGGGCTACCGCCGCGAGAACCAGGCGGGCGTCCCGCTGGACGCGCCGAGCCGCAGCTACCGCGATCGCAACCACAAGCCCGAGGCCCACGTGGCGGTGACGGACTTCTACATGCTGCACGGCTTCAAGTCCCTGGAAGCGATCGACGAGACGCTCCGGACGGTGCCGGCGCTCGGCGGGCTGATGCCGGACTTCGGCTTCCGGCTCCGCTCGGTCGGCCGGGAAGAGACGAGACGGCAACGGCTGGTCACCGATCTCTACCGGAGGGTGATGACGCTCCCCCAGCCACAGGTGGACGCGGCCCTCGAGCCGTTGCTGGCCCGGATCCTGCCGCCCTACCAGGCCGAGAAGCTGGATCGCCTCTCCCCCGACTTCTGGGCCGCCCGGGCCGCGCTCGAGCTCCCCCTCCCCGATGGGCACCGGGACCGCGGCATCTTCTCCATCTACCTGCTGAACCTGGTCCGCCTGTCGCCCGGGGAGGGGACCTACCAGCCTGCGGGGACCCTCCATGCCTACCTCGAGGGGGTGACGGTGGAGGTGATGGCCAGCTCCGACAACGTGCTGAGGGGCGGGCTGACGCCGAAGCACGTGGACGTCCCCGAGCTGCTCCGGACCCTCAGCTTCGACAGCGGCCCGCCGCCGGTCCTGCGGGGCCAGGCCATCTCCGCCTCGGAGCGCGCCTATTCGGTCCCCGCTCGCGAGTTCCTGCTCGGCCGCATCACCATAGATGCCGGCCGGCCGCACCATGCGGCCGGCCCCAACGGGGCCGACAGCCTGATCGTGCTGGAGGGAGACGCCTGGCTCGACGCCGCCGGCACCCGCCTGGCGCTGCCCAAGGGGGCCTGCGCGCTGGTCCCCGGCGGGATCGACTACAGCCTCGGCTCCGACTCCCGCGCGCTGCTGTTCCGGGCTTCGGTGCCGAAGTAGGCCTCAGCTCGGGGGACACGATCCGGGTTTCCCGGCGTCAACCTCGAAACCCGGTCATGCCGGCTCGGGGGACACGATCCGGGTTTCCCGGCGTCAACCTCGAAACCCGGTCATGCCGGCTCGGGGGACACGATCCGGGTTTCCCGGCGTCAACCTCGAAACCCGGTCATGTCCCCATGGGCGGTGTCGATGGCTACCTTCAGGTTGTCCCACGGCGTGTCGCCTGGCACCGTGCAGTCGGCGCCGAGGATGAAGCGGTCGGGCGCCTCCGCCAATAGGGCCTCCGCCTCGGCCCGGATCTCGGCGTGGTTTCCGGTGGCGATGGTCCCCTTGCGGTCCATCCCCCCCATGCAGGGGCGACCGAACAGCTCGGTTGCCCGCTTCGGGCTGAGGTGATCCCCGCCCACGCGGAGCGGGTAGCTGACGACGTCCCCCGGGTAGTCGAGGAACGGCGACAGGTCGTCGTAGGGGAGGTGGTAGTCGCAGACGTGGAGGATGTTGAAGGGCGTTCGCCCGTTGACCTCCTCCATCACCTCGAGGTCGAAGGGCTTCACGCACTCGAGGAACGACTCGGGCCGGGCGAAGCGTCCCGCCTCGCCCCCCTGGGTGCTGTGGTAGAAGCCGTCCACGCCGATACGGACACACTCGCGCACGAAGCCGAGCAGGCTCTCGGTGACGACCTCGAGGCCGTGGCGGGTCCTCTCCGGATTGGCCTCGATGTGCTCCACCACCCGCTGCTTGCCAACGCACCGGCCGGCCAGCATGAACGGCGAGTAGAGGGTCAGCACCACCAGCGCCTGGTCCTTCATGGCCTTGACGAGACCCTCCACCACCGCGAGCTGCTCGGCGTAGAAGTCGAGGCCCGGCGGCGACAGCCGGGCCCAGTCCGTCGGCTCCACGATCTCCGGATGGGCCGGGAAACCCGCCTCGTACTGTATCTTCACCAGGTCCATCCCGGTGTGGCGGAAGAACTCCAGGTGCTTGTCGATGGCCGCCTGGCCGCGCGCGAACCCCTCGCCGAAGTGGAGGAAGAAGGCCGCCGGCACGTAGCCCGGCGCGCTCCCTTCGCCCAGCAGATCCAGCACCCGCTGCCTCTTGCTCTTCTCCGCCACTGGCACCTCCCCACCTCGCCCCCCGGGAGTGGGGGGCGCTCCGCACATCCAGGTCGCGGCGGCGGCGCCCGCCGCCCTGAGCACGTCGCGTCGCTTCATGGCCCCTCCCCCGGGCACGCACCTCTCGCCGATTAGACCATGGCGACGGGCGCCGGCACACGCCGACCGGTGGGTCGAGGTTTGACCGGCCCTGCCCAGCCACGTAGATTGCCCGGCACGGCCCTCGCCGCTGGCGGTGGCCGCCTCCGAGGAGAGCCGATTGGACGACCCGCCACCGAGACGACGCTCGCTGCCCGTGCTCACTGCCCTGGCCGGCCTGCTGGTGCTGGTGTCGACGTACCTCGTCCACCAGCAGATCAGCCGGGTCGGCCGCTACGGCGACGAGCGCCACCACCTGCGACAGATCGAGTCGCTCTGCGAAGGCCGGCTCGAGCTCTACGGAAAGCTGACCACCATCCCCGGCTACCACGTCCTGGCCGCGCTGGCCGGACGCGCCCTCGGCGGCTGCTCGCTCCAGGTGGCACGGGGCGTCAACACCGTCTTCGGGCTGGTCTCCGTCCTGTTCTTCCTGCTGGCGGCCCGGCGCGCCGGGACCCAGCGCCCGCTCCTCCGCACGCTCCAGTACTTCTTCCTCCCCATCCTCCTGCCCTACTACTTCCTGGCCTACACCGACGTCTCTTCGGTGCTGCTGATCCTGCTCTCGCTCTGGCTTCTCGTCTCGAGACGCCCGCGGGCCGCGGGCTTCGTCGGCGGCGTCAGCCTGCTGGTCCGTCAGAACAACGTCGCCTGGCTCTTCTTCCTCTGTCTCTACCTCCTGGCCGAGGAGCGCCTCTGGGCGGGCTGGCGGGAAAGGATCCGCGGCTACCTGGAGCGGGTCTGGCCGGCCTTGCTCGGCATGGCGGCCTTCCTCCTGTTCCTGATCCTGAACGGCTCGGTGGTGCTCGGCGAGCGCAAGGCCCACCGGCTCGGGATCTACACCGCCAACGTCTTCTTCTCCCTGTTCTGCTACGCCATCGTCTTCCTGCCGAGCGTGGCGGCCCGCCTGTGGCGCTCGCGACAACGCCTCCTCGACCCCCGGCTGCTCGGCCTCGTGGTGCTGGGCCTCGTCTTGTACCTCACCACCTTCGACGGCGGCCACCCCTACAACCAGTTCGAGGGCTTCCTCAGGAACGACCTGCTCAAGGCGATGGACCGCGAGCTCTCGGTCCGGCTGGTCTTCTACCTGCCGGTGGCCCTGGCCCTGGCCGCGCTGGCCCTGACCCGCCTCCGGGGACCCGCCCGCCTCGCCCTGTATCCCTTCGCCCTGCTCCTCCTGCTCCCCTCCTGGCTGGTCGAGCCCCGCTACTACATCATGCCCTTCGTCCTGCTCCTGCTCTTCCGCGAGGACGACAAGCCGCGAGTGGAGGCCCTCTCCGTTCCCTGGTCTGCCCTCCTCTCGGCCTTCGTCCTCTACGGCATCGCCTCCGGCCGCTTCGGGCTGTGAGTGGGGGTCAGGTCTAGACTTTTGACTTTCGGGACACGGCCCGCAGCCCTGGGCTGGGCGGGCGGGGCCGGCCAGCCAGGTGGCATATCCTTGCGGCGTCGGAGGGCAACAACCCCCCGGAGACAATGGTCTTGTGTCCCGATCACGAGGAGTGGCCATGAACCGGAAGCAGTTTCTGGGGACGTTCCTGTGTGCCGGAGCTGGCGCCGGTCGGCTGCAAGCCGGCGATGGCGCGGAGGAGGCCGCCACGGCGCTCACGCCGTGTGAAGAGAAGGCCGATTTCGCCCTCGGCTGGATCACCCGCTTCTTGGAGTCGTTGGACGCCGAGGTCCCGCCGCCGAACCGCATCGCGCTGATGGAGGCTCGCGGGCGCTCCTGCGCCCGGGGCGGGGCGATCGCGGCGGCCAAGAGGTGCGAGGGTGACGTCGACAAGCTGGTCTCGACCATCGCGGGCTGGTCCGGCGCCTCCGAGATGAGACGCGAAGGGAACCGGATCCGGGTAGCCTTCACCCGCTGCGCCTGCCCGATGGTGGCGGAGGTGACCGCACCGCTCTCGCCCACCTACTGCCACTGCTCGGTGGGCTGGATCAAGGAGATGTTCGAGACCGTCTCGGGGAGCCCGGTCGCGGTCGAGGTCCTCGAAACCATCAAGCACGGAGGCACGGCCTGCCGCTTCGACGTCCGGCTGGAGGCGTGACCATGGACCGGAAGGAGTTCCTTTGGACCTCGCTTCGCCTCGGCACCTGCTGCGCCGCGGTCTCGGCCCTCGAGCGCGCGACGCGGGTCAGGGCCGACCCCTCGGCCTGCGAGCAGACGATGGGCTTCGCCCGCGCCTGGGTGGCCGACTTCATGGGCCAGATGGACGCGCGGCTGGACGAGGAGACGAGACGGCGGGTGATGGAGAGAAACGGCCGCGCCTGCTTCACGGCGGCGCACGGCGCGCTCACGCCCCCCGATCCCCCGCCCGACCTCGACACCTGGCTGGCCGGCTTCCAGAAGCACGTGGGCCAGGAGAACCTGTGGCGGGACGGCGGCCTGGTGCACTTCAAGTACGTCTCCAACCCGCGCGGCCTGCGCGTCGCCGACGGGTACTGCCTGTGCCCGCTGGTCGAGGACGGCCCCGCCACGCTCTCCGCCACGTTCTGCCACTGCTCGGTCGGCTACGTCGGCCTGATCTTCGAGGGCGGCACCGGCCGCAAGGCCCAGGTCACCCTCCTCGACTCGCTGCGGCGCGGCGGCAAGGAGTGCCACTTCCTGGTCCGCCTGGCCGAAGGCGCTGCCTGAGCCTTCGCCCAACTCGTCGAGACCCTCGACCGCCTGGTCGAGGCCCGCGGCACACACCGACTGCGCCTGCTGCAAGTCGTTGATTCGGCACGTCCAAGCCGGAGCCACGGCTGGCCTCGACCTTGCAGGACACAAGGTGACCGGCGGAGGGTACTCCGCCCGGACACAGGAAGGGAGGCACGACATGCTACGTGGGCTGGCCGTAGCGACCGCTCTGATGGCAGCCTCATGGGCCGGGCCGGCACTGGCCGGCGACACGGCGGCGACTACGCCGGCCGCACCGCCCGGGTCCGTGGAGAAGGCGGCGCCGGCCGATGGCGGGCACTGCCTCGACGCCGACGGGAACGGCATCTGCGACTGGTACGAGGCACGAGGCGGTGCCCCGGGATGGTTCGTCGACGCCGACGGCGACGGCGTGTGCGACCGCTGGCAGGCGGGCGGGCGGGGCGTGGGGCCCGCCTGGGGTCGTGGTCGGGGCGGCCGTAGAGGCTGGAGCCGAGGCATCGGTCGCGGACGTGGTGCCGGCTGGGGCGGCGCCGGCGCCGGCCAGGGTCGTGGCCTTGGCTATGGTCGCGGCTGGGGCCTGGGGCCCCACGATGGACGGGGCCGCGGCCCGTACTTCATCGACGCGAACGGCAACGGCATCTGCGACCGGTTCGAGGCCCCCCCGCAGGCCGAGACGCCGCCGCAGAAGTGACGGGCCCCGCCGGCCCCTGCCCGGCGGGACTCAGAACTCCGACGCCTCCGGCTCGGACTGCGGGTTGAGCTTCCCGGCCTTGAGGTAGAGGTGCTGCTGCTCCTCGAGCGTCAACGGATGCGCCCCCCGCCGCCCGAAGACGGCGAGCTGATGGCCGGTCTCGTCCACCGCCCGGTCCCGGTCGATGCCGCGAGAGACCGCCGCCGCCCTCCCGTGGCTGTGGTAGCTCGCCACCAGCCGGGGCGTCGGCCGCGGGGAGAACCCGTACGCGCCCGGGGTCTCGTTGGCCGAGATCAGCTCGATCACCCGCAGGCCGTTGTGGCCGTCCGCCAGGTAGCCGAAGATCGAGCCGTTGGTGGCCCCGATCTTCAGGTCGCAGGCGTCGTCGATGGCCCCGTCCGCGTCGAACGTCTGGTCGAGCTTGGGCGCCTCGGGCTTCTCGATGTCGACGATCACCAGTCCCTGGCTCCCTGCCGCCACGTAGGCGTAGGTCCGGGCCAGATAGAGGCCACGGGCGTCCTCGATCGGGACCGAGGCGCCGGTCACCACCCGCGGCGGGCCGGGCTTGGCCAGGTTGGTCACATCGGTGACGTCGAGGACCTCGAGGCCTCCCTCGTCGAGGACGAAGGCATACCGGAACTGCACCGCCACCGCGTGCGGCTCCTCGAGCGGCTCGCCCACCTCATAAAGCACCTTCGGCGCCACCGGGTCGCCGAGGTCCAGCACCACCAGCCCCCGGGGCGTGGTCACGTAGCCGATCGTCCCGGCCACGGCCATGTAGCTGGCCCCGTCCAGGACGCCTCCCGGGTTGAAGGTCGCCACGCGCTCGATGAAGTTGTTGCGGGGATCGCCGTCCAGCAGCGTGGCCAGAGGCCCGACCACCACCAGTCCCTCCTTCCGATCCGTCACGAAGGCATATCCGTAGATCGGATGCACCGGCTGCTCCATGTTCTGGGGGAGCTGGGTGCGTGACAGATCGATGGTCATGGTGCTCGGCAGCGCCACGTAGGTGGCGTCCGCCGTGTCAACGTAGAGCCGCTGGCCGAGCGGCGAGAAGGGCGCCGAGACCATCTTCTCGCTGAACCCCTTCTGGTTGACCTGAGCCACGTCGTAGATGCGCAGGCCGCCCTCGCCCTGCGCCGCGAACAGGTACTCGCCGCGGAGCTGGAGCGAGCGCACGTCGCCGCCGTGATGCCGCGCGGTCTGAAGCTGGCTCCCCCGGGCCAGGTGCTCCGCGTACCGGTCGGGGTAGGCGAGCTGGTGGAGCCGGCTTCCGATCACCGCCTGCGGCTCCTCCTTCTCGGTTACCTGCACCGCCTCGAAGCCGTCCGAACCTTCCCCGACATAGGCAAAGCGCCCGATGAAGTTCATCATCCCGGTGCCCTGCATCAGCAGCGAGGCCATCCAGGCGTTGTTGTCGTTCTCGGTGGAGACGTGGCAGTCGGTGCAGCCCTTGGCCTCCGCCTTGCGCACCGTGTGGGGAATGAAGGTGGAGAACGCCTGCCCCGAGAAGCCGGCGGCGGACACGGTCTGCTGCTGCGAGTAGAGCCACTCGCGGTTCTGGTTCTGGGACGACACCAGGACCGCGCAGGCCGAGCGCGCCGGCGCGTAGCGCTCGCCGGTCACGTGGCCGTCCTTGGCCAGGAAGTAGATGTCGTTGCGCAGGGTCTGGAAGTTGTACGAGGTCCAGTTGCGGCTGTCGCCGCCCTCGCTGTGAAGGTTGGGCTTCTTGCGGTCCGCCGACATCGAGAGGTGGCAGCCGAAGCAGCTCGGCGCCCAGCTCGAGTGGCACATGTCGCAGGTGACCTTGTCCACGGTATGGATGGTGTCGTGCGAGGCCCTTGCGCGGGGGTTCTGGTCGAGCGAGTCGTAGACCTGGGGGATGATCCACTCACGCTTGTCCTCCAGCATGCTGCGCTGGATGATCTTGCCGTCTCCGGTCCGCTCGAACTGCGGCCGCCCCCACGGGGTCTTGAGGTCCTCGAGGAACTTGCCGCCCCGCGAGGCGAAGCTCGAAGGCTGCAGGTTGGCGGTGCCGTCCCGGGTGCCGTGGCAGTCGATGCAGGCGATCTCCACCGCCGCCCGCGGCTCGTTGTAGAGGCGGCCGTCGCCATGGTTGTCTTGCTTGAAGTGGCAGTCCACGCAGTGCATGCCGCGCTCGGCGTGGATGTCGACCAACTGTACCGCCTCGTCCATCCGGTCCGGGTCGCCCTCGTCGATGACGTCACCGTCCTCGTCGAGCAGGTGCCCCTTCCGGTCCTGCTTGTAGACCGCGCGGTAGATCCAGCCGTGGCCGTGGAAGTCGGCGAAGTGGGTGCGCTCCAGCCGGCCGTTGAGGTCGGTCACGTTGGCCAGGAACTCGGGGTCCCCCCACAGCCCCCGCAGCGCCGACCCCTCCGGGTTGCGCCTCTGGATGGCGTCCCGCTCGGCGGCGCTGTGCTGGAGCGGCGTCTTCGGGTACATCACCTGCCCGTCGAGCTCGTTGTCCCACCAGGTGTAGCCAAAGTAGGTGGTGAGCATGTTGGTGCCGGGGTGCATGTGGCAGACCATGCACTGGCTGGAGGGGATCGACCGCGTGAGCTCGTGGCGGAGCGGGTGGCCGGGCTCGTCCCTGGGGATGGTGGGGTCGGCGGTCTGGGTCCGGCCCCGGTTCCCGAACTCGGCGTAGGGGCCGGAGTGGGTGGGCGAGCGATCGTTGGCGTAGACCACGTGGCAGGCGGTGCAGCCGCTGGAGCGGTAGTCGCCGGGCTGGTCGTTGGTTCCCAGGAAGGAGAGCATCGGGTCCAGCAGCCGGGTCTTCTGAGCGCCCAGCACCAACGGGTCGGTGCGGAGGTTGGTACCGGGCCCCCGCTCCGAGAGCCCCTTGTCGGGCTTGCCGGGCTCCGCGAAGACGTCGGGGCGCCCCACCTCGACCCGCCGCCGTCCGCCCCGCTCGAAGACCCGGAACGGGTTGCCGGTCTGGCTCAGCTCCCAGCGCGGCAGCGGAACCAGGAACGGGACGACGCCCCGGTCCTTTGTCTCCTCGGCGGTGGGGGCCGGGTTGCTGTTGATGCGCCGCGGCGCTCCCTCGGGGCCATAGCTCTCGCCGACGATCGGGTCCTTCATCGGCAGCACGCCATTGTTGTACAAGGCGGCGCCGTAGAGCATCCCGCCGTGGGTCATCATGCTCTTCAGGTTGTGCTGGACGTCCTCGTCGTGGCAGCCGCCGCAGGCGAAGGGGGCGGCCCGGAAGTCCCCCGGGTTGACGAAGCGCACGAAGGCCAGGTCCTCGTCGAGGATGGCGGTGTAGGTGCGCTCCGGGTTGGCCGAGCTCCGCCACAGCCCGCTGTTCCTGGGCAGCACGTGAGCGGATCGCTGCGCCTCCCGGTAGCTGGGCGCCCCCGGCTCTCCCTGCTTCATGACCGCGGCATTCCCGCCATGGCAGTCGGTGCACCCGAGCACCACCGAGTCGGAGGCGTGCATGGTCTTGCGGTCGCTCTCGGTGTGGCAGGAGACGCACCCGGCGCTGCGCTGCTGGGCCTCTTCCTGGGTGATCCCGCGCCTGGGCGTCTGCCGGGCCACATCGACGTCGGCCCGGCCGGGTCGTGGCCTGGCCAGGAGGACCCCGAGCGCCACCATCACCCCCAGGGTGCCGGTGGTCAGCAGCCTGTCCCTCGTCCTGCTACTCGCCATGGTGCTCGCTCTCCGCTCCACAGCCGGCCCTCAATAGGCCAGCCGGACGTCGACGAAGACGTTGAGCAGGCTTCGGCTGTCGGCCCCGCAGCCCGGCACGGAGCAAGTCGAGCTGAACAGCGCGTCGAAGCCAGCCGCCGGGAGAAGCCCGGTGACGCCTCCCGTGATCACGATGTTGTCGTTGAGGTCCGGCCGGAAGACCACGCCCGCCCCCAGGTCCAGGCCCACGCTGTTGGGGATGTCGGGCTGGAACAGCAGCTCCTCGAGCGGCTCGGTGTGATGGAACCGGATGAAGCTCACGTTGGCGGTGGCCTTCAGCTTGGGGGTCAGGTCCAGGTCGACGGCCCCGTCGAAGATCAGCACCCCCGGGTTGACGTGGTTGGCTTGCCCCTCGAACTTGTTGCTGCGGAGGCTGGGGACCAGGCTGCCCACGCTCTTCAGGAAGACGCCGGTCTGGGTCAGGGGGATCGCCGAGCGGCTCCAGAAGCTGAACTCCCCGCCGGCGAAGTTGGAGAAGTCGTAGATGGAATCGAAGCCGGTCGCGGTCTCGTCGAGCGGATCCGAGTCTCCCGATGCGAAGAAGAAGGAGGTCCGGAACCGCGCCCAGTCGCGATCGACCGACAGCTCCAGCGCCGCCATGTGGGCACGGACGTCGGCCGCCTGCCCGGCGATCGGGTTGTCCCCGTCCTCGCCGAAGACGTAGTAGTAGGCGTGGCTCAGGTTGAGCCGGCCGACGTGCCCGTCGCCGGCCAGACCCAGGTAGCTGGTCTCGACATCGTGCAGGCGCTGGCTGCCGATGCGGGCGGGACGAACCTGGAACCCGTTCCGGTCGTAGTGCTTGTCCTCCGAGGCGTGGTCCAGGCTCCGGTGGTAGCTGGCCTGGACGGCGTAGCCCGGGGTCAGGAAATCCTGCCGGTAGAGGTTGGCCACCCACACCCGCTGCTCGCGCCGGTCGAAGGTGTTGAGCTCGCTGTTGGTGTCCTTCTCCAGCAGGTCGAAGTAGGCCAGGTTGTACTGCCAGCGGTTCTCGTCCAGGTTGCCGAACAGGCGGGCGCCCAGGTTGGAGTCGCTGAAGACGAAGCCCCGGAAGTCGGTCACCAAGGGCTGGATCCCGGCCCGAACCGAGACCGAGTCGTAGTATGGGGACAGGTCCTTCAGCTTCACCTCGGCGTAGGCCTCCTCGAGGGAGAAGTGGTCGGTGGTGCGGGTCTGGCCTTCACGGACGTCGATGTTCACCAGGTTGGCCTCACGTGTGCGCAGGTAGTTCAGGTTGTAGGCCCCGGTCAGCTTGATCGCCCAGGTCTTGGGCCGGAAGGCGGTCTGCCCCTGGAACAGCTCGAATCCGGCGAACAGACGCGGCGTCAGGAACGACTGGGCGCCATCCCCGAAGAACTCCGCCCGTCCCGGACCGGCGGCCGACACGCCGGACGGCACGGGAAGCCGCCGGCGCTCGACGGGCGTGTCGAGCACCGCGTTCAGCACCAGAAAGACCGAGTCGCCGATCACCGGCCGATCCCCCTTGAGGCGATTCTGGTTGTAGGGGTCGATGGCCCGGCCCGCGACGTTGCGACCGGGGTAGGGTGGGTAGGCGATGCTCCAGCGATCGGCGATGCTCACGAAGTCCGCCACCTCCGGCCCGGTCGGTCCCGCCTCTCGAACCGGAACGTCGGGCAGGATCGGCTTGGCCGGCTCCGCGGGCGCGGCCTCGGCGGTCGCCACCGACGCGTCGAGGCTGGGGATCGTCGCCAGCAGAGGCTCGACCACCTGGTCCTCGGGAACCGCGAAGCCCTCGCCACGGACGGTCTGGAAGATCACCTGCCCCCCGCGCCGCGCCAGACGCTGCACCTGCAGGCGTCGGCCGTCCCGGAGCACCAGCGTCTGCTCCCGTGCCGCCGAGACCCCGGGCGCCTGGCCGGCGGCCGGGATGGTCTCGAGCGGAGGCTCCGCCACCTGATCGGCAGGGACCTCGAAGACCTCGCCGCGAAGGGTGGCGAACCGCACCCGATCGCCTCGCCGCTCCATGCGGCTCACCTCTATGCGACGTCCGTCCGTCAGGACCAGGGTCGCCGGACCGCTCGAGGGAGGGGCGGCGGCAGGCGCGGCGGCGGCACCCGTCCCCGCTTCGGGGATCGTCGAGAGCG
>CAZNNH010000061.1:0-7251 GCA_964574335.1 uncultured Acidobacteriota bacterium | reverse complement strand
GCGGCGGCAGGCGCGGCGGCGGCACCCGTCCCCGCTTCGGGGATCGTCGAGAGCGGAGGCTCGACCACCTGATCGGCCCGGACCTCGAACACCTGGCCCGACGCGGTCTGGAACCGCACCCGGTCGCCGCGCCGCACCAGGGCGGTCACCGTGATCCGGCGACCATCCTCGAGGACGAGCACCTGGTCGGCCTGGCACACGGCGGCACCGGCCAGGAGCGTGAGCAGTAGGATCAGGGAACGGCCCGGAGCGCTCATAAATCGGGGTGCCTCGGGAACTTGACCCACGGCAGCCGGACGCCGCGGACGGAGAGACGGTCGCACCGGATCTCGGGGGGCGCCTCGAAGCCCGCCGATCCCGCCGAGGCGATCAGGTCGTCCTGGTCGACGCCGTCGCCGCTGACGCCGATGGCGCCGGCCAGACGTCCGTCCTTGAACAGGGGGACGCCGCCGGGAAAGATCGTGATCCCGTTCTTCAGGCGCGGGATGGCGGCGCTGCAGGTGCCGGGTGGCTCGAGGGTGGCCAGGAACTCGTCGAGCTTGTCACGGACCAGGTCGAGCTGCAGCCCGGTGTTGAAGGGGCTCCACTCGGCCCGCGGCACGGAGAAGGGGCCGGCGTCCGTGTCCGGGATCCCGGGCGGAAAGAACGGCTGGGCCAGGAAGCCCACCGCCCGCGTCGAGTAGGCCACGCTGCCGTCGAGGGGCAGCTCGCCGTCCAGGTAGAAGGCGAGGCCGGCGGCGCGCAGGTCCTCGGCCGCCCCGGCCCCACTGAAGAACCCCGCCGTCCGCGCCTTCTGGGCCGCCACGTCGAACCCGAAAACCGGGGCGTCCAGGGTCCTCAGGTTGCCCAGCGGGCTGCCGTCGACGTCGACCACCACCACCGTAATCTGGGCGGCGCTCCCCAGCGGCCTCCGGATCGCCGCCCGGGTCCGCTCGGCCTGCCGCGCCGCCTGCTCCAGGATGGTGGTGACGTCCTCTGCGCTGAGGACGCTGCCCGCACGCACGGGGAACCGCGGATCGGCGGCACCCTGGAACGTGCCGACCGTCACGGGGGTGAAGGCTCGGGGCTGGGTCCCGCGCGGCCCCTCCAGGTAGGAGCCCGCCCCCGGCGCCGCAGCTTGGCCGGGAACGCCGTTGGCGTAGGGAAGGCGGATCCCGTCGGCCAGGATGAGCTCGGCCCGGATCCCGTCCGGAGGCTCGAAGCCCCGCGCCCCGGCCAGAGCGGCCAGCTCCTCGGGCGACTCGTCGGCGTCGGTGGGATCGCGGTCCACCGTGTAGATGCCATCGCCCTCCACGCCGATGCCGCCGACCACCCGTCCCTCCTTGTACAGGGGGAGCCCGCCGGGGTCGCCAGCCAGGCCCACGGGCAGGAGCGGTGCCTTGAAGTCGCTGCAGGGAAGGCTCGAGAACTGGACGCCGAACAGGGGACCGCCGGGCGTGAAGTCGACCAGCGGAGGGAAGTGGTCCTGGATGATGAAGCTGGCCGTCCGCGTCGAGAAGGCGTGACCTCCGGTGGAGAGGTACGCCGCGGTGCCGGCCTTGGTCACCGCCGCGAAGCTGGCCGGCAACCTCACGCCGACCAGTCCCTGGCCGTAGACACCGGGATCGTCCGGCAGCGAACGCACCACGGTGTCCTCCCGGGCGCCGTCCATCCGGAACCGCGCCAGGACGTTGCCTTCCTGGTCGGTCACCGCGATGTGAGCCGCGAACCCGAGGCGCTCTGCCTCGGCCGCGGCCTGGGCGACGATCCGGGCCACCTCGTCCGGAACCAGCGTCGGTTGTGCGACGGCCGAGCCGACATCGACCAGCAGCCAGCCGGCGGCTGCCAGACAGCCCGCCACGTTTCTCGTCATGCGAGGACGCGCTTCCTTTCAGTTGTACGAGTGTTTTCACCATATGCTGGCCCCCTCTCGATCGTCAAGGGCTTTGTTCAGACCCGACCCGGCGACCGCCTTCATCGAGTGAGCGCGCTCACATCTCGGTCGACGTCGACCCAGCGCGCTTGCCGCGTCCGAGCTGCTGGTGCATACTTTTCTTCTCCGACCACTCAAGTGACGAGATCTCGAGCGACGGTGCGAAGTCGTCTGTGCGGCGCCCTGTGGCTGGTCGCCCTGTGCGCGTGGCCACGCCCGGCGGCGGCCGCGCACCGAACCATCGGCTATCAAGACTGCGAGAAGTGCCACAAAGCGGCAGTGAACGAGTGGCGCCGGGAGGAGCCGACCTCGCTGGGCGCCAAGGCCCACGCCAACACCCACAGGCAGCTCGCCGGAGACAAGGCAACCCAGTTCGCCCGGGCGATCGGGCTCGCCAACCCGGCCGACCCGGGGGGACGCTGTGCCTCCTGTCATGCGACGGTGGTGCGGGGGCGGGTGCGGAGCGGCGTCTCCTGCGAGAGCTGTCACGGGGCGGCCAACGACTACCTGAGCGTCCACGACAAGGAGCCCTGGCGCGAGTCCTACCGGAAGTCGCTTCCTCTAGGCCTTGCCGACCTGCACGGCAAGCCCGACGCCATCGCCCGGCTCTGCGTGGGATGCCACGTCACCCCCGACCAGGCTCTGGCCGCCGCCGGCCACCCGAACGGCAAGGACTTCGATGCCGGAGCGTCGCTCAAGAAGATCGTCCACTGGACCGCCGCCTTCACGCCGGACCAGAAGGAGCATGCGCGGTACGACTTCGCCCAGGTGACGAGCGCCGGCAGACCGATGGTGGCGGCGGCGCTCCAGGGACGCGGACCCGCGCCCCGGGCGGCCGCGGGCGCCTCGACCGGACCGGCCCCGCGGGCCGCCCCAGCCACGACGGCGGCCTCGCCCTGGGACTGGAGCGCCCCGGTGCCGATGCTACCGGCCGACTATCCGTCCGATACGGCCGCGGCCACAGCGACGGCTCCCTCGATCGCACAGGATCTTCCGCTACAGCGAGACGAGCTGCCGGCGGTCGTCTCCCCCGCCCCGCCGGCTCGAACCGGTCCCAAGCCCACCTCCGCGGAGCTCCTGGAGCTGCGCGGGCAGGCCGCCGTCCTCCTGGCCCGTCTGATCTCCGAGGGTCGCCGGGCCCCCCGGCTGGAGGAGCCACCGAAGCCGGCCGAGTTCAAGGGACCGGACGGCGAGCTGCTGCACCTTCAGGACGTGGTTCTCTATCTGGCCCTCGAGACGCTCCGCGGGCGCGAGTGAGGAGCGAGCCTTGAGCGAGATCCCGGCCCCACGCCCCGAGCCGAGCCGGAGCGAGCTCCGCCAGCGCTACCAGCGCCGCCTCGAGCTGAGGGTTCCGGCCGAGGTCGAGCTGCTGAGAGGCCTCGACATCTTCTCCGGAATCCCCGAGAAGGCACGCCCCAAGGTGATCGAGAAGGTGCGCAAGTACCTTCACGTGGTCGAGCTGGAAGGCGGCGAGGAGGTGCTGCGCGAGGGCGACTACAGCGACTCGGCCTACTACATCGTCGAGGGGGCGGTCGAGGTCGTGCTCTCGAACCTCTCGCCCCGCTTCGAAGGGCAGCCGCGTCCCCAGGTGCGCGGCGGGGCCCACGTTCCCAGGGCGGATCGGCCGGGCTCCCGTCCCGAGGGGGCCGGGCTGGTCGGCCGAGGCGGGACCGGCGGCACCGTGATGTTGTCGGCGATCCCGGCTCTGGTGGTACCGGGGAAGCGCACCATCCTCGAGGCCGGCGAGGTCTTCGGAGAGATCAGCGCCTTGTCGCGCTATCCGGTCTCGGCGACGGTGCGCGCCGAAGGTCCGGTGCGCCTGCTCCAGATCCGGCTCCCCGGCCTGCGCATGCTCACGGCGACCTCGAAGCCGTTCAAGGCGTTCCTGGACCAGCGCTACCGTGAGCGCAGCCTGGCCCAGCACCTGCAAAGCGTCGAGCTGTTCTCCAAGCTGCCGGCGTCGATGATCGCCGACCTCAAGCAGCGCGCCGAGCTGCTCTCCTTCGAGCCCGGCCAGGTGATCGCCCAGGAGGGGACGCCGGCCGAGGCGTTCTACCTCGTGCGCGGCGGCTTCGTGAAGCTGGCGGTGCGGGTGGGAGCGGCGGACCTGGCGGTGACCTACCTTCGCAAGGGCGATCACTTCGGGGACGTGGCCCTGCTCCTCGAGGAGAGCTGGCCCTTTACCTTCCAGGCCCTCGACCACGTCGCCCTGGTCAAGCTCGCCCGCGAGGACTTCTCGCGGCTGTGTGCCGACGCCTCGATCGAGGACCAGCTCTGGCGGCAATCCGTGGAGCTGCTCCAGCAACGCGGTCGGCTGGTCCGCAACCCGATCGCGTCAGAGTACGTCCACATGGCGATGGAGACCGGGCTGATCCACGGCGACAGCGTGCTGCTCATCGACCTCAGCACCTGCACCCGCTGCGACGAGTGCGTGCGCGGCTGCGCCGACACCCACGGCGGTCAGCCCCGCTTCATCCGCGAAGGCCAGAAATACCGCAACTGGCTGATGCCCACCGCCTGCTACCAGTGCACCGATCCCGTGTGCATGATGGACTGCCCGACCGGTGCCATCAGCCGCCAGGTCGGCACCCTCGAGGTGACCATCCACGAGCCCACCTGCATCGGATGCTCCAACTGCGCCAAGCGTTGCCCCTGGGGCAACATCACCATGGTCGAGGGCGACGAGAAACGCCCGGACGGGAAGCCGGTGGAGCTGGCCAGCAAGTGCGACCTGTGCCTGACCCGCCCGGAAGGGCCGGCCTGTGTGCAGCGCTGCCCTCAGGGGTCGACGGTGCGGATCTCGTTCAAGGACATGGAGCGGGTGACCGCCACCCTGCGGTGAGATGGGAGCCATGGTGAGCCGCAGCTCAGTGCTGACCCCGAAGCACCCCCGCACCCTCCAGATCACCGCGGCCGTCTCGGCCGGGATGCTGCTCGTGTGGCTGATCGGCACCTGGCTGTGGGCCTTCAGCCCGAAGCGGGGTCTCGGGCTCCTGTTCGGCATCGTCGCCTCGCTCGCCTTCGTCTTCGAGATGGTCTACCCGGTCGGGCGGGCCCGGCCGGGACCGCTGCGGACCGCCAAGGTCTGGCTGCAGGCCCACGTCTACCTGGGCGCGGTGGCCTTCCTGGCGGTCCTCGCCCACTCCGGCTTCTCGTGGCCGCATGGCGGCATGGGACTGTGGCTGCTCGGCCTCTCCTTCTGGACCACGGCCACCGGGCTGCTGGGCGTCTGGCTGCAGAAGTGGATCCCGTCGGCGATGGCCCAGGGTCTGAAGGTCGAGGCGCTCTGCGAGCGGATCCCCTCCCTGGTGGATGGGCTGCGGGCCGAGGCCGACGCCCTAGTCGACGGGTCCAGCGAGACGCTCCAGAGCTTCTACGCCCGTGAGATTCGCCCTCTGCTCGAGAGGCCCAATCCTTCCTGGTCCTACGTCCTCGACGTGCGCTCCGGGCGGGATCGGCTGCTGACGCCGTGCGGTCGGATCCGCGACTTCGTGTCCGTCGAGGAGCGCGATCGGCTGAGCGATCTGGTCAGCATCCTGATCGAGAAGCTCGAGCTCGACGCCCAGTACCGTCTGCAGTGGCTGCTCAGGAGCTGGCTCCTGCTCCACGTGCCTCCGGCCGGGCTGCTGATGGGACTGCTGACGGTGCACGTCTTCACCTGGCTGAGGTACTAGGGGCCCGTGCGCAAGGTCCACTGGGGAACGCCGAGCCGCAGCCAGCACTACCTGGTGCCCCGCCAGACCCTCCCGCTCGTCCGGGGCTCGCTGCTGGCCGGCGGGGCCGCGCTCCTGGTATTGCTCCTTGGGGACGTGGTGGGACTGAGCCGGCCGGTCTCTCCGGGCCGGCTGAGCGCCAAACACGGCCTGTACGACAGTCGCTGCTCCGAGTGCCACGCGGCCTTCGTCGGCGCCTCGGACGTGCGTTGTCAGCGCTGCCATGATCCGGCCTCGGCGGGGCGCTTCACGAACCGGTCCCATGTCTTCTTCGGCAGCCTGGACCCGGCCCGGGCGGCGGCGGCGCCGCAGGTCGAGTGTGCGCTGTGTCACGTCGAGCACCGGGGCGCGGCGGTGGCGCTCCAGCCCGTGGACGAGGCGCGTTGCACGGCCTGCCACGGGGACTCGAGCCAGTTCAAGGAGAAGCCGTTCAACTCGCTCCGACACCATCCCGAGTTCGGGGTGCTGCGGCGGCAGGAGCGGGCTCGGCCCGGGATCATCTTCAGCCACCTGACCCACTGCACGGGCAAGGGCAACAAGCGTGGGTACATCCTCACCGATCGCAAGCTCGACGACCCGCAAGAGACCTGCGGCGAGTGCCACCACCTGGCGCCCGGCGGCAAGGATTTCGAGCCGCTCAGCTACGAGGCCCATTGCGAGAGGTGCCACCGCGGGGACCTGGCCAAGATGGATCCGGTGCCGGCCCGAGAGGTCGACAGCTTCGCCGACCTCGAGCTCAGCCTGGACGAGGCGGTGCTGCGGAGCTGGAACGTCAGCGCCTCCGACTTCGAGGACGAGGGAGGCCAGGTGCTCAAGGTCAAGGTCGCTCACCGCGACGGCTGGGTCCAGCACAACACGCTCAAGCTGTGGGCTCAGCTCGACCCGGCCGGCTTCGCCGCCGAGCGGGCCCGGGTCAAGGCACGACAGGACCGCCTCCAGCGCCGGCTGGCGCTGGCCAGCCCCACCGCGCTGGTGGCCGAGGAAGGGCTGTCGAGCCGGGTCGCCACCCTGGAGTCGGAGATCGCCTACGTCAACCAACGGCTCCGAGCCCAGCCGGCCGCCCAGGACGCCTCCGCAGGCCTGGAGCGCCTCGATCAAGCGGCGGAAGCCGCCGGAGCGGCAGAGGACCCGGCGGGCCGCGCCGAGGCCCTGGAGCTGGTCCGCCGCGGCGCCGCCCTGCGCAGCCAGGGCTTCGCGCCCGTGCCCCTCTCCCGTCCCGAGGTGGACGCGCGACGGGCTGAGCTGATGGGCGTGCTGGATGCGATCGAGAAGGCGGACCCGGCGCGCGCCAGCCAGGTCGCCGAGCTGCGCCAGCGCCTGGGCCAGCTCGAGCCGGGCGAGTCCAGCCAGGACCTGCTGCGCCGCCTTCGCGAGCAACGGGAGGAGGTGCTGCGCCGGCTCCGAGACGAGATCTCCCTGAAGAAGTCGGGGGCGCTGCCACCGTCCGAGACGCTGCTCGCCGCCGAGCGCCAGGCCATCGGCGCCGCCTTGGACGTGGCTCGGCGCCGAGCCGCGGAGCTGGACCGAGTGCCGGTGGCCACCGGCACTCGGTCCCGAGGGGAAGCCGAGCGGCAGCAGCAGGCGCTGCTGGCGCGCGCCAAGGGGTGCCGGTACAGCCACGTGATC
>CAZNNH010000060.1:27195-32289 GCA_964574335.1 uncultured Acidobacteriota bacterium | reverse complement strand
GAGTAACGGCATCGGCCACCTACATCGCCGCTCGGCGCGCGGCAGGCATCGAGCCCGCCGAGGCGCTCCGATGCGATTGAGGACGACGGAAGCGCTCATCAGGGCCGGCCTGGGCCAGGTAGGGCGGCGGCGGCAGCCCCAGAGGCCACACTCGACGATACACCGACCGCCACACCCTGCGGACCCAGCGCACCGAGGCGGCGCTCGGCAGTGGGCACTGCCCGCGGGAGGCGCCCGTCCTGGGGCTGGCCCCCTCCGCCCACCCGCAGCCGCTCAGCCCAGGAACTCTTCGGCTATCCCCAGGGGCTCTTCGGCGATCCCTGACGGATTGAAGCACGATGTTGCCGGCAGCAAGTACTTCTCCGTCATCGAGAGAAGGTAGTACGCGCCCACATCCACCTGCTTGAGACGCGCAACTGCGGTCTCCATCGGGACCATGACGAACTGCCCGTGCCAGCTCGAGACGACGCCGCGGGTGAAGCCCGCCAAGGCTGTGTCCACCATCAGCTTGCCGGTCTGCTTGCAGAGGTCGATGTCGTACGCGTTCGGAGGGGTACTGCGAACCAAGTGCGCCGGTTGACTCACGAACACTCGTTCCTTGTCGAACCGACCCGCCGCGGTCAGTCTCTCCACCAGCGTCCGGAACGCCGCGTCTGGCGCCTTCGACTCGGCGTCCACGTACAACCGTGTGGCGCCCTCCGCGACCACCAGCACCGCGTGTCGGTTCTTCCTGTAGCGTTCGGCGAGTTGCTCGGCGGCCTGCGTCAGGCCGGCCTCCCGCTGTTCCTTCCCGCCGGTCATCAGCTCCGGGATTAGTACGTAGTCGACTTCGCCGCTCGCATATGCCGCGTGGAGAGCCACGAAGCCGGAGCCCGCTCCGAACAGCTCGATCACACCCAAACGCTCGCCGGCCACCGCTTCGACGTGTATCCGACGGATCGCTTCGACCGCATTCTCGACTGTCGTGCGAAAGCCGAACGTGACGTCAGTGAAGTTGATGTCGTTGTCCATCGTCTTCGGCGCGGCCACCACCCGCACCGGCTGACCGTGAGCGCCGACCACGCCGCGGGCCTCCAGCTCGCCGCAGAGCCCCGCGGCCGCGCGGATCGTGCCATCGCCACCGACTACGTAGAGGACGTCGAGCTGGTCCTTTGCGACCGCCGCTGCCATCTCGGAGTTCAAACGTCGGCGGCCACCCTCGTCCGTCGGCTTCTCGCCTCGGCGGATCTTGAGGATGGAGCCAGGCGCCAGTGATGCCGCGTCTGAGACAGCGTAGTTGAGATCGATGCGCTCACCCGCCAACAGACCTTCGTAGCCACCCCGATAGCCCACGATCGTGAGAGCCGCCGTTGGGCCACCTGGCTGCGCGGCACGGGCGGTCGCCAGCAAGGACTGTCTCTTCACGACTGAGTCGATGACGGTGTTCAGCCCCGGCGCGTTTCCGCCAGCGGTCAGGATACCCACCTTGATGTTGGTGGGGTCCAGACGGTAGTGCTCCCTGGCCCCGGCCACGCCGAACCGCGGAAAACGGTCCTCGAGGTGTTCATGCCGGAACAACTCGAGAGCCCGAGCGCTCGTCGACACGGGAACCGTCTCGTCGTACCGCGTGAAGACGCTTCGGCCAAGCTTCAGGCGTTGGCGGTACTCCTCATAGAACGCCCGGAACGGATGCTCATAGGTCGGTTCCGTCTCCAGCTCAGGGCACTGGGACTGGATCAGCCGACCCTCACAGTCGAAGAGGGGTTCGGTGTCGGGGTCCTTCAGTCCGGGGAACTTCCCGAGCGTGATCGTCTCCAAGCCGTTCGTCATCTTCCTCCCCGCCGCGATCGGGAACTACGAAAGCTGCCAGAAGCGCTTCAGCCCTGCGTCGTTCCGAAAGGTGATGTCGTAGCGCCCGATGTCCCGCGGGCCGACCCAAGCCAACTCGAGGGCCTCCTCCGTCGTGCGGGGCTGGCCCGTGACCCGGCATTCGAAATAGAGGTTGATGCAGTGCATCGAGCCGGGCTGCAGAGGGAGGCTGTCCTGGTAGAAGAGGAATCCCTGCCAAGCGGCTTCGAGGCCGGTCTCTTCGCGCAACTCGGCCGCGACCGCCTCAGCCACAGTCTGGCCATAGTCGACCTTCCCTCCCGGCAGGCACCACTGCCCGCCTGGTCGGCGGATGATCAGCACGCAACCGGCTGCGTTCCGAACGATGATTCGCACCGCAACGACCGGCCGTTGGGTCTGCTGCGCCCCCATCTCGAGGTACCCCAGGGTGGCAACGATACGCGACCCATGATGATGCCTGCCCTGGGGAGCGGTCAAGGCCCCGTGTCGCGCCGCTGAAGACGCAGCCTGCGGGGGTTTTGTCGCGGCGCGTGGCATGTACCAAGCTCGACGTCTGGGTCTGGCGGTCGTTGTCGAGAGGCGACGCCAGGCCCAAGTGGCGTCGCAGGAACTCACTCGAGCAGCGGCACCTCGGGATCCCCGCTGTCCGATAGCCCGACGATCCGCGCTCCCTGCACCCCATTCGCAGGAACACTCTTGTCATGTTAGGTGGTACGCTTTCCGGCGTCGCTTTCCGGTTACGGACTGAACACTCCCGGAAACGGCTGCCCGGTGAACGGAGGACTCGTGCACGTCGGGACTCGCGACCGCGAACGGCGGCGCCATCCAGCCGAGGTGCCCGCCTTGCTGGCACGCGCTTTCGATGCTCTCCCGGTAGACACGACCGTACCCGTCCCCGAAGCGCTTGCGAAGATCCCGAGCCTGAGCGAGCAGATCGACCTCTTCCTGCTCGCCAATCCGGGCCTGAGATGCTGGGTCCGATACGACGGCATCGATCTCCTGAAGACCGTGCCCGAACCATCGGTGCTGGTGGCCAACGTCGCGCGGCTGGTGCAGCAGCGTCTCCGCACCGGTCGCTTGCACCACGTACTGCGAGCGGCCGGCATCCCCGACGCCCTGCCAGAGCAGCCTGGTTCCGCGACCGCGGTCCAAGTGGCGGAGCAGCTCGGGGTGCTGCTCAGCCTGGTGACAAGGCACCCTTCGCCTGCCTGGCTCGGGGCGTTGCGGCAGTCGCCGGCCACCCTTCTTGCCGTGGTCCACTCGCGCCTCTTTCTCCCCGCGAACACGCGCTTCCCGCCGTGGCAGCGGGATTGGGGTCCCACCCTCGCTTCCGACGCACGAAGGCGCCTGCAGCCCCTGCTGCCGAGCCGGCGCTGGGCGTTCTGGGAGTTCTCGCTGTGCTGGCTGCTTTCGCGCCGTGACGCGTTCCGGAGCTGGCACGTCGGTCGCAGTTCCGGCGGCCGGATGGCGGCCCTCCTGGAGACACTCCGCGGGCGCGCTCTGTCGGACGGCAAGGGCCTGGCCTTGCTCGCCGGCCGGCTCTGCTGCGAGTACCTGGACGCGCTCGTCCTGCAAGACGGGAACCCGGACGATCTCGATGCGGAAACGGACGCCCTCTGGCGTAGGCTCACCCCTGGCTCCCGGGTTCGCCGGTCGGAGCCTCGGGGCGCGCGACCTGCCTGGGAAGTCGCCCATCGTGATGCCGTGTTGGCACTCTGTCAACGCAGCGCCTCACGCAAAGCCCTTGACCGCGTCGTCAACAGGCTCAAACCACGACGCGGTCGGCAGGGCGTCTCCTCCGAGATCCGGTGGATCGTCTTCCGAGCCGACGAGATCCGCAAGAGATGGCCGCAGTTTGAGAAGGCGCTCGATCACCTCGGTGGCCGCAAGCGACTCGAGCGCGCGGGAATCCACGTCCGTGAGGAGACGATCGAGACGGATGGCGCACGCCATCGTGTGTCGACGGTCGAACCCGGTAGAGCCCTGGCGCTCAAGAACCGCCTGCCCGAGATCTCGACACCTCAACTGAACCAGATCGAGAGACGGCACTGGGAGGCCGGCGCGATCTTCGATGTGCTGCTTGTCGAGCCGTCGCAAGGACCCCTCTGGGTACCGCGCGTCTACCGGGTTCTCGACACGATTGCCGACTTCGAGCCCGACCGCGTGCAGGAGGTGACCGTCGTCTTCGAGGGCCCCGAGGACATCCAGCAGCTCATGTTCCCATTCCCACTCGCCGCGACCGACGCGGAACTGAGCAGGCGGTTGCCGGTGTTCGCGCGGTTCCTCGCCGCTACCATCTTCAATCACCTGGTCACGCTCGGATTCCACGAAGCGAAGATCTCCTGCGGGCCTACAGTGCCCGGAAGTAGCCGCCTGGCGCTGACCGACGAGCGGATCGCACGGCAGGTCGTGAAGGAGGCCGAGGATCGCAACTACGTGCAGTATGCCGGCTATGCCGAGAGCTTCTTCTTCCGCCGATTCGCCATCCGCGCGGGCCTCCCACCCGACGGGCGGACCGTCCTCGATGTTGCCGACATCGATCGCGGGCTCTTCGTCGGGGTCGACGTGGGCGGAACCGAGATCAAGGTCGCGAGCTTCGAGAGCGGACGGAAGCTGCCGTGTTGCCCGCACAAGATGCCGACGTTCGCACCCGAGGCAAGCGGGCAAGAGCGTGTTCGAGCGGCCGACTTCTGCGCGCGCGTCGCCACGATGATCGAGCAGTGCCTCTGCAAGTCAGGCCGGGGGTGGCGGCAGGTCGACGGCGTCGGCCTCGCCTGGCCTGGCGCCGTCCAGCGCGGCCACGTGGTCGGCATCTCGGGCGTCCTCAACCGGCTGAGCTTCGAAGTCGACGAGCGCATCGTCTCGCCCGGCTACGGCTCGACCGCCGCCGAGATACAGGCGGCCGACGTCCTCGTTGCGCTCCGAGGCGTCCTGCGAAGCCGTGCTCCCGAGCACGACGTGGCCCTGGCGATCATCAACGACGGAGACTCGGAGGCCTACGGACACTACTGGGCGCTCGTTCGCCGCCAAGTGCGTCTGGGCAAGGGCAAGATCGTCGTCAAGCTGGGTACTTCGCTGGCCGGGGGCCACATCAATGCACAGGGCGCGCTCTCGAGCGTGATCTCCCCGCACGTCGCCGAGTACGCCAAGATGATCCTGGACATCGGAGGGGCAGGCGCTGCGCCCCCACAGGTGCCGGGGATCGCTCGCGAATTCGTGTCGTCCTGGGCGGTGCGGCAGCTTTCGCGGACCTTCGCGTTCGATGGC
>CAZNNH010000060.1:26774-27185 GCA_964574335.1 uncultured Acidobacteriota bacterium | reverse complement strand
TCATCGGCGCGCTGGTGGTCGGGACGCTACGCGGCCGGAACCAGGACGACTCCCGCCCGACAAGGGTCGAGGCGGCAGAGCTGGGCATGCTGCTTCCTCTCTGGTACGAATTCGATTCCGCCGAGACGAGCCGATTCCTGGCGGAGCTCGTCGCTCGCGACAACCGGTCCGGAGGCAGAAGGAGTGCGTATTGGGCCGCCCGCAGCAGACTGGCGAAGTGGCTCGGCTCTCCACAAGGGCAGGCGGCGCTTCGGAAGTACGCCAGGTACTTCTCGCCAGAGCGTGCCCACCTGCTCCTGCAGGGCCGATCCCTGCCGCAAACGCAGGCGGACCACTGGGCCACTCACCTCGATCACAACCGCGCTGCCAAGGCGATCCATGACCAGATAAACGCTTCCTAACTCGGACTTT
>CAZNNH010000060.1:19263-26764 GCA_964574335.1 uncultured Acidobacteriota bacterium | reverse complement strand
GCTGATGAGCAGGCGGTGAATCTGCGCCGGGGTCTGGGCACCGTCGCGCTCTTCAGCCAACTGGGGCTCCACTGCGCTCACCTGGTCGCTGCGCTCTACAACACCTACCGTAGCAGTCGCATAGACGGCGTCATCCTCGCGGGGGGCGTGCTCACCGGGCAGACCGGCCGCCTCGTCCGACGGCAGACGGTGGGGTTCCTTCAGAAGTACTACGACAAGATCTGCGGTCCCGACAAGAACCTCCGGCCGGACGCGATCGTCCTGGCCACCGGAGATCCGGCTCTAATGGGTCCCTTCGGCGCGGCGATGTCGGCGCACCGTGAGCACAAGATGGCCTTGGCGGGGCGACTGAGGCAGGCGATTCGCTGCCACGTGCTCAGTCTGCCCCCTGGGACGTCGGTGACCGTGGGAGATCTGCTCCACGGTGCCGGAGCGCAGTTCGCGGGGCTTGTCGGGGTGGCCGAAGCGTCTGTTGCGGAGTGCGTGGCATCCGGCGACCTTTGCCCCGATGGCCCGCACGGCTACGTGAAGGTGTCGCGCGCGTGACTCACGGTGTACCGCTGGGCGGATCCCGCCCCGTTGGTGACGCGTCTGTGCCGCAGTCGTCCTCACGTTTCGTCCGTCGCTCGGAGGCACTCATGACGGCTGACGGTGGTCTGAATGCCAAGGAAATCAAGGAGCGCGATTTCCAGCTCTTCGTGAAGAAGCTCCTGACGGCACAGCAGTACGGCGACTGGCTGGACGAGCAGAAACTGTTCACGCCAGCGACGCTCGCCCAAATACTGCGCACCATGTGCGGCATCATCGCGGACGAGACGAGCGCCTCCTCCTGTACGGTGCACCTCAAGCTCCGCGACGCCACCACCCTCGAGGACGAAGTCGTCAACCGATGGATCGAGGAGCATCTCGGCGAGCACCCGCAGCCCCGTACAAAGGCGACGAACGCGAGGCGCCAACTGCTTCGGAATTCACTGTGCTTCCCGTATTGGAAGCGCGGATTCGGCAAGGGTGTTTCCTGGCTCGTGGCCGCGAGCGGTCACCCCGGGCCCCGCCACGTTGACTCGAGCGACGAACAGGGGAAGCAGCCGCGTCATGGTATCGACTCTGGACCATGGCACTCGCTACCGAAGGGCCTGGCGTTTGCTCACCTCGGAACCGGGATCTCCAAAGACATCTATCAGGACAACGTCGCCCGTCAGCGAGACGCCCTCCAGATCCGTGAGACGCGAAACTTCGAGAAGCTCGGCGGGGTCGACTACCTGGTCTGGACAAACCAGACTTGGGATCGCGTGTTCCGCAACTACTATGGCGTGCCGATCCGGATCCACTCGGCCGGCGAGGTGGTCGGCATCCTCAAGGTGGAGAACAAGCTTCGGCCCGATGAAGCGAGGGCTCAGCGAGACCCGGCAGGTGGCTGCCCATGCCGGTGCGTGTTCTGTGCCGGCCGGGGGGGGCAGCCGTGGGAGTCTCTGGCCTTCTTGGAGGAGGGCTGCGTCTCGCAGCTTTCGCGGCACTACCTCGGGCTGGATACGAGCGGGTTGAAGGACCGTGCACTTCGTGATGCGCTGCATATTCCGATCCCGAGAGCTGACCCTGACTACGACGTCAAGTGGAAGAGGGCCGGAGCCGTGGCGAAGACGCTTTGCCCTTCTACCAAGAGACCACCGCCCGTCCAGCTATTTGCCGGCTCGCTCGCAGCCGAGACGGCCCTCCTGACCACGATTGGGGGACGCGAGAGAGTGGCCGCCTTCTACGACAAGCTGAGCGCGCGTCTAGTGGCGTGGGCGAACTCCACGGCCAAAGAAAGGAGCTTCCGCTTCCGCTTCGACAGCGTCACCGTCACGATGAAGGCCGTCTCATCGAGGGCCGCCTCATCGCCGAAGCTCCCGGCATTCCACTTTGCGCTGTCTGTCGAGCAGAAGAAAGACGATACGCCGCTGACACTCTACGCGATGATCCCGCCGCGCAACAGGAAGGCTCTCGGCAGTCTGCTCAAGCGATGGCCGGGAGCGGGTTCGCCGGACTTGAAGGCGGTCATTGCCCTTCATCTGCTCGAGAACCCGATCTGGTTCGGTGCCGCCAAGAATAGGCGGCGCAGTCCTCCACGGGGATGGGAACGGCTCGGCAGGCGGGCGGAGTTCATCGAGTACCACAGCCCAAAGGGCAAACGCGTGAGGATCACCGACCTGCTGCTGGATCGACTCGCCGCACGCACGCAGGCTTTCGTGTTCGCACAGGAGATACCGGAGTTCACCGAGACCGACACGCACAAGCTTGGATGGGCCGCCTACGAGATGGGACGGCTCATCGAGCGCGAGATCTCCTACCGCGCCAATAGGCATGATGACCCCATGCCTTTGACGGCCATGGAGTTCTGTCGTATCCCGATCAGCGATCTGTCGTTCGTCGACAATCTGCGTCGGCGCCGCCAGGACGCAATCCGGGTCGCCAGCACCGTCGACGCCCAACTCCGGGCGCTCGCCTCCGAGATGCGAATGGATGCCGACGTACAGTACACGTCACGCATCAAGGAGTACCGCAGTTACCTGCAGCGGCTCGGTGAGCGATATGAGGGCTACTACCGCGGCAACCTGACGTTCTGGCTCTACGTGCTCGCCGTGGCCGCGCCGGAGCAGAGCCGGCAGGCCTTCCCGTCGGCCGGGAAAGGCCGCGCGCGCCGCTTCGGAGAGATCCTGAAGGACCTGCGTACCAGCGTGCAGGCGGCAATCGTAGCGGCAGAGAGGGTACCGGGCCGTCCCTCCGGGAAGTCGCTGGACATGCTCGAGGAGTTCGAGTCGCGGATCAAGCGCGGGCGGCGCACGTGGCTCGCGGACCTCAGGCTGATCTCCCCTCCCGTCTCAGTGACGAACGTCGGCTGGGCCCGTAAGCGCCTCGTGAAGACCCTGCTAGACGAAGGCCTGGTTGGCCTCCTCGACGATGGGGTCTACGCGTTCCGGCGCGAACTGACTGCGCTGATCCCCCGGGAGCAGGTTGAGGAGCTCCTGTTCAGAAACCACTCCGAGTTCGCACAAGAGGCCGTGTCGTTGCTGTTCCAGCTCGAGAATCTCCGGCGCGACAACAAGAGGGCCCGGCTCAAGAGGACCTACGGGAGGACCTACCGAGAGCTCTACTGGCTCCGGGGGCTGCTCTGCGCGACCGACCGTGAGATCTTCCAGGAGAGGTCGAAGGAACCCCTCAAGAGGCTCTTCCTACCGCCTGGCGGACCGGACGCGAGCGTGTGGCAGGAAGCGATGCAGTACGTGGAGACGGTCAGTACGGAGGAGCTGACGCTGGAGGCGGGGGAGAGGGACCTCCTCAGGTACACCGTTGGCGGCATCTACAAGCGCGTTCGGACCCTTCTCAATGTCCTGCGCCGGCAGCGGCCGGCCGCCGCGGTGGAGTGGGACCTACACAGGTTCGATCTGTACGGCGCGCGGATGAACTGCCTCTACAAGAATCAGGAGTTTGCGCTCTACGAGCATGCCTGGAACCGCGGCGACCCGTTCTTCTGGTACGACCTCGGGACGGAGACCGCCGAGGCGTTCGCGCACGCAGGCGCTGGCAAGCCGGCAAGCCGGCCGGCTTTGCGCCAGCACTGGCTCTGCCTCCGGACCAACGTCCTCGAAGGAGACTACAACGCCCTACAGATCGCCGGGCTGGTGGACCCGCGGTCCCTCAATCCCGGCCACTGGAGCGGGGATCTCTACACCACCGACAGGCTCAAGACGGTCTTGGGGGTGTTGTTTCAGGCGCTCGACAAACCCACTTCGGAGAGGTATCGCAACTACGCCTTCCATCGGAACCGCATCCGGGCCGAGTACGCACGCTGGTACGCGAGAGCGGAGGGGCTGGTACGGCCCGGCAGCGCCAGCCCGGAACAAGGGGATTCTGCCGACCAGGGCTGGCACTGGTTCGGAGCATTCCTGTTCGAGGGCGTGATCGACGCGCTGATGCTTCTCTCTCGCTTCCAGATGGCCGGAACGTGGGATGCGCGCAATCCGTTCGGCGTCTTCCTCGAGGATCTGGCGGCCGCGCAGGCTGCCATCGGCCGTCAATCGCGGGACTTGGCGAAGATCGTACGAGCGATCGCAAGGTTGACCCCGGCAATGGCAGAGTACTCCACCAGAGTTCGGAATGCGCTTGATACACGGGAGTGGGTCGAGCACATGACGTTCAGGTGCGGAGACAAGCCATGCTTCGCCACCGAAGGCGCCTGCCGATTGGGTGAGTATGAGCCGAAGGGAAAGGGCAGACGCTTCGTCTGGCACGGCGCGGTCAAAGGGAAGGACAAGCCCTGCGCGGACGGTTGGCTTTGCGACCTCTACCGTCGTAGCGCCGCGCTACTGACGACGATCGCGAGACAACTCGATGGAAACAAGCTGCGGTTGGTTTCGAACGAGCTTCAGCGACACGCGAGGAATCTTCAGAAGGAGGAAAGGTACTTCCGCAACATCCGATTGCCCGAGGATGGAAACGGCCAAGGTCGGCCGCGGCATCGGGGGGTGATGCCTCTCATCCACCTCGACGAAGGTCGCGGGAGTGGGGACGAAGGACGTGCCAGCGGCGAGGGATCCGCGGCGGGCCCTCAGCGCATCGCGGAAGCCCTTCGCAAGATCGCCACGCAGCTGGAGGGTCCCCGCAAGAAGGCCGGGAAATGGAACACCTGGCGATGGCTCTATCGGATGCTGAAGCGGTTTCGCCGCGACCAGCGGGCCTTCCTCTTCTACGAAGGAGGGTCCAGAAACGACGGACAAGGCCGCACACCCGGGCTGGGCCTTCGCGGGCCCGAGGAGGTACTGTGGCGGATCCGCAACTACGTCCTTCTCTTCCGGCCAGAGGAGGACACTCGGATGGCTGGCGATATCCTGGGCGGCGCCACTCAGTTCGACGGGTGGAACGCCCATGACCTGTACTACTACGTCCGCTCGCTGATCCCGTTCGAGCTGCAAGTGCGCACCCAGTTGGCCAACACGTTCGCCGTGCAGTACCACGACGCGGTCTACAAGGGACGGCCGCCCGAGGGGACCGACCTGCCTCGCGCGATGATGCAGGGAGTCGGGAACGACCTCGACTCGGTCGACTGCGAGATGGAGGTCGACTATGAGGACTTCATCCTGCGCTCGGCTCTGAACGACGAGAAGGAGGAGGAGTCGCCCCAGCCAGGTCAGAAGACGACGGAGGGATGACTCAAGGGCTGAGGGAAGCCGCCCAGCTCGACTGTCAGGAAGCAGGTGCCTGGTGCTCGGTGGTTGGGCCCTGCAACCAGCAGCCGAGCCGGGCCGCCCTGTTCCTGGAAGTAGAGCCAGCCCACGCTGCCTCCATTGTCGAGGGCGATTGCGTCGCGGACCTGCCACTCGCGCTCCAGGAGGCGCGCGATGCCATCGAGGGGACCGACCGTCGCCACAGCCAGCAGGCTGCCGTCCGCCCTCTGGCCGAGCACGGAGTGCAATGCATTGCGACTCGGGCTGGCGCCGTTTTGGGCGGCGAGCCCCTCCATGCGCGCCGCGATCTCCTCCGCAGGATGCCCCTCGTCGCGGAGCTGCTGCCAGGCGCTGGTGAGCTCACTCCAAGCCTCCGCGGACGGACCGATCAGGCCCTCGGGATGGACCTCGTAGCTGTGCGCAACGTCCGAGCAGTGGGCAACGATGAAGGATCGGCTCGAGGCCAGCCCTTGCCGCACCAGCGGCAGACCGGTGACGATGTCCGCCGCGTCCCGTTGGGCAGTCTCGAGGGGCACGATACCGAGGCGTCCCTTCTCCACAGCCAGCACTGGCCAGTCCAAGGGCGTCGGCGCGTCACCGCAGCGTCTCCACCAGCGTCCGTTGATTCTGGCCTGATAGCCCCATTCGTTCAGCACGTTTCGACAGCCGAACACGGCCTGCGCCCCCTCCCGCCATTCTCCTTGAGCTTGCTGGATGTCGACGAGGACCGAGTCTGGATAGTCCCGGAAAGGCAGGGAGTCTCCCGATCGCCAAAGCCCGTCGCGGGCTCGCTGCGAGAGCTGTGCGCGGGCCTCCGAGCGGACAAACCCGGCCGTCGCGATCTGGCCGCCCTGTAGCGGCACGTTCCCCCCGCCCGGGAAGACGACCGAGGCCCGCCGATCGCTCGGGAACGACAGAAACGAGTAGTGAGAGACGTGTGGACGCGTCACACGCTCATCCTACTCGAACGCCGCCCGTGGAACGAAGAGCGCCTTCTCTTCCCCAACGGATCGGGTCGGGGAGTTCCTGCGACCCTCGTAGGCCGCCCGGGCCGTCGGCGGGGCCGGGCGCGATCGCCCTTTCGAGCGTGATGGCCAGCATGCTCTTCGAGACCCACCCGACGGACCCCGCGACGTTGGGGGCGGCGGCGGTGGTTCTGCTGGGAGTGACGGCATCGGCCACCTACATCGCCGCTCGGCGCGCGGCGGGCATCGAGCCCGCCGAGGCGCTCCGATGCGATTGAGCGCGAGCGCCGGAGGCCGGGGTTGTTGGTAGAGACCCGCTAGAATCCCTGGACCTTGCACCGCCAGGTCGAGCCTGGCCCTGGATCCCGATACAATCAGTCCGCCGTCTCTTGCCTGGAGGTGCCATGGGACCCCGTGCGAAGCGCCTGTCCGTCGTCGCGTCGGCCTTCTTCGTCGGCTTGTGGTGCGCCGCCACCAGCCCGGCCGCCATCATCCCCACGCCGGAGGAGACCTTCGGCTTCCGGCCGGGAGCCGACCGGGAGCTGATCGACTACGGCCAGCTCATCGCCTACCTGGAGAAGGTGGCGGCGGTCTCCGATCGCCTCAGCCTCCAGAAGGTGGGGGCCACGCCGATGGGCAAGCCCATGTACGTGGCGTTTGTATCGGCGCCCGAGAACCTGGCGCGCCTCGACGAGCTCAAGGCCCTCAACCGGCGGCTGGCGCTCGAGCCCGACATCCCCGATGCCGAGCGTGAGGAGCTGGTTCGGACCGGGCGGGTCTTCGTGATGGCCACGCTGTCGATGCACTCGACGGAGGTCGCCCCGTCGCAGTCGCTCCCGCTCTTCGCCTACCAGATGGCCACCACCGACGACGCGGCCGTGCTCGAGCGGCTCTCGCAGGTGGTGCTGATGGTGGTCCCCAACCACAACCCCGATGGCATGGACATGGTCGTGAGCCACTACCGCAAGTACAAGGGGACCGAGTACGAGGGCTCGTCGATGCCCGGCGTCTACCACAAGTACATCGGGCACGACAACAACCGCGACTTCGTCACCCTCACCCAGGAGGACACCCGGGTGATCTCGCGCCTGTACAGCACCGAGTGGTTCCCCCAGGTGCTGGTAGAGAAGCACCAGATGGGGCGCACCGGACCCCGCTACTTCGTCCCCGTCAACCACGACCCGATCGCCGAGGTGATCGACGAGGGCCTCTACAACTGGATGGGCGTCTTCGGCGCCGGCCTCTCCAAGGACATGGGCGCGGCGGGGCTCCAGGGCGTCGTCAGCCACTGGGAGTTCGACAACTACTGGCCCGGCTCGACCGAGACCTCGCTGT
>CAZNNH010000060.1:0-19253 GCA_964574335.1 uncultured Acidobacteriota bacterium | reverse complement strand
GGCAAGGGGCTGGCCGAGTACAAGAAAGGCGTCAACATGCCCGATCCCTGGCCCGGCGGCTGGTGGCGGCTGGGCGACATCGTCCACTACGAGCTGGTCAGCCTGCAGTCGATCCTGGCGACAACGGCCGCTCACCGGGAGGAGATCCTGCGCTTCCGCAACGACCTGTGCCGCAAGGAGGTCTTGAAGGGCAAGACCGTCCCCCCGTACTACTTCGTCCTCCCCCAGGAGCAGAACGACCGCGGCGCCCTGCCCCACCTGGTTCGCCTGCTCCAGGAGCACGGGGTGATCGTCTCCCGGCTGACGGCCGACGCCACCGTCGAGGGGCGTGCCTTCCGCCAGGGCGACGTGGCGGTCTCCCTGTCCCAACCCTACCGCGCCTTCGTCAAGGAGGTGATGGAGCCCCAGGAGTACCCGGAGCGGCACTACATGCCCGGCGGCGAGGTCATCGAGCCCTACGACATCACGAGCTGGTCGCTGCCGCTCCACCACGGCCTGCGCTGCTTCGAGATCACCAGCCGGGTTCCGAGCCTGGGGCCGCTTGTCGAAGCCCTGCCCGAGGGGTGGAGCGGGGCGGCGCAGCCGGCCGCCCTACCCGACGAGGCCTGGGGCGTCGCCTACCCCGCCACCGACAACGAGAGCTTCCGGGCCGCGTTCCTGGCCCTCGAGAAGGGCCTGAAGGTGAGCCGGCTCGAGGCGACCGCTGAGGCGGGTGGACAGCCCCTGCCCAAGGGCAGCTTCCTGATCGAGGCCGGCCAGCGGGATGCCCTGGAGGCCGTGGTCAAGGCGACCGTCACGGCGCCCATCGTGATGGCTGAGTCGCCGAGCGCGGCCACGTCTCCGGTGCGAGCGCCACGGATCGGGCTGGTCGAGACCTGGTTTCACGACATGGACGCCGGCTGGACGCGCTACATCTTCGACTCCTACCACATCCCCTACCGCGTGCTGCACCCCGGCGAGATCGGCGGAGTCGACCTGGCCAAGGAGCTCGACGTGCTGGTCTTCCCCGACGCCAGCAAGGACGTGCTGTTGGAGGGCAAGCGCAAGCGCGATGACGGCTACTGGCCCGTCGACTACCCCCCGGAGTACGCCAAGCCCATCGGCGACGAAGGCGCCAAGCGGATCCTCGCCTTCCTCGAGGCGGGAGGAGAGGTCGTGTCGTGGCGGGGGTCGACCGCCCTGTTCCTGGACGGGTTGTCGGCGAAGGACGGGGAGGGTGCCAAGCTGTCGCTCGAGCTGCCGGCGAGCGACATCTCCGAGCGGCTCGAGAAGGCGGGGCTGTCCGTGCCCGGGTCGCTGCTGCGGATCGAGCTACTCGAGGACCACCCCCTGACCTACGGGATGCCCGCCGAGATCGGTGTCTTCTCGAGAGCCGAGCCGGTGTTCCAGACCTCGATCCCGATCCTCGACACCGATCGCCGCGTCATCGCCAAGTACCCCGAGAAGGACATCCTGCTGAGCGGCTACGCCGCCGGCGAGGAGCAGCTCGCCAACCAGCCGGTGATGGTGTGGCTGCGCAAGGGCAAGGGCCAGCTCGTGCTGTTCGGCTTCAACCCGCAGTTCCGGGCCTCGACGCCGGCGTCCTACAGGCTGCTGTTCAACGCGCTCCTGCTACCGAAGCTGTCCTGAGTCCCGTCCCGCGCCCACCCTCCCAGGTACCGTCTGCTCAATCAGCGATGGCCTCCAGCGCCTTCAGCCGGAGCACCTGGCTCCGCCAATAGGGCGGACCTCGGCTCGGCGAGCAGCGAGGCACCTCGGTCGCCTCGCCCACCGCGGCCAGGTAGCGCGCGATCCGGGCGGCGAGGACCTTGGACGAGTGCCCGGTCACGCCGAGGTGGCGGATCTTGCCCTCACCGCGGAGCTTCTCGAAGGCCTGCCGGGCGCTTCAGGCTCTGCTCGAAGAGCGCCATGGTGCCGTCGTAGCTGTAGTCGTGGCTCTTCGAGGCCAGGAGCAGCTCGTTCCGGCGCTTCTTGAGCACGGTGCCGATGTTCAGCTCGCTGGCCCCGGCACCGTACCAGGCCGGGGTGTCGATGTGGTTGATGCCGAGGTCGATGGCACTGTTGGCCATCTCGACCGCCTGATCGTGGCGGTCGGGCATCGACGCGGTGAACAACCCGCCCAGGCCGTAGATGGTGACCTGCTCTCCGGTCTTCCCGAGGGGCCTCTTGGGCAGGGACGGCTTCGACGGCTCGGTCGCCGAGGCCGGGGAGTCGGAGACGGCGCCCGGCGAGGAAGCCGGAACCAGCAACGTGGAGGCAGCCGGGCTGCCCTTGAGGAACGTCCCGCGATCGAGCGGATCACTCACGAGAACCTCCGAGACCGATCCGCCGCGATCTCGGCTATCTTCGGCCGTCCGGGGGGCCCAGTCACTGGCGGAACGCGCCAGCCTGGTGGCCCAGCGCGCCATGGCCCGGCCGGAGAGGGCCCCGGGGGGTGCGGGCCAAAGGTCTGGCAGCCGTGGAGCCGACGCGTGGCCCACTCGGCGGCCGTCTCCAGATGGCCGTTTTCGTCACCTGGTGTCCGCCTGGGTGAGCCAAGTGGCCGATTTCGTATCCTGCCGCGGCTCTCCCTTACCCGGCTCCGCCAACGATGCACGGCTCTTTGAGGGATGCGGCGGATGTGGTTGGGCCTGAGCCACTGGCCCCACAAGAGACAGGGCGTCAGCCGTTCGATGGTCTCCTCGCAGAAGGCGAGCGTCCCCGCGTCACTTGCCTTCGCCTTGAGCTCTGTCAGCTTCTCGATGGCAAACCGGGCGATCTCATCTCGAGTGTAGCGGTTCTGAATCCCGTCGAAGATCTCCAACATCGTCGAGAGGCTGGCGCGTGTGCCGATCTCAGCCAGTGTCCGGCATGCGAAGTATCGCGAGTGGTCGGTTCGCTCGGATCGCTCGAGATCGGCAAGTACCAGGGGAATCATCTCGTCGTTGCGCTGATGCCCGATTGCCCCGAGCAAGGCGCCACGTCGGTAGGGCTTCTCCTCCGTCCCCTTCGCCAGGCTCTCGAGCATGAGCTGCCGAACGGTGCGCTGAGCACGCTCGCCCTTCAGCTCGCCCAGGGCGTGGACGGCGTCGGACCACGTTGCCTCCTCGTCGAGGAGGCCCACAATCATCTCGAACGCACTCGCGTCGTTCATGGCCCCAAGCAGCACGGCAGCATCGCCCCTGTCCTCGGCGCTCTCGTCACGATCGACGAGAGCGCGCCGGAGAATGGGCAGCACCCGAGGGTCTCTGAAGTCTCTGGCCAGCGCCGCCCAGGCGCACTCCCGCGCCAGGCTGCTCTTCTGACCGGCCAGCTCGAGAAGAGCACGGCGGGCCGGCTCGCCAAGCGCTCGAAGCTCCTCGAGTTGTGCCTTTCGGAGCTCGTCGACGTCTGTGAACTCGTGGCAGAAGCGGAAAGCCGCGCCCTTGGCATCATCCTCGCCACGGCTCCCAGCGACCAGGTTCCCGCACAACCCACAGACCAGCCCGAGCGCTGTCATGGTTCGTCTGGTTTGAGTATGGATGGTCACTCGGGCTCACCAAGACCGGTGGCCCATTCTCCCCCATCTTGTTGTCTGGGGGATCCCACCCAAGTATGGCTCGTCGAAAGTCGCCGACGCGATGAGGACTCCGGCTGCGGGGCCGGGCGAGTGGCCAGACCTCGGAGGCCGAGCCCGGCCGCGGGCGCCCGCTCACGGTTGTGACGATCCGTCAGGGCTTCCGGGCCAGGTAGCTTCTGAAGTAGCCCAGGCCGAAGCGTCGGGTCTCCAGGATCTCGAAGACGGCACGGCGGATGCCGTTCTCGAGCTCGGCGAACGTGAACCTGTGGCGCGGCTCCTCCACGAGCAGGTGACCGCCCGGCCTCAGCACACGGTTGATCTCCGAGAGCCCATCGTGCCAGCGGGGGACATGGTGGAGCACTCCGAACACGAAGACGGCGTCATAGCTGGCGCCGTCCGAGGGGATCTGCGTCAGGTCGCCGACGTCGAAATCCATGTGCGGGGCGCGCCGACGCGCGATGGCGATCTGCTCCGGCATGATGTCGATCCCGCTGACGTGTGCGGGCCGCAGCGTCTCCTTGATCAGCAACGCGCCGAACCCGGAGCCGCAGCCGGCGTCGAGGACCCGCTTCCCTTCCAGGCTAACGCCTCGCTTCCGCAGCATTCGTCGAAAGATCGCCATCTCCCAATGGCGCTGGAGGAAGAAGCGCAGCCCGTTGTTCATGGCGCGGAACTCGAGAGGATCGAGCCGCATCGCCTGGATCTCCCGCTCTCTTTCCGCGGTCGTGTTCTCCATCCTGACCCTCCGTTGCTTTAGCCGCTAAACATAGACCCAAAAAAGGGGGTCCTCAGAGCGCCTCGTGATAGGCATTGAGGTAGCGCTCGATCGATGTGAGCACGTTCTCCAGGAACGTGATCTCAGACCCGCTCATCGTGCCGAAGCGATCGAGAAGCCTGCGGTCGAAGCGCGTGTGGTGGTCCTCATGGCTGCGGAACAGCCGTCGGCCCTTGTCCGTGAGGCGCGCTCGAACCTCCTTTGCGTTGTCAGCCGGGTGATCGCGCTCGATGAGCCCGCGCTTCTCCAGCCTCGACAACATCTGCGAGATCGCCCCGCGGGTCACGCCGGCCAGAGACGCCAACTGCGTCCCGCTGGCGTCGGGATGGCGTCCGATCAGGGCCACGGTGTGGACCTCCGCGGAATGGTAGGTCTGGCCGTCGTCGAAACGGACCGGCAGCGACTCGATCGCCACGAACTTGCGTGCGATCCGCTGGAACTGCTCGCTGATTCGACTGAAACTGTCCATATCGGCCCTGGGCGCCACGCCGATGATTGTATAGTCGCTAAACTCTCCGTCAAGCGCGATCCCTCAGTTGGACCACTGGGGCTGTCCCGCCCAGGTCGTCAGCGGTGCGGCCCGGTACCGCAACGGCGGAGTGCCGAGCTCGGCCCCGAAGCTCCGCACCGCCAGCCAGACCGACCGCTGGGCCGGCATGCGGTGGTTGTATCATCACTTCATGGGTGCGCTGCTCTACCTGGATGTGTGCTGTCTCAAGCGGCCCTTCGACGACCAGCGGGCCGAGCGGGTTCGCCTCGAGAGCGCGGCCGTTGCTGGACTGATCGACAGGGCCGAGCGGCGTCTGATCGCGCTGGTTCGATCTCCGGCTCACAGGCTCGAGAACGATAAGAACCCCCGCGAGGATCGCCGGCTAGCGGCTGCCTTGTGGCTCGAAGGGGCTACCGTCGCGGTCGACCTGTCCGAGAACGTGGCGAGTCGCGCACGTACCCTGGAGACCCTCGGCTTTGGTGCCCTCGATGCCCTCCATGCCGCGTTTGCGGAGGCAGCCGGCGCCGCTTGGCTAGCCACGACGGACGACCGGCTGCTGGCTCTGGGCAAGAAGCATCGCGATCGTCTGGCCGTCTCTATCGTGAATCCCGTGCATGTGCTGAAAGAAGTCGAAGGGGGTGAGGGATGAGCGCAGCAACGCGGCCCGCGCTCTCGGCATACGAGCTCCGACGAGAGGGGTGGAAGGCGCTGACTGAGCGACTCGGGATCTCAGGTGCGATTCGGTTCCTGATGGAGTATGACCCCGGCCACGGAGACTACACGCTGGAACGCCAGGACCTCTTCAGGGACGTCACAGTCGACGACGCCGTGGACGAGATCAGGCGACGGGACACTGGCGTCATGCCCGCTGGCGAGCGCGAGGGCTGACCCGTCTCCGAGCTCGAGCAGACGCTGAGGCGCCCTCCGATACCGCCGGTGTCTCCGGCCGCGGTGCTCGCCTCCGGGGCCGGGCCAGCCCTGGACAACGCCCTGTGGCTCGAGCTGAGGCGCCCGGACGGAACCACACTGGCCCACAGCGGCAGGGTCGAGAAGGGTATCTTCCCGGCGGATGAGCAGAGCGCCCATTCCCGCGCTCACCAGCCGCCCTTCACGACCATCCCGTCCCCCGCGGGTGAGTTCCTGGTTGAGGTCTTCCCTCTTCACGGCACAGAGCCAAAGACGCCCGCCACACCCATTGTGGCGCCGGATGCTCTCCGGGCGGTGTGCCGCGCTCGCTGCTGGCGGTGGAGATCGCGGTCCCGCTTGCCATCCATGACCCCTCGGTCCTTCGACCCATCCGTCACAACCTCGCGATCGCCTCTGCCGGAGCCTTGGCCTTGCTGGCCACCGTGATGGTGGCCGGGCTCACGTTCCGCTCCTACGAGCGCCGTCGCTGGCTGGAAGTTCTCACTTGACTGCGTGAGGTACACCGGAGATGAGATGGAGGATTGTCGTACCCGTCGTTCTGACATTCGTGATGGTGGCGGTCGTCGCGGGAATCGTCTTGACCGTTCGGCAGCCGAGGCATCCGCCGTTTGATGACGAGAACCCGGAATTGGATGCCCTTGTTGCGAATCAAGTGGAAGGCAGCGCGCAGATCCGGAGCTGCGTTGTGGCCGTCATGAAAGGGGATGGTTCGTTCGCGTGGTCGGGCGCAGCGGGCATCGCCAATGCGACCGGCCAGGTACCGATGACCAGCGACACGCCGATCTATGTCGCCAGCATCACCAAGCTCTATACGGCTGCGGCCATCATGCGCCTGCAGGAGCAGGGCGCGCTCGCCCTCGATGATCCCATGGCGGACTACCTTCCCGATGAGCTCATTCGGGGCATTCATGTGTATCAGGGGAAGGACTATTCCCGCGAAGTCACCATCGAGCAGCTGTTGTCCCAGACGTCCGGGATTGCCGATTACTATGACGACAAACCCCAGGGAGGATCCAGCCTCTACGAGATGTTCGTGGAGAACCCGGAGCGATCATGGACCGTCGAGGAGACGATCGAAAGGGCCCGCGACGACCTGGAGCCGCATTTCCCGCCGGCGACGGCTGCGTACTACTCCGATACCAACTATCAGCTGTTGGGCATGATCATCGAGGCCGTCACGGGCAGATCCCTGGAAAGGGTATACGACGAGTTCTTCTTTCGTCCTCTGGGGCTGCAGCACACCTGGTTGGCCGGGTATTCCGAGCCCCGGATCGGGCCGTCTGCGGCGCCCGCGGATGTCTTCGCCGGAGATCTGAACATCGCGAGAGTACGCTCCAATGGAGCCTACTGGGCCGACGGCGGCATCGTCTCCACGGCGAGAGAGGCCGTCTTCTTCCTGCAAGCCCTCAAGGAAGGGCGGATCATCCGCAACGACACGTTGGACCGGATGCATGTCTGGCGGCCGTTGAGCAATCTTCCCTTTCAATACGGATATGGCACCACGTACCTCGATTTCTCGTTCATGAATCTGGGAACGGTTCCGCCACCCGTGTGGGGGCATTCGGGGTCTCCCGGATCCTTCCTTTACTATTCCGAGGACTTGGATGTGTACATGGCGGGAACCGTCAACCAGACGGAAGACCGGGTTGCGCCGTTGCGGCTGATGATACAGGTGCTGGCGGTCGTGCAAGCGGAATGCTCTGGATGAAGACGGGAGGACGCGGTGTAGGGGTGCTGGGCGAAGCGGTTTGAAATGCGACCGCAGGGACTGTCTCCGCCTGACAGGGGTGCGGCATGGGCGCAGCCTCCGGTTCTTGCAGGGTGGACAGGAGGGCTACCGCCTGACCCTTGCGCCACCCCCGACCGCCGAGGAGACTCGCCTGGAGATCACGGCCGCGGCCCCCATCGAACGAGCGAGCCGGTTGCTCATCGAGGACGGAGACCAGCTTCGCCTCGGTGCCGGAGGTAGGACCTGCGAGTACCGGTTCCAGCCGAGGGGAGGCGAACGCCACCTGCTCGTCGAGACCGCCCCCCCGGCGCCTCCCTGGCCCTCGAGCTGTTTCCAGGCGAGCGCCTTGTCTCTGGCCAGCGCCTGGGCCGACGTCCCGGCGCTGGACGACCAGCGGGATCCGCTCGTGGCATGGTCCGTTGCGGTCTCCGCCCCCGACAGCCCGCGCGGCCTCGACCCCGAGCTGGCCGCTCAGCTCAAGGCGCTCGGCTACGCCGAGTAGCCAACCTATCGGGGTCGGCATGATTCGCCGCTGACATGAGGAACATCAAGTTTCAGGGGCTGGCTATTGCCGGTCTAGCAACCCAGATCGCAGGGTGCGGATCCGGCTCCGTGCCCGTGGATCAAGCGTCACCTCCAGACTTCGCCGATGCGGTGTGGTACTGCGCGCGATGTAGCGAGATGGACCGCTGGGGCAAGAAGCGTGAAGTCTGCACCATGACGCTGCTCATCCTGACCACCTCGTCCGAGATGAACAAGGCGAAGGTCGGCGGGATGGTCCAGTGCGAGGTCGACACCAGACACCCGAGCGGCCAGCCGCGCCTCGGCCGGTGTCTTGCCAGCAACCTGCCCTACGGACCCAACGTGTTGAGTCTGGAGCTCGCGCTCGATACCAAGAAGCCCACCCCGTATACGCCACTCCTCCTGGACGGAGGCAAGAGGCTCCGGCTGACGCCGCAGGTGAAGGACACGAAGTGGATCGAGTACGGGGCCAATCCGCACACCTACGAACGGCTCACCGAGGAGATGGGGACTCTGGTCGAGGTCACGGAGGCCATGACCTCGGCGAGGGTCGCGGCCGTCGGGACTATCCCGGCCGATGTGTCCGCCGACGAGCTCCGCAAGGGGAGGGACGTCAGGTTCAGCAAGCTGAAGGAGGAGAAGGCCAGGCGCAGGGAGCTCGAGACACTGGCAGCAGAGTGGTTCAGAGTCCGTCTGGGCCAAGAAACGCCAACGTCTTCTCCATCGGTTCAGGTCCTCGGCCTGCCACCCCACTTTGAGGTACGCCGCGACTTTCGAGAGGGCGCGAGCGTCTATACGGATTGCAGTCCGACGGCGGTGGTCGTCAGTCCCAGACTGCGCGGCCTGGACTACATTGCCACCCCTTACCGGGCCCGGATGTCGCGCGAGGACCCGCTGCTCAGCTTCCACGTTGATCGCCCGACCCGTGCCTATGTCGTCTGCGTGCATGGCACGCCCCGGCCGTCCTGGCTGAAGGGGTGGGAGAGACAGTCCGAGGACTACCCGCACACCGTGCAGATCCAGATCAGCCGGGCCGGCGTGGACATCCGGCCCTTCCAGGTGTACAGCCGCGACTACCCGACGGGGCCGGTCGCCTTGGGGCCGCTGCAGACGGATCCGGCGTGGCTCGACGACAGCCTCGCCATGTATTTCGTGCTTCTCGAGGCGATCGGCGAGGCTCACTGAGAGGGCGGCTGGCTCGGGGCCCGCCAGCGCGCAGGCCCCTGCGCCCCGTGGTGGTCCCCCGCTGCTACGCCTCCTCGCCTTCCCGGTTGCCGTCGCTGCCCCAGTGCCCCAGCGCCTTCAGCCGGAGCACCTGGCTCCGCCAATAGGGCGGATTTCGACTCGGCGAGCGGCGAGGCACCTCGGTCGCCTCGCCCACCGCGGCCAGATAGCGCGCGATCCGGGCGGGCTCCTTGAGAACCGCCAGCAGTCTCATGCGTCCCCCGCAGGAGGGGCAAGACAGAACGTCTATGGCGAAGCTGCGCGCCAACAACTCCGCCCACGGCCGAGGCGGGTGTCAACGTCGCTTGCCACCTGACGCCGCCACCTGGTGCAAGTCGTTGAGGGCTGCGGACAAGCAGGTGTCCGACCTTGCTTGGCACATGACTCGGGCCTCAGACACCGCGCCGACCGGCCAGGAGCTCAGAAGTACCAGCCGAGCTGGAGGAAGAGGGCGGGGCCGGTGGAGAGGGGCCTGTCGGGGACGCCGCTCGGGATGCCGCCGTACTCGGTGCCGCGAGCCCCGAGGGGAAGGTTGACCGCGGCCAGCAGCACCAGGTCCTCCCGGACATCGCCCTTGGCGGAGATCTGAACCAGGGCGCTTCCGTCGGAGAGGTTGGCGAGCACGGTGGGCGTGACCTGGAGCAGGGGGTGGACCTCGACGGTCACCGCCCCGGCCAGGTAGTGCCGGCCCAGCGTGAACAGCTCGCCCCGCGCAATGCGGGCGATCAGCTCGGGGTTCTCGGCCAGCCTCTCGGGGGCGTAGTCGCCGTCCGGCTGGCCGAAGCCGCCAAAGAAGTACTCGGCGAGGCCACTGAAGTTCTTGCCGGCCCAGGTCCAGGAGTAGGAGAGGCTGGTCACGCCGGTGAGCACCGTCTTCCGGTCGCCGAGGGTGACGACCAGGTCGGCACGCCAGACGGTCCCGCCGATCCCCAGATTGCCCCCCAGACCGAGGAGCCCGTCGCCGAAGTGCCGGGCCGCCAGCACGTCCAGCTCGCCGCGGCCAGCGAGGGCGTGGTACTTGAGCGCGAACGAGGAGGCGTTCGAGGTCAGGTCACCGCTGGCCGGGTCCCGCCGAAGGACAGCCACTCCCTGGAGGTCGTCGCCGTCGTCGCGCAGGTACTGCCCGTAGAGCATGTCGTCGCCGTTCTTGTACTCCTTGTCGACGGCCGCGGGATCGAACGGGTTCAGGATGTCCATCGGCGTGTAGACGAGGCCGTTGCCCCACGAGAGGGCCTGGCGGCCGGCCCGAAGCACCAGCTTGGCGCCGGAGTAGCCGAGGGTCAGGCGGTCGAGCCGCTGGACCAGCGCCAGCCGACCCTGGTCGCGGATGACGTGGGTGAGATCGACGAGGCGGGCCTGGTCCTGCGGGTAGCGGGGATAGAACGCCTCGAACGCCGGGGGGAGCTGCCGCGTGAGCTCGATGGTGTCGCCCCCCAGGCCCAGCGCCTGGTAGCCGGCGTCGAACCGCCAGGGACCGTGATCGAGGCTCAGGTTGAGGCGCAGCTCCAGGGCGTGGTCGAGGGTGGGGCTGTCGGTCAGCTCCCGGAAGAAGCTGTCCTCCGGATAGAGCGTCCCGAGGAACCGGTACTTGACATGGCCGCCGAGGCTAACGCGCGTGTCCCCGGCTGCGACCGGGTGGGTCGCTCCCAAGAGGGCGACCAGGACGAACGCCGCCAGACCAAGCGCGGCCGCCACCCGCTCAGGCGGGCGGCGGTGGGGTCGTCCCGTCGACGATCTTGCCATCGAGCATCCGCACGATGCGCCGGGCGTAGCCCATCACTCGCTGGTCGTGGGTGGCGATCACGAACGTGGTCTGGTAGCGGGTGTTGAGGTCGACGAAGAGCTGCATGAGCTGCTCGGCGGTGGCGGAGTCCAGGTTGGCGGTCGGCTCGTCGGCGAGCACCAGGGCCGGACGGGAGGCGATGGCCCGGGCCACCGCCACCCGCTGCTGCTGCCCTCCCGACATGCGTGCCGGACGCCGATCCTCGAGCCCGGCCAGGCCCACCTCCTTGAGGATCTCCGAGGAGCGGGCCCGTCGCTCGTCGGCCGCGACCCCTTGCACCTCCATCACGAACTCCACGTTCTCGCGGGCGGTGAGGACCGGGATCAGGTTGTAGGCCTGGAACACGAAGCCGATGTGGCGCAGCCGCATCTGGGCCAGCTCGGTCTTGCTCATGCCGTCGATCCGCCTTCCGGCCACCCACAGCTCGCCGCTGTCCACGCCGTGCAGACCGCCGATGGCGTTGAGCAGCGTGGTCTTGCCGCCACCGGAGGGAGCCGAGAGGCAGGCGAACCCGCCCTCCTCGATCTCGAGCTGAACGTGGTCGAGGCCCTTCACCTCGAGGTCGCCCTGTCTGTAGGTCTTGGAGACGTCCACGCAGCGCACAGCGGGCATGATCACACCTTCGTTATCGCCTCGACGGGCTCGTATCGCGACGCCCGCCAGGCCGGCGACAGGCTTGCCAGCAAGCCCAGGACCAGAACCACCACGTTGGCGAGCACGACGTCCTGAAGGCGCAGCGCCGGGTAGAGCACGCTCGAGGCCCCCCACAGCTCCATGCCCTGCCCCACCACCGAGAGGTCGACGCCGCCCTCGAGGGGAAGGATGGTGGCCCAGGCCAGAACGTCGCCAAGAGCCAGGCCCAGCGTCAGCAGCATCATCGACTCGGCCAGGACCTGGAGCAGGATGTGGCGGGGCGTCACGCCGAGGGCCAGCATCAGGCCGATCTCCCGCACCCGCTCGAAGACCGCCATCACCAGGGTGTTGACCAGACCGAACCCGAGGGCCAGGAACACCACCACGATCCAGACCAGGATGAAGCCGTCCATGGCGCCGAGCATGCTGCTGAGGTAGGGGTCGAGGGTGTTCCAGGAGGCCACCGCCAGGCCCGGCCCCGCCGCCGCGGCCACCGTCTGCCGGAGGCCCTCGACGTCGCGATAGCCGCTGCCGAACACGGCGATCTCGGAGACCCGGTCCCCGATCCGGAGCAGCCCTTGGAGGGTCTTCTTGCCCGCGAACGCGAAGCCGTCCTCCTGCGCTTCCATGGTGGCGTGGAAGATCCCCACGATCCGGAAGCCGCGGTCCACGACCTCGTTGTCGGGGTCCTGACTCATGATCACGACCCGCTTCCCCAAGCCGGTCTCCAGGCGCTCCACCAGCTTCCGGCCGAGGATGATGCCGTCGTCCTCGTCGGAGTCGAGGAAGCGACCCTGGTCGATGTCGTCGGCCACGAACGAAAGGTCACGCTCCCGCTGCGGGTCGATCCCGATCAGGGTCACGCCGCGGGTGTCGCGCTCGCTGGAGACGACGGCGGGGACCCGTACCCGGCTGGTCCAGGCGACCACCGGGGGGTGATCGAGCACCGCGCGCAGCTCCCCGTGCGGCGGCTCGAAGGTGTTGGTGACGCTGGGGTCCCGGCGGAAGTCGGGGTCGTGGATCTGGACGTGACCGGGGAGCGACCGTATGCCGTCGGCCACCATGTGGTCGACCATCCCCCGGATCATCGCGGTCAGGAAGATCATGGCCCAGGCCCCGACGACGACGGCGGTGAGCATGATCAGCGTGCGCCGGTGGTTCCGCCACAGGTAGCGCCAGGCGAGCCTGAAGATGGTTCGTGACCCGGCGATCATGCCGTCCTCATCGCCTCCACCGGCTCGAGCCGGCGGAGCCGCGCCATCGGGTAGAGGGTGGCGATCAGGCTGGCGCCCAGCACGATCGTGGGGCCCAGCAGCAGACCGATCGCCGTGACCTTGAGGTAGATGCGGTCGGGCAGGTTGAACTGGCCCGCCATCTGGTCGAGGCCCGGGAAGGTGAGCCCATGGAGGCTGAAGAAGAAGACCAGGGATCCCCCCAGGAGCACGCCGAGCCCGAGCCCGAGGAGACCCATGAGGGCGCTCTCGACGAGGACCAGGCGTCCCAGGCCCCCCGGGCTCACCCCCAGGGCGAGCACGATGCCGAACTCCTTGGTCCGCTCCAGCACCGACATGAGCTGGGTGTTGAGCACGCTGAAGGCCACCAGCACGATCAGCACCGCGTACATGAAGAGGCCGCTCGACATATCGGCCTCGATGGCCTGCTTGAGCCCGGGGATCAGCCGTTCCCATTCGAGAACCACCAGGTGGCTTCCCTTCGGCAGGATCGGTGTGATGCGCGCCATCGTCCTTCCCACCTGCAGCAGGTCGGGCGCCATCACCACGACGTCGTGACCGGCGGCGCCCATGGAGAAGGTCTGCTGGAAGAAGGCCAGGGGCACCTCGGCCAGCCCCCGGTCCATCTCGGGGTTGCCGGTGTCGAGGATCCCCACCACCTGCAGCACGGCGGCTGCGAAGGAGCCGTCCAGCCCGCTGCCGAGCAGCGTCAGCTCGTCGCCCACGCCCACCTTCAGGTTGTCGGCGAGCAGGCGGCCGATCACGACCTCGCTGGAGTCCTCGTCGACCAGGTATCGCCCCTGTTTGACCAGCCCCGGCAGCGAGGAGACCCGGGGCTCCAGCCGCGGATCGACGCCCAGGACCTGGACCCCCAGGCTGCGGTCGGCGCTCGAAACGAGGGCGAAGGCGGCGGCGCGGGGGGCCACGGTCTGGAGATCCAGGCCTTCCCGAAGCCGGTCGGCCAGACCGGCGACGTCGGGCACCGTCTCGCGGATCTTCTGGTCCTCGAGGTAGCCGGGGGCCTGCACCTGGATGTGGCCGGTGGAGGCCCGCAGCGTGTTGTCGATCATCATCCGGTACATGGCGAGCTGCATCGAGATCATGAAGACCAGGATGACGTTGGAGAAGATCATCGCCCCGGTGGTGAGCCAGGTGCGGCGGGGGTGTCGCCAGAGGTTGCGCCAGGCCAGGCGGAGGGTGAGGCCCATCAGTCGCGCGGGTTGCTGAGGTTGGACCGGGTGAAGACCCGGTCGGGGATCTTGATGTCGAACTCGATGCGGTCGAGGCGCACGTCGGTCCATTCGTCCGCTGCCTCGGCCTTCTGCATACGCTGGAGAATGGCGAGCGCCCGGCCTCCCATCCGACCCAGCTTCAGGCTGCGCATGGACTTCACCAGCTTACCGTCCTGGTCGTAGTAGTCCTCGGCCAGGACCACATGGTCGTCGCGGATCCGCAGCACCTCTTTCCCCCACACCACCGCCGCGTCCGGGTGGGGGATCGACTCGATCACGGTGACGGCGTGTCCGTCCTCCGTCGTCGTTTCGACGATCCTGTGGTCGTACTGATCGACGATGGTGTCGGCACGGGAGACGTCGCGGTTGGAGAAGTCGGACCCCATCCAGCTCTGGGCCATCATCGATGACGGAACCTTCAGCACGCGGTTCACCTTGGGTGCATAGGTCCACATCTCGTCGCCGACCATCAGGGTGGCGTTGCCGGCGTCCTTCTTCGGCTCGGTGACCCGCACCAGCGAGTGCTTCTGGCCCCGGGTCCAGATACGCAGCGAGGTCGTCCGCTCCCATCCGGGGCGGTGAACGGTCATCGTCATCTCACCCTGGGACGATTCCCCCCGCCAGTGCTGCCACGCGGACCGCACGATCTCGCGGGCGTCGGCGTCGGCGGCGTTGACGGTGGGAGCGAAGCAGATGAGGGCCAGAAGGGCCAGAAGAGATCCTTGCGCTCGGGTCATCGAGAGGCGATCCTCCTCGGCGTGGGGCGAAGCGCGACACCGTCTCGGCCGGCCGCGCTTCGTCGGGACATGCGGCTTCGTTCGACCCCACCCTATTCCCCTGGCCGGGGACCGTCAAGGGGACATGACCCGAATCCCCGGAGAGCCCATTCGGGATCGTGTCCCCCGTGGCCGGTCTACGACTGGGTGTACTCGCCGAACAGGCGACCCCACTCGTTCTCCACCCGCCAGCGCTCGAAGATGTGCTTCTCCTTGAGCTGCCAGTGGAGGACGTCGTGATAGAAGTAGGAGTAGAAGTTACCGAGATACAGGATCGGCGGTCGGGTCAGCACGTCCTGCAGGAAGCGGGTGGGGCCGAACCAGGTGACCCAGGCCGCGAACTGGTGGAAGCAGCGCCCCACCTGGAAGTGCCAGCTCTCCTGGGCCGCGTCGACGTCGCCCACGAGCTCGATCTCCTCCGGCCGGGCGACCCCGAGCCCGGCCTCGTGGGCCAGGCTGAGATAGCGGATCCCCATCGGGTCGAATCCCATCAGCTTGGCCGCCACCGCGTCGATGGCCACCTGGTCGGCGCCGGCCAGGATGACGTCCTTCTGCACCGGCCGCATCAGCCGCGGGCCGGTCCCGTCGCCGGCCATGGTGCCGTCCATCACGCAGAAGAGGCCGGCATGGATCTCCTTCTGGATGGCCAAGAGGTCCACCAGGGTCTCGTGGATGTGGGTGTGGGTCCGGTGGCGCTTGTGGGTCAGCAGGCCGCCGAAGGCGTTCTTCATCGCCCCGGTGGTGGTGGTGTAGATGTGGCACTTCACGGTGGGCAGGTGGACGATGTTCTTGCCCTGGAAGTACTCGGGGATGCGGATGTCGCCGTCGTAGATGCGGTCGAGGACTAGCATCCGCGCCTTCGGCCGGTAGCTCACCCAGCGGGTGTCCTTCTCGATGAAGTTGAAGAGGACGGGGATGCCGTGGGCCTCGAAGATCGGCCGGTAGCCGTTCAGGTCCTCGCCCTTGAAGGCGTCGGTGACCTCGGTCTTGTTCTGAACGCAGGTGACGTCCTGGAAGCCGTGTTGGCGCAGGGCGCGGATGGTCCCCTCGAGCTGCCAGGGCGTGGTGTTGGCGGACGGGAACGGATAGTGCCAGGAGATGTTGTCCTTCAGGATCGTGGTGGCGCCGGCGTCCAGGGCGCGGGGGCCTTCCGCGAGCTCGAACAGGCGGATGTAGTCCGGGACGGCGGTGGTGGGTCGGGTGCGGAGGATGGCGACCTTGGGCTTGGACATGACACGCCATGCTAGCGCGTGTGGCCGATCCGGCGGGAATCCCCGCTCATCCGCCGGCGAGGCTCGCGGGCAGGGACTCTGCGAACCCCCGCACCCAGTCGACCTGCTGTTTCTCCGAGATGAACTCGAACGTCGACGGGACTCGCAGGGCTCGACACCGGCTCGGGGCGGTGACGGCGTCGGCGGGCACGACGGGGCACTCGTCGACCAGCCCCAGCAGGGTGGCCCATGAGGGCGGGTCGAGGATGGCGATGGCGTCGAGGTTGTCGCGCTCCCGCCAGGGGGTTCCGGCCTTCACCTGAGCCTGCAGCCTTTCTCTGAGATCGACCAGATCCTCCTGCAGCTCGGCGTCGGAGCAGTGGATGGTGGAGAGGATGGCGATCAGGCGCGCGGCGACGTGGAGGACGACCTCGCGGTGGAGCACGCCCCAGCCGATCCGGAACACGACCATCATGTCCTGGCGCCGCAGGAATCCGGGGCGTGGACCCGCCTCGCCGGCGGCCGGCCGGCTCTGGAGCCCGAGATTGCAGGTGGCCAGGGCGGCACGGGCCGCCTCGGCGGGCCGGAATCGGCGCGATTGGAAGGAGCAGCCGGAGATCAGGACGTTGGTGAGGTAGGCGAGCTCCGCCGTGCGGCGCGCGTAGGTGGCGGCGTCGTGCCGTCGCAGGAGGTCGAGCTCGGAGCCGATCCACCGGAGCGACGGGCCGGCGGCCGGCTCCGAGAGCAGGAGCGCGGGGCGCGACTCCCCGAAGGCGGCCGGCTGGAGCCAGGTCTCCACTGACCCGGTGGCGGGGCGCCCGCCGCCGGCTCGGTGACCGGACCCCCGCCTCGGCGCCGAGACTTCGCTCTGAGAGCTCGCCCGACGATCGAGCTTCCGGAAGTAGTCGACGGTCACGGGATCCGATCCGGTGGGGGCCTCCCCGCGACGGCACAGGCTCAGGAAGGCCGCGGCCTGGGCCGGCGCAACGTACCCCGATGACTCGCGGCGTTCCTCGCGCTCTTCGGCGAGTCGGCCCAGCAGCCGATCGGCCGCGGTCATCGGCTCGGGTGGGTCCTCCTCGTAGGCGTCGAGGGGCTCCGCCTCGACCCCATGGCACCGAAGGATCAGCTCCTCGAACAGCCCATGATGGTGCTCCTCGAGGCACCGCAGGACCGACAGCACGGCCTCCCAGTGCTGGCTGCGTCGGGCCACGATCGTGTATCGGCCCACCTCCTGGCTCAGGCCGTGGCCGAGCGATTCGTGAACGTCCACCCGCACGTGCTGGCCGATCGCGGCCGTCAGGAAGTCGAGGTCCATGCCCGCGAGCTGGCGGGCGGCCGCCACCGGGTCGGCCTCGGCCAGCACCTCCAGCCACAGGCCGAAGCGGTCGGCGTCGAGGTGCTCTTCCTCACCAGCACCCTCGCCTTGCCACAGGTCCTCGTCGAAGATGCAGGCGAGCTGCTCCGCGGTGGCCAGGGTCACGATTTCGCCGGCATCCTCCAAGCCGATGTGGCGCACGAGGCGATACAGGACCGCGGGGTCGAGCTCCGGGACCACCCGGGCGAGGTGGGGCGTGTCGAGGAGGCGAGCAAGAAGGGCGCGCGGACCGCCGGCCCCGACGCCTCGCGTGCTCACCAAAGGGCGGCGCATCAGGACGGCCAGGATAGCAACGGACTAACTGATTGAAAAGACTTGAGTTATGGCGCTGACTGTGCTATGCTTCGATCGTTCGGTGGGGTTGAGGACGAGACGCCGTAGACGACCCGCCGCCGCGCCTGCCGCTACTGCTCTTCCAGGGAGCGCCGCACGCTCTCGCCGAACACCTCGCAGAATGGCCCGCGCTGGTTCTGCTTGACGGCGACGCGCCCGGTGGCCCCGAGCTCCAGGTAGTGCCGCGAAGGGAGCTCGAACCTCGGCCAGGCGGGAAGGTCGGGTGAGTTGGGGTCGCCCGTCTTCGCGAAGGTCGTCCAGTGGGCCTGGATGACGGACGACAGCTCGCGGTCCGCATCCACGTACTCCCCGGCCTGGCTGCCCCACGAGAAGAGGTTGCCGAAGGCATAGGCCAGCTCGCTGGAGTGGATCGGCGTCGGCTTGGGCGGGATGGCCCGGTCGAACTCGTACTCCCAGACCGCGTTCCCGGCCGCGCTGTGCCATTCGCCCATCAGGACGGCAGGGCAGCGGAACATGGTATCCGCCGCCCACTGGTCACCTCGCGTCCCGTAGCGGGGATCCGCCGGGGCGGCGGCCTTGTCGAGACCGTAGAGATCGAGCGCCTTGGGGGCGAGATCGCCGTAGCGCGTCTCGATGGCCTTCCGAAGGTCGTCGGGCGACGCCGGGCCGTTGAACTCGATGGCGTTGCTCCCGACGATCAGGGGGACCGGGAGCTCCCGGCCCGCCGCGAAGACCCCGGCCGGCGTCGCGTCCAGCAGCCAGCCGTCGACGGGCGGTGAGGCGCCGCCTTGGGCCTGCTTCAGGAGCTCAGCCGTGGACAGCGTGCGCAAGTACGGGAACGCACTCTCGGCGGGCGCCTCGAGCTTCTCGGCGAGCCGCACGCCGGCTTCCTCGGCCCGGGCCAGAGGCGGCAGGAGGGGCGCGGCGCCGCTCTGGATGATGGCACGGTGGAAGAGCCCCTTGGCCAGCGGCGAGCTCATGAGTACCGCCACGTCGACGCCCCCGGCGGACTGGCCGAAGACGGTGACGTTGTCCGGGTCGCCGCCGAAGGTCGCGATGTTCTCGTGCACCCACCGAAGCGCGGCGAGCTGATCCAGGATGCCGTAGTTGCCCGAGGAGTGATGCGGCGACTCGCGCGCCAGCTCGGGGTGGGCCAGGAAGCCGAAGACGCCGAGCCGGTAGTCGAGGATCACCAGCAGGACGCCCCGGCTGATCATCGGGGTCCCCTCGTACAGCGGGTCGGAGGCGCCGGCACCGCCGGTGTTGCCGCCACCGTGCAGCCACACCATCACCGGCTTGCGTGACTGGGCCGGCCACTCCGGCGTCCACACGTCCAGGTAGAGACAGTCCTCGCGGCTGGCGGTCGCCTCCTTCTCGTTCCACCCCGACGAGCTTTGCGCACAGGGGGGGCCCGATTCCCCGGCGTCGCGGATGCCGGTCCAGGGTAGGACCGGCTGGGGCTCGCGCCAGCGCAGGTCGCCGACGGGGGGCTGTGCGAACGGGATCCCC
>CAZNNH010000059.1:0-32368 GCA_964574335.1 uncultured Acidobacteriota bacterium | reverse complement strand
ACTCCCTGGCGCTGGCCAGGATGGCCCGCGACTTTGACGCCGACGTCATCGTGATGTGCGGCGTCCATTTCATGGCCGAGACCGCCAAGCTGCTGAACCCCGATAAGCGGGTGCTGATCCCCGACCTCGACGCCGGCTGCTCGCTGGCCGAGTCGATCACCGGCGCCGACGTCCGTCTGCTGCGGGAGCGATACCCTGGCGTCCCGGTGGTGACCTACGTCAACACCTCGGCTGAGGTGAAGGCGGAGAGCGACATCTGCTGCACCTCCGCCAACGCCGTCGAGGTGGTGGAGTCGCTGGCTGTGCCACGGGTGATCTTCCTGCCCGATGAGTACCTGGGCCAGCACGCCGCCTCGCACTGCGGCGTCGAGCTGATCCTCTGGAAGGGTCACTGCGAGGTGCACGAGCGCTTCACCGCCAGGGAGATCCGCGGCTACCGGCAGAGCTTCGGCGAGATCCAGGTGCTGGCCCACCCAGAGTGCCCGCCCGACGTGCTGGCCGAAGCCGACTTCGTGGGGTCGACGGCGGGGATGATCGGCCACCTGGACCGAGCCCGGCCGCGTCGAGTGGTGATGATCACCGAGTGCTCGATGAGCGACAACGTGGCCGTCGAGTTCCCGGAGACCGAGTTCGTCAGGCCCTGCAACCTCTGTCCCCACATGAAGCGGATCACGCTGCCCAAGGTCCGTCGCTCGCTCGAGCGGATGGAGCACGAGGTGAGGATCGACGAGACGGTAGCCGAGCGGGCGCGCCGAGCGGTCACGCGGATGCTGGAGGTCGGTCGAGGACCCGGACGGTGAGCCAGGTGCCGCTGCGCGATCTCTGCAGCGAGGTCCGGGAGCACGACGTGGTGATCGTGGGCAGCGGTCTGGCCGGGCTGTCGGCGGCCCTGGTGCTGGCACCGCGCGCCGTGGCGCTGGTGACCAAGGGGGAGCTGGGGCAGGACGGCGCCAGCAACCTGGCCCAGGGGGGGATCGCCGCAGCCTGCGATCCCGAGGACTCGGCGGCCGAGCACGCCCACGACACCATCGCGGCCGGAGCCGGCCTGTGCGAGACGTCGCTGGTGCTCCGGCTGACCGGGGAAGCGCCCCGCGCCATCGAGCGGCTGGTTCGGCTGGGGGCACGCTTCGATCGGGACCCGGACGGCGGCCTGCTGCTGGGCCGCGAGGGGGCCCACGGTCGCCGCCGCATCCTCCACGCCAACGGTGACGCCACCGGCGGCGAGCTGGTGCGGGCGCTGACCGATGTCGTGAGCGCCCAGCCCAACCTCGAGCGGCTGGAGGGTCACTTCGCCCTGGAGCTGGCCCACACCGGCGATCGGGTGGTGGGGGTGCTCACCCGCGATCGGCAGGGGAGGAGGGTGCTCCACACCGGCCGGGTGATCCTGGCTTCGGGGGGGATGGGCCGCCTCTACCTGCGCAGCACCAGCCCGTTGGCCGCCACTGGAGATGGCCTGGCGATGGCGGCCCGTGCGGGGACCGCCCTGGCCGACCTGGAGTTCGTCCAGTTCCACCCCACCGCCCTGTCGGCGGGGCTAGACCCGCTGCCCCTGGTCAGCGAGGCGGTGCGGGGTGAGGGGGCGACCCTGGTCGACGAGCAGGGCGAGCGCTTCATGACCCGCATCCACGAGGCCGCCGAGCTGGCCCCGAGGGACGTGGTGGCTCGGGCGATCTGGCGGCAGGAGCAAGACGGGCACCGTGTCTTTCTCGACGCCACCCGGACCGTTGGCGACCGTTTCCCCGGGCGTTTCCCCACCGTGTTCGCCCACTGCCGGCGCGCCGGCGTCGACCCACGCAGCCAGCCGATCCCGGTCACCCCCGCCGCCCACTACTCGATCGGGGGGGTGGCCACCGACGAGAGCGGGCGAACCTCGCTCGCGGGGCTGTGGGCCTGCGGCGAGGTGGCCGCCACCGGCGTGCACGGCGGCAACCGGCTGGCCAGCAACTCGCTGCTCGAGGCACTGGTGTTCGGCGACCGGGTGGGCCGCGACGTGGCCGGCGCCGAGCCCATGGGTGGCGGTGACTGGCTGGGCCGCGCCGTGGTCGGGTTCGAGCCGTCGGGAGCGGCCTCGGGTGAGGCCGAGCGCCAGCAGGCGGTCCGGCGGCTGATGTGGCAGCGCGTCGGCCTGGTTCGGGAGGAGGAGGGCCTGCGCACGGCGCTGGCCAGCCTCGAGGCCCTTCGCCCGGCTCCCGAGGGAGAGACTGCCAACCTGCTGACGGTGGCCCGCCTGGTGACGGCGGCGGCCCTCTTCCGACGGGAGAGCCGTGGCGCTCACTACCGGACCGACTATCCCGAGCCGCGCGAGGAATGGCGCCACCGGCTGTTCTGGCGCTACGACCCGGAGGCGGCCGGCCCAACCGCTCCCCTGGTCAGGGCCCGGCCGCCGGCCAGTGCCGCCGGGGAGATCTGCGAATGAGCCCGATCCCGGAGCTGCCGCCGATCCTCTACGAAGATCTGGTGCGGGCCGCGCTGCGTGAGGACCTCGGCGGCGCGGGCGACGTGACCAGCGCCGGCATCGTGCCCGTCGACCTGACCACCACCGGGCAAGTGCTGGTGCGTGCGCCGGGGCGGGTGGCCGGGTTGCGTGCCGGCTGCCGGGCCTTCGAGCTTCTCGACCCGGAGGCGCGGGTGGATCACATTGCCGGCGACGGCGCAGACGTCGGGCCCGGCACGGTGATCGCCGAGGTGGCGGGGCGCGCCCAGGCCCTGCTCGCCGCCGAGCGCACCGCCATGAACCTGCTGGGGCACCTGTCCGGCGTGGCCACCCTCACCCGCGAGGTGACGCGAGCGCTCCAGGGTCTTCCGACCCGGGTGGTCTGCACCCGGAAGACCACGCCGCTGCTGCGCGCCCTGGAGAAGCACGCGGTCCGGATCGGCGGGGGAGCGAGCCACCGCTTTGGCCTCGACGACGCCGTGCTGATCAAGGACAACCACCGGGCCATCGCCGGCTCGGCGGTGGAGGCCGTCAAGCGCGCCCGCGCCTACGTCGGCCACCTGGTCAAGATCGAGGTCGAGATCGAAGACCCGGGTGAGCTCGAGGGCGTGCTGAGGCTCGGCGTCGATGCGGTGCTGCTCGACAACATGACCCTCGAGCAGCTTCGTGAGGCGGTGGCAATCGTGGCCGGCCGCGCGCTGACCGAGGCCTCCGGCGGCGTGACCGCCGAGCGCGCCCGAGCCATCGCCGAGACCGGCGTCGACCTGATCTCGATCGGCCGCCTCACCCACAGCGCCCCCGCCCTCGACGTCAGCTTCGAGCTTTCTCCCCGTCGCTGACCGCGGGCGGGGGGCGGCGGCGGTTGACAGGCCGGCGGCGCGACCGGATCATCGACCCCGGCGAAAGAGAGGGATGGAGGTGATCCTGTGGTTGGCAAGCGTGACCTGCTGGGTTGGGTGGGGGCCGTCTGTTTGGCGGCGGCCTCGCTGCTGGGGGCGTCGGTGACGGACGCCGGTGAGGCGTCGGCGCTCCCGGACGCGGCGCGGCTGGCCGAGATGGCCGGCCGCTTCGCTCCGGTCGAGATCGGGGCCGACATCTCGACGCTTCCCGAGAGCGAGCGAAAGGTGCTGGTGGAGCTGATCGAGGCATCGCGGATCCTCGACGGGCTCTATCTGCGCCAGGTCTGGGCCGGCAACGAGGCACTGCTGCTTCGGCTCGTGGCCGACCGCTCGCCCCTCGGCCAGGCCCGCCTCCACTACTTCCTGCTGAACCGGGGGCCGTGGTCGAGGCTGGACGGTGACACCCCCTTCCTGCCGGGTGTCGGCGAGAAGCCGCCGCAGGCCGACTTCTATCCGCCCGGCGCCGAGAAGGGCGAGATCGAGTCCTGGTTCGAAGGCCTCTCGGGAGAGGCGGCGGCGGCGGCCCGAGGCTTCTTCACCACCATTCGCCGGGATGCCGCCGGCGCCATCGTCGCCGTCCCCTACAGCGTCGAGTATCAAGGGGAGCTGGCGCTGGTGGCCGCCCGGCTCCGGGCGGCGGCGGCCTTGACCGGCCAGCCGACCCTGCGCGACTTCCTCCTGAAGCGGGCCGCCGCCTTGATGTCCAACGACTACTACGAGAGCGACCTCGCCTGGATGGGGCTGGATGCCAGCATCGAGCCGACCATCGGTCCCTATGAGACGTACGAGGACGGCTGGTTCGGGGCCAAGGCCGCCTTCGAGTCGTTCATCACCGTCCGGGACGAGGCCGAGACCGCCAAGCTGCGGGACTTCGCGGGGAGACTCCAGGAGTTGGAGGACCACCTGCCCGTCGAGGCGCGCCATCGGAACCCGAAGCTTGGAGGTCTGGCGCCGATCCGCGTCGTCAACGTCGTGTTCACCGGCGGCGAGGCCAACAGCGGCGTGCAGACTGCCGCCTTCAACCTCCCCAACGACGAGCGGGTGGTGCGGGAGAAGGGCGCCAAGCGAGTGATGCTGCGCAACGTCACGCAGGCCAAGTTCGACACGGTGCTTCTGCCGATCGCCCGGATCGCCCTGACCCCGGAGGACCAGGGCCGGGTCTCCTTCGAGGCCTTTTTCACCCACATCCTGATGCACGAGCTGATGCACGGCCTGGGGCCTCAGGCGATCGAGGTGGACGGACGGAGGACCACGCCGCGTCAGGAGCTGAAGGAGACCTACGGAACCCTCGAGGAGGCCAAGGCCGACATCTCCGGACTGTGGGCGTTGCGATACCTGACCGACCACGGCCATCTCGACCGCTCGCTGGTCGACAGCATGTACGTCACATTCCTGGCCTCCAGCTTCCGGTCGATCCGCTTCGGCCTCAACGAGGCCCACGGCCGCGGCGTCGCCATCCAGCTCAACAGCCTGCTGGATGCCGGGGCCTTCGTGGTGCGCCCCGACGGGACCTTCTCGGTGGAGCCATCCAAGGTCGCCTCGGCGGTCGAGGCGCTGACCCGCGAGATCCTCACCATCCAGGCCGAAGGCAGCCATGCGAAGGCCACGGGGCTGATCGAGCGCCGGGCGGTCGTGCGCCCTGAGGTCGAGCGTGTGCTGGCCCGGCTCGGCGACGTGCCGGTGGATGTCGAGCCCCACTTCACGACGGCCGAGAAGCTGCTGGCCGAATGAGGGCGCCGATGGAGCTTCTGCTGGCCCGGCACGGAGAGGCGGTGGCCAAGGAGCACCCGACGCGGCTGACCTCGCTGCTGGTCGTGCCCGAGCCGCCAGCCGGGTCCTGAGCTGGGGACGAGGCCACGGGGTCCCCGCCTGGCAGGCGCCCGAAGCATCTGCTATCGTCTTGGTATCCACCAAGAAAGGGGAAGTCCATGACGATGCTCTCCGCCCGCCTCGTCAAGATGATCGAGGACCATGCCGACCACTTGACCCGGGGCGTCCTGGAGGAGTTCCGGCGGCATCCGCTGACGAGCTCCTACCGCCAGTTCTCGGACAGCGAGCTGCACGCCCGGGTCTACGGTGTCTACAGCAACCTCGGGCGTTGGATCGACCAAGGGACCGAGGGTGCCGTCGCCGCCGCCTACAGCAAGCTGGGCCGGACTCGCAGCCGGGAAAAAATCCCGCTGGCCCAGGTGGTCAAGGCGCTGCTGCTGACCAAGCACCATCTCCGTGCCTACGTGAGGGACTGCGGCCTGGTCGGTTCCGCGGTGGAGCTCTACCAGGAGCAGGAGCTGCAGCGGCTGGTGGGGCTGTTCTTCGACGAGGCCATCTACCACACCGTGCGTGGCTACGAGCAAGAGGCCTGGGGAGGGGATGCGGCGGCCGAAGCGTCATGAGGCTGCTGACCAGGAGCCTCAGCCTGGCCACCCGCCGCGGGCTGTGCGAGATCACCCACCCGGTCGGAGAGGTGGTGCAGGAGTCCGGCGTGGCCGAGGGGCTCTGCACCGTCTTCATCCGGCACACCTCGGCCAGCCTGGTGATCCAGGAGAACGCCGACCCCGACGTGCAACGGGACCTCGAGGCGTTCCTCTCCCGGCTGGTCCCGGATGGCGACCCCCTCTTCATCCACGTGGCGGAGGGTGACGACGACATGCCCGCCCACGTGCGATCGGCCCTGACCCGCACCTCCGAGCAGATCCCGATCCACCAGGGGCGGCTGGCCCTCGGCACCTGGCAGGGCCTCTATGTCTTCGAGCACCGCAAGGGCCGCCACCGCCGCGACCTCCTGGTCCAGGTCCTCGGCGAATAAACCCGGGGACACAATACGGGTTTCCTCTCTAGAGGACACCCTCGGGCTCAGGACGCCCGCGGGGAGAACCCGGTCAAGTCCAGCCGGGGTGGCCCTGCCGATCTCTCCAGACCGGCGAAGGATGCCATAATCCTCACTCGTCAGAGAGTCCGGAAGCGACATGGACATCATCCTGAACCGCCGCGGCGGGATCCCCCTGCGGGACCAACTCGTGATCCAGCTCGAGCTGAAGCTGCTGGCCGGCGCGTTCGGCCCGGGCCAGAAGCTCCCCAGCGTCCGCGCCCTCGCCCGTCGACTCGAGCTGCACCCGAACACCGTGTCGGCCGCCTACCAGGAGCTCGAGGCGGCCGGCCACGTCGAGTTGCGGCGAGGGTCCGGCGTCTTCGTGCGACTCCGAGGGCCGGTCCCCCTGGACGAGGCCCATGGCCTCGACGAGATGATACGGGTGGCCCTGCACGCCGCGTTTCGCAGGGGCTACTCGGGGGCCGAGATCCGGGCCGCCGTCGAGCGCTGGCTGGCTGCCGCGCCTCCCGACCGGATAGTGGTCGTCGATCCGGTCCCCGAGATGGGGGAGCTGCTGGTCCACGAGCTACGTCAGGCGCTGCCGGTGCGGGCCTCGGCCTGCACCGTCGACGAGCTCTCGGGGAACCCGGCGCTGCTGTCCGGGGCGCTGGCGTTCTCCCTCCCTTTCCACGCCGAGACCATCCGGCACCTGGTGCCGGGTGGAGCCCAGGAGGTCCTCACCCTGGAGGTCTCGGAGCCGGATCGCGCCGCGATCCTCAAGCTCGCCCCCGGCTCCATCGTCCTGGTGGTGTCTCACGCCCCCAGCGTGCTTCCCTTCGCCGGTGTGCTGATGAGGAGCCTGCGGGGCGACGAGATCCACGTCGAGACCCGACTGCTCCAGGCCGCCGCCGAGTGGCGACGCCTGGTCCCGGCCGCGGACTTGGTGTTCGCCGACGCCCTGTGTTTGGCGGCGGTCCGCAAGGCCCGCCCGCGCCGGTTGCAGGAGTTCCGCTTCGTCTCGGCCGAGGTCGTGGAGCGACTGCAAGACGCCATGGCGGTGGTGCTGCCCCGCGACGTCGGGGGCACGGACCGCCCCCGGCGCAAGCGGGCCCGCTGAGGACGGAGAGCGTTGGAGGTGAGCCGTGAAGGTGATCGCCGACATCTGCGTGGTGCCCCTCACCGGGCGGGTCAGCGTGCGCGAAGAGGTGAGACGCGCCCACCAGATCCTGGCCGAGACCGGCCTGCCGGTGAAGCTCCACGCCTACGGGACCAACATCGAGGGGGACTACGACGTGGTCTTCGCCGCGCTCAAGCGGGTCCACCAGGAGCTGCACGCGGCGGGGGTGCCGCGCATCTCCACCAACCTCCGGCTCGGCACCCGCATCGACAAGGATCAGGGGCTGGACGACAAGGTCCGGGCGGTGGTGGAGGAGCGGCTTCGGTGAGGTTGGCCGAGGCGATCGGACGCGTGCGGCTCGCAACGGTCGCCCGGCCCCGCCACCCGGCGGTCCACCTGGGTGTTGGTTCGAGGTCGGGACCCGGCAGGCTGCCTCCCGGTTCGCTCGGGTCACCGCGGCCTCGGGCCCGTACGCTCTCGGGATGACGGGCCAGGCTTCCATGCCCGAGCGCCCGGGAGACAGGTCGCCGTCTCAGGTCGTTTCGTCTTCGCCTGCCCCATCCCGGCAGGCAACGAGCGAGGTCGACTCTCGCTGGACCGAGCCCCTGCTGCGCGCCCTGCTGGCGGAGGGCAAGTCGGTTCGAGTCGAGGTCACCGGCTGGAGCATGTCCCCGTTCATCCGGAGCGGCGACATCGTCACGCTGCGCCCACTCGGGGGCGGACCGCCCGGGCTCGGCGACGTGGTGGCCCGTAGTCGGCTCGGCACTCGGATGCGCGTGCACAGGCTGGTGGGCCGCGCCTCTGGTGGGTGGGTCACGCGCGGCGACGGCGCGCCCGCGCCGGACGAGCCGGCGGCGCTCCAGGACGTGCTCGGTAGGGTCGCCGAGGTCGAGCGCGCTGGACGGCGGGTAAGGCTCGGCCTCGGCCCGGAGCGCGTCTGCATCGCCCTGTTGTCCCGCTTCGGTCTGCTCGGCCCGCTGGTCCGCGCCTACCGGCGCGTGGCTGAGGGTGTCGCGACGTCCAGGTGACACCGTGGCCGCAGGAGCGCTTGGCCCGGGATCCCGGAAGTCAAAAGTCTAGACCTGACCCCAGGAGGTCGGCGACGTCGGGGGTGTCCCGGAAGTGGAGGCGGTAGGCGGGCACCTGGTCGAGGAGGGAGGCACAGGTGGACAAGGCCTCGCTGGAGCGCTTGGCGTCGTGCCAGAGGACCGACGTGGTGGGAAGGAGCTGGTCGAGCGCCTCCTTCGGGGCGAGGCGCTCGAGGCGGTTCTCCTGGGCCTGCTGCAGGAAGGCCAAAGCCCGCAGGGCGGCGCCTTGGTTGCGGGCCACGCCCTCGGTCCCGGCCCAAGGCGTGCCAAAGGCAGTGAACGCCTCCCCGATCCGGCGGACCACGATGCGGTCGTCGCTCAGGCCGACCAGGTCCCGGCGGCCGAGCAGCAACCGGCACAACGTGCTCTTGCCGGCCCCAGAGCGCCCCGGGAACACCAGGGCGGAGCTGCCCAGCCGAACCCCGGCAGCGTGGACCAGCAGTCCCTGGTGACCCGGCAGGACGTGCATCAGGAGGAGCTGATCGAGCGGATAGCGGAGCGGGTTGTCGACCACCGTAGCGCTGGCCTCACGTCTGATGAGGTCGGGGCCAGGGAGCACCGTGACACGATCTCCCCCTGCATCGAGGCGCGCCACCCACAACGGCCGATCCCGCCTTGCGCCCATCCAGTGCTCGAAGACGATCTCGGCACCGTCGCGTGAGGCCCGCCAGCCGTGCCGTGTCTCGAAGAGCGGCTCCAGCTTGGAGGTGTCCGGTAGTGCCGACGGATCCAGGACGACCGAGACCTGGACCAGCCCCTCCGCTTCCCGGTCCGGCACGAGGAACGGCACGTAGAGCGGGTCATGGGTGGCGATCCGTACCCCCTCGGGTGCCGAGACTGTCAGGCGGACCCGGGCGATCTCGAGCGCCAGCACCTCGGTCACCCGCGATCGCCCGAGCCCTCGACGCGCTCCACCAGCCTGGCTCCCTCGAGCTCGGCCAGGAAAGCCTCGAGGTCCCGCCGGGCCTGCTCGGCGCTCACGCTGAAGCGGTCCAGGACCGCCTGAAGAATGGCCTCCTGGTCCCGGCAGCCGTCGATCTCCTCCCAGATGAGTGCCGCGACCGGGCTCAGCACGTGGATCTGCTGGAGGGAGGCGAGCTGGCCACGGAAAGGAACCAGGATCGTCTCCTCGGCGATCTCGCGCCGCACCAGGTCCGGGCTCTTCCTGAAGACGGGAGAGGTCAAGAGGCTCCAGTCCCGCCATGACATCTGATGGCGGTGACCGCGACGCCGACCTGGGCCACTAGGAGCCGGGAGCGAAGCAGGAAGAGGCCGTGCAGTTGGCCCCAATCGGGCCGCCGGGACCATCGGGGAGCTTGCAGCCGACCGCAAGCACCTCCTCGGCAGCGAGACTGATGCTGCGCAGGGTTGGCCTCTCGTAGGGAAGCTTGGCGTGGTCGGTTGTTGGACGCTCGTTCATTCCACCGGCTCCGTGCTTGTGTGGCCCCGACGCCGCGCCTCGAGGCGGACCGGCCGCCAGCCGTCGGCAGGCGGCCGACCGGTAGGTCCGGGGATCGCCGGCAGCACCGTCTGTCCGGTGCGGCGGGCCTGTTGGATCGTGCTCCAGCGCAGCCGCGTCGTCTGACACACGTACTCGGAGGCGACGTCCTCGGCGCCGTTCTCCTGGAAGTTGAAGGCGGGGCAGCCGCCGCAGGCCACCTGCATCTCGCACGTGTTGCAGGCGTATCCCTCGCGAGGTTCCAGGCTACGGAGCTGGCGAAGCTCCCGCCCCCACAAGCTGGTGAAGGCGCGCTCCTTCAACGAGTGTCGATACTGGGTGGTCATCAGGCACGGTGACGCGTTGCCGAACGGGTCGACGTAGAAGCTGGTGACACCCGCGCCGCACCGGTAGAGGCCCTTCTCGGGCGGGACGTCGGCGTGCGACTCCAGGTGCTCCACCCACTGCGACAGCCGCTTCCCGTCGGAGAGCTCGCGGTGGACCGCCTCCTCAGGCGACACCCGCAGTCGCAGCGGCGAGTGGTCGTTGTCCGGCAGGCAGGGGAAGATCGCGTTGTCGATCCGAAAAGGGACCCCGTAACCTTCCGCCATCCGCCGCATCGGATCGACCTCGTGGCTGTTGACGGTCATCAGCACCGTCTTGAGCTTGACGGGCAGCCGGGCGTCCAGCATCCGGCGGATGCCCGCCAGGCACTTGGCGAACGAGCCGGGGACGCGGGTGACCGCCTCGTAGGTCTCCCGCGTCGCTCCATACAGGCTCACCTCGACGACCGCTGGCGGGAGCTCCTCGAACAGCGCGATGATCGGCGGCCGGGCCAGGATGGCGTCGCAGAAGACGGTCACCACCAGGCCGGTCTCTCTGGCGTGACGATAGATCCGGGCGAAGTCGGGGTGGACCATCGGGTCGCCGCCGGTGAGGGTCAGGTAGAGGCAGCCCGTCTCGGCGATCTCGTCGATCAGCGCCAGCCAGCGCTCGGTGGGCAGCTCCTCGGGGCGTTTCTTCCACTGCTCCTCCTGGGGGCCCAGGTAGCAGTGGACGCACTTGAGGTTGCAGCGGCTGGTGAGCTCGAAGGTGCCGGAGATGGGCACACGGCGCGTGGTGACGCGCTCCCGGAAACGGCTCATCCATTGCGCGTCGGTCAACTCGGCACAGCCGATCATCCGATACCTCACGGAGCGGGAGCAGCGACCTCGACCGCCGGATCCCCCAGGACATTGTAGATGAAGGGGAGATAGGGGAGCTCGCCGCCCTCGGCCAGGTAGTCTCGTAGCGACTCCCGGACAGCCACGCCGATCCGCACCTCGCCGTCCCGGGCCATCGCTCGCAGGAACCCGGCTCCGATCATCATCGCGTCGAGGTTCATGGAGGCCCCGGTCGGCCCCCACAGCGCCACCGCGCCGCCGTCCGGCTGGAGGACCAGGGCCTCGCCCAACCCTTCGAATCCGGGCAGGCCGTAGCGTCCGACCACGCAGGTCAGCGTCAGCATCACAGGATACCGTGGGCCGTTGGCGAGCAGCGGGACATCCGCGGTGAGCATCAGGCCCTCATCGGCCAGCCGATCCATCCCCCCATGACCCAGGTAGTTCACGAGGCCGGCGCCATCCCCCACGCCCCGCAGCAACTGCTGACGGGTCGACACCGCGCCCCGCTCCTCGACGTACAGTCGGCGGGGCCGGTACCTCGAGGGTAGGCCGGTGAGGAGCCGGTCGGCGTCGTGCGAGAACTCCCCGCCCTGATCCGGGTTGTCGGCGACCCACAACGCGTCCTTGCTCCAGGTGCCGACGGCAGCGGCCCGGGCGTCGAGCTTGGTGACGTAGGCGGCGGCTTCCGACAGGCTCAGGGCCGGGATTCGACCGATCGCCACCTCCGGCACGCCGTCATTCCCCTCCAGATCGGCGATCCGATTGTCCGACGTGAAGAGGCCTTCCGGCGTGCGGGCCATCGGTGGCGGGATCAGGTTCCCGCCCAGGCCCATGGCGTCCTTGTAGTCGAAGCTGCCGTCGCCGAGCAGCACCACGAAACGGGGCGCCTGCCTCCAGCGCTTGACGGCGTGGGCCAGGAAGTCGCGAATCGCCCACGGGCTGACGATGCCGTGGTTGAACTCGTCGTAGACATCCACCACCGGGGCGACCAGCGCGGTCAGCCCCTGGGCCCGCCGTAGCGCGGCCAGGTCCTCGGCCGCCTCCTCGAGCCCGGGGCCGGCGATCACCACGTACTCGGCGGCGTTTCGCCGTGCCCGCAAATTCGAGGGCGTGTCCAGGACGAAACCTTCATGCCCTCCCGCGGCGGCCAGGGTGGTGGCCAGGTAGGTGTGCTTGGGGTGGGTGTGGAAGCTGGCCCGGTACTGGCCGCCCAGGTCCTCGAGCTTGACCCGCCGAACCCGTTGCGGCTGATTGGGCCGGGTCACGTCGAACACCACCACCTCCCCGGTGGTGAAGCCGTCGACGCTGAGGGTCTCGAGCCCCTTGGCCGGGGCCAGCAGCGCGTCACCGGAGGCACGGTAGGCCCGCTGGTACGCGATGTCGAAGGAGTCCAGGTAGACGTAGTCGAAGCTCACCCCCGGCAGGCGATCAGCGGTCAGCTCGAGGGTGTTGGCGCCGTCGTTGAGCAGCCCGGCGTCGAAGCTCAGCTCGACGCTGTGCCGGACCGCGCCGTCCCAGCTCGTCTCGCCGATCGGCGTGCCGTTGAGACGGATCGTCACGTGGTGGTCCGGCGTGGCCTCGGAGTCGTACTGGCCGAGCAGGCGCACCGTCAGGCTGGCAGGCCCACCCGCCACCGGGTCCGGCGTGGATAGCGTGTAGCTCTTGGTGGCGGGGTTCTTGGCTACGTAGAAGTAGTCCCAGAACCAGAAGTCGCTGTCTGGGTCGTCGACCACCGACGTGACCGGGTACGCCTCCTGCTCCAGGTGGAGATGCTCCGGGAAGCCGGCTCCGGTCACCGGCCGGATCGGTCCCGTGTCGCCGGCGACCAGCTTGACCTTGCGGCCGATCGCCAGCTTCACCCAGTAGACGTTGTCGTTCGTGTAGATGCTGTCGATCGCCTCGGCGAAGAAGTAGATCCCGTCACCGAGCGGGTCCGGCTGCCAGGACACCGGCCGTCCCAGGTTGCGGACGTCGAACCAGCCGCGCCGCGCAAGCCACGCCACCGAGTCGACCGGCAGGGCGGTGGTGGCCGAGATCTCGGCGGCGCTCAGATGGACGAGCCCTCGCTCGCGCACGCCAACCTTGAAGGTGAGACGGTCGAGCTGGGCGAGGGCCGGCCGCGAGCCGGCGGCCCGCGTGGCCGCCAGCGCGGCCAGCCGGAGCACCTTTCGGAGGCTGCGGTGCGGTTTCTCGCTATGGCCCGCCTGGAGCGCTGCGAGCTCGTCTGCAGAGGCAGAAGCTACGGCTCCGTCGGGGTCGATCCAGACGATGAACTCACCGGCCTCCCGCGCCGAGCCCCAGACCTCCAGCTCGACCAGGCGGTAGGCGTAGGTATCGCCCGGGGCCGCCGTCGGGTCGACGAAACGATAGGTCCCCCCCTGAGGGGCCGTCACCAGCCCCGGGATCGGGTCGTCGGTGATCTTGACGAAGCGGGCGTCGCCGGGTCCCTTGCGGAATAGCTCGAAGGCGGCGGTGCCCAGCTCCGAGGCGGTCGTCCACTCGAGCAGCACCTGGTCATCGACCAGCCGTGCCTCGAAGCCGGACAGCACCGCCAGCGTCGCGGCCGCCAGCAGGTTGGTGGCGGTGATGCGGTCTACCTCGCCCGTCGCCTGCGACTGCGCGGTCAGCGTCACCGGGTCGCGGGATGCCCCCTGGAGGGGGTCCACCGGCCGCCGTAGCTCGTAGGCCAGCTCGCCGTTGCCGGGCACCGGAACGTCGGGGGTGGAGTCGATATCCGAGTTGTAGCCGGGGTCGATGTAGTCCCAGTCACCGTCGCCATCCGTGTCTTCCGCGATCCGGGTGTCGGCCACGCCGTCGCCGGTGGTGTCGATCCAGAGCTGGGTCGGGTGGTCGAGACCGTCGCGGCCGTAGAAGGCGGAGGCGGTGATCGACAGCTCGAAACGGTCGGCCGCCGCCCGAAGGTTCTTGATCGTCCCCGGGAAGGTCGGGCAGAGCGCGGCGGAAGGGGAGACCGCCGGGCACGCGTCGCCCGGCTGGACCAGCAGCGTGTCACCGCCGCTCAGATCGTGGGTGGTGGCGGGGACCACCGTGGTGGTATCGCTCAGGGCGTCGTAGAGGTCCGGGTCGAGTCGCGAGCGGGCGGTGACGTGGGTGACGTCCGACTGCCCGCTGGTCGCTCCCGCGTCGGCCGTCACCACGATGAAGAAGGTCTGCGAGCCCCCGCTCGGGAGCTGGCGGGTGTTGGCGATCAGCTCGTCGTCGGCCGGGTTCCAGACCCCGTCGCCGTTGGTGTCATCGTAGACCTGGGAGGTCCAGCCGGCCAGGGTCGGGAAGGCGGTCAGGTCGAAGGTGTCGGGGGAGCCGGTCAGGTTGTAGATCCAGTGGGTGTAGGCGACGATGCCGCCCGCCGCCACCACCCCGCTCTGGTCGGAGACGAGGGCGACCGTCCCGGCGGCACCCACCACCCTCGTCTCGTCGGTGGCGAAGTCGAGCAACCCGAGCGGGCTGCGATCGGACGTCGCGATCAGGGTGGAGGTCTCCTGGGTGCCCGGGCCGTCGGTCCCCAGCATGGTGACCCGGATGTCGAGGTAGGCCTGCTCGCCCGGGGCCAGCACGCCGGTGTTGACGCGCGAGGCGCCCGGCCCGTCCCAGGTCCCATTGCCGTCGGTGTCGGTGGCGATCACCGCGCCGGTGTCGGTGTCGATCAGCTCGATCCGGCGGCCCAGCTCGCCGTCCACGGTGATCTCGTAGGAGTCCGGCGACTGGCCGCTGTTGGTGATCACGTGGCTGTAGGTGCGCGTCTGCGGAGCGCCGGTGAAGATCACGAAGTTGCCGTTGTTGGGCTCCACCGTGACTCCCAGCCGCACCACGTCGTCGGTGACCGAGGCGTTGACGGCGGGCTGTTGGTCGGTGTCGAGGGTGGCCTGGTTGGTGACCTGGGTGATCCCGCTCGCCAGCGGGTCGTCCACCACCACCTGGAAGGTCACCACCAGCGTCTGGCCGGGGCCGATCGTGACGCCATCGCCGCCGACGATCAGGTTGGGCGGGGTGCCGCCCGAGGCAGGGGCGGTGGTCGAGGCGATCCCCGTGAAGTCGATCCCCTGCACCCAGGCCGGGAAATCCTGGCCGCTGTAGCGGCGCTGGAGCCGGATCGTGGTGTCGTTGAAGTACCGGGCCGAGAACATCGGCCGCGGGTAGAGCGGCCCGGTCCCGTTCTGGCCGTTGTAGGAGAGCGCCATACGCTGGTTGCCGGGCGCCGGCACCGCGACATCGACGGTCAGCGCGATCCCGTCACCGTCGGTCTTGAAGGCGTAGTCCACGCCCAGGTCGGGGTGGGTCAGCGCGTAGACCTCGAGGTCCAGGTTGTTGCCGGCATACTCGATGCCGGCCGCCACCAGGCCCTCGGTGGCGTTCTGGACCACACCGTTGCCGAGCGTCAGCAGCACCCCCTCGGCCGCGTTGCCCAGGCCGTTGGCGCTGGTGTGGCCGGTTCCCCAGACCCAGGTGTTGGCCCGCGAGACGAAGCTGATCGCCGCCGTGTTGTACTCGCCGGCCGCGTCGGCACCGTCGCCGCCGTTGTTCCCCTGGATCCTCCTCCGCTGCACCGTCCAGGCCGAGCCCCACTCCAGCACCATCACCGTGCTGGTGGCGGTGGACGCGCCGGCGCTCAGCCCGTTGCGGGTCCAGTTGATCTGGTTGCCGCCCGAGGGCCAGATGCGGGCATGGCAGGTGTTGGTGTCGGCGGCGTCCGGGTCGACAGTGTCGCAGCCGGCGCCGTTGAAGCCGCCCAGCAACATCACCTGGTTGATGTCGGTCCACCCGACCGTCGCGTTGTCGTTGCCCGCGGTGGTGTTGCCCGTGTGGGTCACCCGCCGGACATCCAGCAGGTTGAAGCCGTTGGTGGCGCAGTCGCTCAGGCACTCGACCACCGTCACCACGCCCAACCAGCCGTCCACCGAGCTGTGGCGGGTGAGCGTGATCACGTCGGCGGCGCCGGAGGCCGCGAGCTGCCCGGTGCCGAACGGGTCGGCCGTCAGGGAGGCGTAGTTCTCGTCGGGCCCCCGCTGGCTGGACCCGTCGCCGTCCGAACCCTGGACGATCGCGAAGTAGTCGGGCGCCAGGGCTTGCGCCAACGTCAGGTTGTAGCTGTTGCCCGAGAAGGCGGTGTTCAGGATGAGGTACTCGTTGACCCGGAGGTTGGACTGGGGGATCTGGGTGCTTCCGGGGACCCACGTCGTCCCCGCCGGGAGCGGATCGCTGATCGTCACGCCCGTCTGCGTGGTGCCGGTGGTGTTGGTGGCCGAGAGCGTGTAGGTGATGGTCTGGCCCGGGAAGACCTCGTGGCCGGCGGCGTCGGAGGTCTTGGTGAAGGTGAGCGGGGGCGGCTGGTAGCCGACGGGCGTCGCCGCTGCCGTGCCGCCGACCACCGGCGCGATGCTCTGGGGGTCGTTGCCGGTCGTGAGCACGGCGCCGGCCGGGAAGTCGGGGTCGCTTTCGTCGACGTTGGCCGTGACCGAGCCGCCGCAGACTGACACGTTGTCGACGTAGAAGTTGTCGTTGTTGAAGTTGAAGTTGGTGCCGTAGAAGCGCAGCACGACCGGGTTCGCCGGTAGCGAGCCCGCGGCGAGCGTGAAGCTGGCGGTCTGCCAGGCCGCGTCCGTGCCGTTCGTGTAGGTGCCCACCAGGTCGTCGAAGGTCCCGTCGTTGTCGTAGTCGATCTCGACGGTCACCACGTCCGTCGCTTCCAGCGAGACGCGCCGGTAGTTGAACGACAGCGTGGTGTTGCCCACGCCGAAGACGCCGGCGTTGCTCAGGTCGATCGCGCGCGTGAAGCCGCGGTCGGAGGCGGCGGGGCCGCCTTCGATCAGCAGGCTGTTGCCGTAGACGGTCAGCGGGTCCGTCCTGACGTAGAGCTGGGGCGTGGCGGGGTCGCCGTCCGCCACTGTCCCGAACTCGGTCCAGGCGTTGCCGCTCCAGTCGAAGACGCCGTTGCTGCCGTTGTAGGCGACGCTCGTGAAGACGTCGCTGTAGCACGAGGGGATCACGGTGGCCAGGTAGTCGCCGCCCGCGTCGGTGGTGACGATCTGGGTGCCGGCGCCATCTTGGATCACCACGTCGATGTTGGCGAGATCGGGCTCCCCGGGATCCTGGACGCCGTTGCCGTCCGTGTCCAGGAACACGTGGCCGGTGATGTCGGAGTTGGCGCTCCCCGAGACCGGGATCCGGACCAGGTTGGTGTCGGTCGGCACCAGCTCGTCGGAGGTCACCGTCGCCTGGTTGTTGACGAACTGGCCGGCGGTGCCGGCGTTGACCCGCACCTTGAACTCGAAGTAAGCCACGTCCTCGTTGGGGCCGAGCACGCCGAGCACGAACTCGACCCGGTCGGCGAAGGCGGTTCCCTCGTCACCGTCCGCGGCGTCGGTGATCTGCTGGGGCAGGCTGGCGTTGAGCTGCCACTCCATCGACTCCGGGACGTAGGTCACGTTGGCGGGGAAGGGGTCGACGATGGTCAGGTTGGTGGCGGGCGCGGCGCCGTTGTTCCTGACCGTGATCGTGAACGTCGCGACCTCGTTGGGGCGCAGGATGGAGGGCCCGGTCTTGCTGATCTCGAGGAGCGGCCCCACCACGACTGGCTCCACCTGGTTGGAGAGGAAGTACGGCGTCTCGGTGCTCTCGTAGCCCGCCCGGTTCGGAACCGGCGTGCCCTCGGCGACCGCCGGGTTGACCCGGACGTCGAAGGTCAACACGTACGGTCCGCCGGGGGCGAAGCTGCCCCCGGAGGGCGTCCAGACCACGGCGTTCTGCGCGGTGTCGAAGCCCACCGTGTCGAAGGGCCCGTCAGTGGTCGGGTCGGTGCAGGCCGATCCCCCGGGCGGGACCGGTGTGGTCGAATCGCAGTAGGTGGCGTTCGCCGGGATCGCGTCGCTGATCACCGGGTTGGTCTCGGTCGGCAGGCCCAGGTTCCAGACGTTGAGCGTGAAGGTGATCACGTCGCCGGCGCCGACCGCGGTCGCGCTCGCCGATTTCTGCAGGACGATGTCGGTCTGGACCACCTTGGCGGTGGCGAACGGCTCGAAGGTGCTGCCGCCCAGCGTCGCCACGGCGTGCCCCTCGTTGGTGAGCAGCCGGGGAGTATCGCCCGGGGCCGCCGGGATGTTCACCGAGTAGCGGACCGTCAACGTCCGGTTGGCCTGCAGCGTGTACGGGCTGGGCGTGAGGCTCCAGTCCAGGCGACCCGTGCCCAGTGTCGGGTCAGTCGTGTCTTGCGTCAGGTTGGGGTAGGTGATCAGCGTGCTGCCGGGGATGTAATCCGAGGACGAAACGCCGGGCGGCAGCAGGTCGTAGACTTGCAGGTCGTCGAGCGGGCCGAAGTCGTAGCTTCGGATGGTCAGCGTGTAGGTCGCGATACCTCCCGTCGTGCGCACCGTCGTGGTGTCGACGTCCTTGTCGATCGTCAGGACGGGGTCGAGGAAGAGCTGGTTGGTGGGATAGACGGCATAGCCCGTGTCCTGGATCGGGTCGGGGCCCGTGGCCTGGTCCGTGTCCTGGCCATAGGCCACGGCGACGGGCTTGTTGGTGACGATCAGCGTTCCGGTGTTGTCGTAGTCGGTGTGGTCGTAGATGCGCAGCGCCTGAAGCGCGTTGATGACGTAGGTGTTGTTCGGTCTCGGGGCAGGATCGGGATAGTCGTCGCCGTTCGAGTCGATCACGTCGTAGCTGCCGTCGTTGTCGAAGTCGACCTGGACCAGGGTGTTGTCCTGTGTCGCCGCGACGAACACCGGCGAGCGATTGAGGGTGTCGCAGACGCCGGGGCCAGCCGGCGGGATCGTGCAGGCCGGGTCGTTGGCGAGCCGCTGTGCCAGCAGCGACTGGTAGGCCGGGTTGGTCACGCCCGGCGCGTACGAGACCGTGTAGTTCTCCGTCACGAAGCGGTTGGCGAGCCAGGAGTGGCCCCAGTCGTTGCTGGGCGAGCTGTGGTCGTAGGCGCTGACCCCCCAGAAGTTGCGGTTCGAGGTGAGCCTCACCGTGGAGAGGTTCGGCACGAATCGGCCCGTGCCGGTCCTGTAGTTCTGCTGGGAGTTGGCCGGGATGTTGATCGTCGTCGAGCCGACGGTGTCGGTGACCGTCACGTCGATGGCGCTGTACGGGTCGGGGTTGAGGATGTACAGGTTCAGCGGACGTGAGGTCTGAACGGCAGGGTCGTCACCCGGAGCCGTGGTCACGTAGTCGGTGCTGTGCATACGGTCCGGCAGCAGCGTGTAGATCCGGGTGGCGAAGTTGCCGTCCCCGCCGCTGAAGATCATTCCCGCGATCGGGGCGCTGGTGGACACCTTGGCGCCGGCGTTGATCCTGATCGCCGGTGCGGAGCTCTCCTCGATGAAGCCTCGCGAGCTGTAGTGCTCGCCGCGGTCGAGGGTGAAGGAGACGGTGCCCCCGCCGGCCCCGGGGCTGTCGATGAAGACCTGGGTTCCGTCCTCGAAAGCGACCAGGTCGACGAAGACGTACTTGAAGGGCTCGGTGACGCTGCCGTCCCCACCGTAGATGTTCTCGCCGACCGGGATCGAGTACGACGTGGCTTCGGCGACGGTCTGGCGGGAGATGATCTCGGTGGCGCCCCCGATGTAAGGGGAGAGTGGATCCATCGGGTGCACCAGCGCCAGCGGGCCGCCGCTGGTGAAGATCCGATCACCCCCGTCGAAGCGGATGACGGTCCCGCGTGGATTGACCGGCACCGAGCAGATCCAGTTGGCCGGATCGTTGGGGATGCCCGGCACAGGAAGTCCCCCCTGGCAGCTGCCGTTGGGGTTCGGGTTCGGCGTGACGCCGGGCAGACCCTGGTCCGAGCGGAAGTTGACGTAGTCGCCCTTCGCGAGCAGGTCGACTCCGCACCCGCTCGCATTGAAGGTGCAGGCATCGCCGTTGGCCGGGTCGCCGTCGCCGATCACGAGTGTCGTGCCCTGGGGCACCGGGTTGCCGACCGGGTCGTCGATCCAGGGATCGAGGCCATCCTCCCAGTGGTCGTAGTAGATGATCTGGTTGTCGGCGGAGGCCGTCGCGCTCACCACCGAGTTGATGCCGTTGATGTACGCCCCCGAGTTGTCGAAGCTGGCCTGCCCCTCGCCAGTCGCCACCGTCCAGAGCATGTCCCAGACCTGCTGCTCGCGGCCCAGCACGAAGTACTCCTGATAGCCGGTCGGAACACGCTGGGCTTGCGCGGGGACTGCGGCCCACAACGCCAAACCCAATGCCATGAGGCCAAAGCGTCTGGGATCGATCTTCCGGCTTCCTGGATTCGGCATTGTTGCTCCCGGTTCGCGTGGTCCTCGATCGCTCGGCCCCGGCGACCTTAAGTAATAGCAGCTCTGGGAGTTACCGGTCCGTTTCGACGCCGGGGTCGATCTCCGTACAACCCCCTGGTGTTCATACCGATGCAAGAGTAATGCCGCGCGCTGAGCGGTCGTCCCCATGGCGCCGATATGCCGCTAGCTTACTGAGCCGTAGAGGATCTGACGCTCGGAATCAGGGCCTGGGCGTTCCTCCCACCTTCTCCACGTTGCAGCCTCGACACGCGCCACGCCAGATTCCGTCGCCGGGGCTACAATTCTTTGTCAGTGAACGGCCTGCGGGACCTCGACGCCCACCAGACGGGCTTGCTGCTCCGGGCCTGCATGCTCGACGGCCCGCCCGCCCGGGAAGCCTGGCAGGCGTACTGCCAGCTCGCCGGGAGCGCCGGCTGGCCGCCCTCGGTCCGGCCCCTGCTCCCGCTGCTTCATCGGAGTCTCGAGAGGCTCGGGACCCATGACCCCCGCATCCTGGAGCTCGGAGCGACGCGCCGGGTCATCCGATACCGGAACCTGCTGCTCCTGGAGGGTGCGGCGCCGGCCGTGGCGGGGCTCGAGGAAGACGGGATCCCCACGCTCCTGCTCAAAGGGGCTGCCCTCGTCACCGCCTACTACGACGACCTCGGCCTGCGCCCCATGGCCGACGTCGACGTCCTGGTCCGCTCGGCAGACGCCGGCGCCGCCTTCGAGCGGCTCGCTACGCTTGGTTGGTCTGGCGAGCCCAGGCCGGACGCCTGGACCCTCGCCGAGAAGCACTCGGCACCGTTCACGCGCGAGGGAAGCCCGCCCCTCGACCTGCACTGGCGCCTGCTCGAGGACGCCGAAGACGCGGCAGGCGAGGCCGGCTTGTGGGAGCGGGCTCGCCCCGCCGGGTTGGCCGGGTTGGCCAGCCGCGTCCTCGATCCCGCCGACCAGCTCCTCCACGTCGTGGCTCACGGCATGCGCTGGAGCGCGGACGCCTCGCTGCAGTGGGTCGCCGACGCGTGGGCCGTGATGCGCGGGGGGGACCTCGCCTGGGACCGGCTGCTTGCCGAAGCTCGGCGGCGACGGCTGACCCTGGCCGCGCACGACGCGCTGGCTGGGCTCCGCGATCTGCTCGATGCCCCGATCCCGGGCGACGTCGTCGAGGGGCTGAGGGCGGTGCGGACACGCCGGCTGGAAAGGTGGAGACACCGCGCCTGGCTCAGCCCACCGGAAGGACGGGGGCCGCTGGAGGTGTTCGCCCTCCACCACGCGCGCTACCGCCGGCTGGTCGAGGCGGGATTGTTGCGGGCCGGCCTCGGCGGCCTGCTCGCCGCGGTGGCGCGGGAATGGGGTCTCCGAGGCCCCTGGAGCGTCCCCCATCACGGGCTGGTCAGGGGCGCCCGGCGCGCCGCCCAGCTCGCCGGGCGTGGCTCTCGGCGGAGACGATCCGGATCCCCATGCTGAGCATCGAAGAAACGGCCAGGTCCCGCAGAGACCGCCTATGATGCTCTCGCGAGGGCTCATGCAGAAGCTGTTCGAGCTCGACAACGTCGCCATGTCGTTCCCGAAGCCGGAGAGCGTTTGCGCCGACATCGACGGCGCCGTGGTTGCGGTGAAGGAGGTCACGGCCCGGCACCACGCCCGAGCCGGGATGCGTGGGTCATGGGTGGTCGCGTCGCTGCTGCTGGCGGTGGCCTGTACGCGTCCGCCGGCCGAGGAACGGCGGTACCCGCTCGAGGGGCGTGTGCTCGAGGTCGAGCAAGAAGGGGCGCGGGCACGGGTCGCCCACGAGGACATCCCCGGCTTCATGCCCGCCATGACGATGTCCTTCGAGGTGCGCGACAAGGCGGCTGCCGCCGAGCTGCGCCCGGGCGAAGGCATTCGGGCGGTGCTGGTGGTGACCGACGACGAATCCTGGCTGGAACAGGTGGAGATCGTGGCGTGGGGGCTGCCGGTCCCTAAAGAGCCGGACGCCGTGGTCCTCCCTGAGCCGCAGATCGGGACCCAGGTCCCAGACGTGCGCCTGGTCGATCAGGACGGCCAGCCGCTGCAGCTCCGGGACCTACGGGGCTCGGCGGTGGCGCTCACGTTCTTCTTCACGCGCTGCCCACTCCCCGACTACTGCCCTCGGATGAGCCACCACTTCGCCGAGGTCGAGCGGCGGCTGGCGGCCCAGCCCGAGCTGCTCGCTGCCACCCGTCTCGTTTCCGTCAGCTTCGACACCGGCCACGACACCCCCGAGGTCCTGTCGGCCTACGCCCGGCGATACACCCGGCCGCCGTTTCGGCATTGGACCTTCGCCAGCGGCGACCCCGCCGAGGTGCGGCGGCTGGCGGATTTCGTGGGCCTCGACTACCAGGCCGACCAGGGGTCGTTCGTCCACAACCTGCGCACGGCGGTCATCGATCCCCAGGGCCGCCTGGCCGCGCTCTTCCGAGGCAACGGTTGGCAACCCACCGACCTCCTCGAGAGCCTCGCCCAGGCAGCCAAAAAACCGGAAAACCCGGGGACACAATACTAGTTTTCACATCGAGCGAGTGCCGACCCGAGTCGGAAACCCGGGAAACCCGGGGACAGAATACTGGTTTTCACGTCGCGCGAGCACTACGTGGGATGATGGGCGCACTCTCGTGAGAGGGGCACCATCGCGAAAGTCAAAAGTCTAGACCTGACCCCGTTTCTTCCGTTTCTTCTACTGGTGTCGGTGGCCGGGTCGGCGGAGCCTGTTCGGGTTCGGAGCGTGGCGGTTTTCTCCCACCCGGTGTTCGACGTCGAGGACGCGGGGGGGGCCTGGCCGCTGCGGCTCGCCAACCGGCTCCACGTCCAGACCCGCGAGGAGGTGATCCGCCGCGAGCTCCTGTTTGCGCCCGGCGACGATCTCGACCCGGAGCGGCTGGCCCAGACCGAGCGGAACCTGCGCGCGCTGGTCTTCCTTCGCGACGCTCGGGTCGAGGCGCGCCCCGCGGCCGACGGCGACGAAGGTGACCGAGACGTCGACGTTCGCACCTTCGACGCCTGGAGCACCAGCCCCGAGGTACGCTTCGCCCAGGTGGGCCGCCGGACGCTGTGGAGCGTGGGCGTTTCCGAGAAGAACCTGCTCGGCCGCGGCCAGCGGGTGGAGGTCTCGCGACGCGCCGACCTCGACCGCCAAGAGACCTTCTTTGCCCTGGCCGACCCGCGCTTGGCCGGCTCGCCGCTGGGCCTGTCGCTGACCTACTCGGACCGCTCCGACGGCCGCCGTGGGGAGGCGCGTCTGGGCCGACCCTTCTTCTCTCTCCAGGACCGCTGGTCGTTCGGCGCTCGGATCGAGGGGTTCGACCAGCAGGACCCGCTCTACAGCGATGGCGAGCGGGTCGCCGAGCTGCGCCACGTCTCTCGCGCCGGGGACCTGGAGCTGGCACGGACGGTGCGACGCAGCGACCAGAGCGCGCTGAGGGTCGACGTTGCCTATCGGCACCGCGACGACCAGGTGGCCGGGGACCACCGACGCTTCGGGATCCTGGAGCTCGGGCTGCGCTCGGTTCACCACGATTTCGTCTCCCTCAGCCACGTCAACCGCTTCGAGGCGGTCGAGGACTTCAACCTCGGCAGCGATGGCCGCATCTCGCTGGGCCTGTCGACCCCGGCGTCGGGTGGTGAGCCGGGGCGGGTGCTCTTCCTGAAGCTGTCCCAGGCCGCCGGCGCCCGGCTCGGCTCACGAGGGCTGCTGTGGGCGCGCGCGGCGTGGTCGGGCCGCCATCGTCGCGGGCGCCTGGAGAACGGCCTCGGCGAGCTGCGCGTCGACTACCTGAACAAGCTGGCCCCGCGCCGCCTGTTGCTGGTGCTGCTGCGCTATCGGCACGGCACCCGCCTCGACCCCGAGACCCAGATCACGCTCGGCGCCGACGAGGGGCTGCGCGGCCACGAGGTCCGCCAGTGGGTAGGTGACCGGTCGCTTCTGCTCAGCAGCGAGCTGCGCCTGTTCGTGCTCGACGACGTCTTCCAGCTCGCGTCGTTCGGAGCCGCGGCCTTCGTCGACTCGGGCTACGCCTGGCCGGCCGGCCGGGCGCTCTCGCTCGGCGACCTGCGCACCAACGTGGGTGTCGGCCTGCTGGTCGGCCGCAACCGCCTCACCACCACCCGGGCCGGTGTGCGCTTCGACCTCGCCTACGCCTTCGAGCCTGCCGTCGGCCGTAGCTGCCTCGTCTTCTCGGCCGGCTCCCAGGTCGGCTTCTGAGGCGCGGTGCGAAGCGGGCCGCGCGCGAGGCGTAGCGGCGCCCAGTCGTGGCGCTTGCGCTTCGGCCCGAGGCGGTGGCCCAGGTAGGCGATCGCCGCCGCCAGCACCAGGGCCATGCCGACCTCCTGCCCGCTCACGAAAGACCCCAGCCGAGGGCCCGACCGACCTGGTAGACGAGAAGCGCGCTCCCGTAGGCCAGCACCGTCATGTAGGTGAAGACGAAGGCAGGCCACCGCCACGAGCCCGACTCCCGCCGCAGCACGGCCAGCGTGCTCATGCACTGGCAGGCGATCACGAAGAAGACCATCAGGGAGACGCCGGAGAGCGGCGTCATCAGGCGAGAGCCGTCCGCGCGGCGCGCCTGCCGCAGGGCCGCCCGCAGCGGCTGGCTCCCTTCGTCGGCGTCCTGGATGTCGAAGACCATGCCGAGCGTCGAGACGAAGACCTCGCGGGCGGCGAAGGCGCCCAGGACGCCGATCCCGATGCGCCAGTCCAGGCCAAGGGGGGCCAGGAAAGGCTCCATCGCCCGGCCCAGGCGTCCCGCGAAGCTGTGCCGCAGCTCTTCACCTGCCCGGCTCGGAATGCTGACGGCCGTGGTCACTGACGACCCGGCCGCCGACCGCCCCGCGGCCCGATCGAGCTTCGGATAGCTGAGCAGGCCCCACAGCAGGATGGTCATGGCCAGGATGATGGTGCCCGCGTCGACCAGGAAGGTCCGAACTTGCTGCCAGGTGTTGGTCAGGAGATTGCGGAGCGTCGGCAGCCGATAGGGAGGCAGCTCGAGCACCAGCGCCGGCCGGGGCCCCGCCAGAACGGTGCGGCGCAGCACCGTGGCCGCACCGAGGGTCATCACCACCGACAGCAGGTACAGGCAGAGCAGCACCAGCGCCCCGACGCTCAGCCCCCCCAGCACCTGTCTGTGGGGATCGAAGACGGCGGCGCTGATCAGCACGTAGACGGGGAGCCGCGCGCTGCACGACATCAGCGGCAACACCGCCATCGTCAGCAGGCGATCCCGCCGGCTCTCGATGGTGCGGGTGGCCAGGACCGCCGGCACCGCGCAGGCGAATCCGGAGAGCATGGGCACGAAGGCCTTCCCGTGCAGCCCGACCCGACCCATCACCCGGTCGATCACCAGCGCCACCCGGGAGAGGTAGCCGGAGTCCTCGAGCAGGCCGATGAAAAGAAACAGCAGCGCGATCTGGGGGACGAAGACGAGGACGTTGCCGACGCCGGCGATCACGCCCTGGACGATCAGGTCGGTGAGCGGTCCCGCCGGCAGCCGAGCCGTCGCCAGCGCCTGCAGCCCGGTGATGGCGGCCTCGACCCACTCGATGGCCGGCTCGGCCCCGGCGAAGAGGGCCTCGAAGACCAGCAGCATCACCGTTGCGAAGGCCACGAAGCCGCCTACCCGGTGGGTCAGCACGGCATCGATCCGTTCGGTGCGCCGCCGCACCCCGGCGCGGGTCTGTAGACACCCGGCCACCACGGCGTCGATGCGGCGGTAGCGGGTCTCGATGATCTCCTGGTCGAGGTCGCGGCCTGCCGCCGAGGCCCGCGCCTGGAGGCGTTCGACCACCCGCCGGAGCGGGTCGGGAATGCCCTCGAGCTCGTCGCCGCCGATCGAGAGCAGGGCCCACAGCGCCCAGGCCCGGACCTCCCGGGCTGAGGCGCCGGAGCGCCAGAGCCTGACCGCCCGCTCGACCTCCTGAACGTCCCGGCCCAGGTCCTCGGACAGCTCCAGCTCGATGGGGCTCGGAGGCCGGTCCGGCGCCAGAGCCTGCACCAGGGCCCGGCGCAGGTCCTCGACGCCTTCGCCGCGGGTTGCCACCAGCGGCACCACCGGGATGCCGAGCTGCTCCGAGAGCTGGACGGGGTCGATGTCGATACCGAGCCTTCGCGCCTCGTCGGCCATGCTGAGACCGAGCACGGTGGGCACCCCCGTCTCGACGATCTGGAGGGCCAGGTACAGGTTGCGGGCCAACGCCGTGGCATCCGCCACCACCAGCACGGCATCGGGCCGCGGCATCCCGCGACCCAGCACCGCATCGGCCGCCACCTGCTCCTCGCGGGATCGCGCCGACAGCGAGTACGTGCCCGGCAGGTCGACGACCTCGACCGCGTCGTGGTCGGGCAGCCGCAGCGACGCCGATCGCCGCGCCACGGTGACACCCGGGTAGTTGCCGACCTTGGCCCGGGCTCCGGTCAGCGCGTTGAAGACGGTGGTCTTCCCGGCGTTGGGGTTGCCGGCCACCAGGACTACCGACCTCTGCCCGCGCCGCGCTCGGCTGGGGCGGGCCGCCAGGGCCTGGCTCATCCCGCGCTCGAGGCCGCCGAGAGATCCGCGACCTCGACCTCCAGCGCCTCGGCGTGCCGGATCGAGAGCGTCGAGCCGCGGACCTGGAGCACCAGCGGGTCGCCCAGCGGGGCCAGACGGAGCACGTGGACGGCCGTGCCCGGAAGCAGGCCCATCTCCATCAGGCGGCGGGCCACGGGGCGTTGGCAACCTACCCGTCGAACCACGGCGTCGCCACCGACCGGTATCCGTCCGAGCGTTTGGCTCACGCCGTCTCCTCCGTGCACGGCGCGTGCCCGCGGCCCCTGTCGAGTCGCTGCTTCCTCGAGTAACCCCTTCGATGACCATAGCTTGACGCCAGGCACCGGCCACCATCGAACCGCCTCTGGCAGCACCTCGATCCCCATCCGGGCACCGGCAAGGTTTGCGTGCGCGCAAAATTGGAAACCATTTTCAACTTGGATGGTGCGCGAAACCGCCCAGGCGGTCAAGCCGACAGGCAGCGGGGCGGCGCTGATAGAATCCTGGCCGGTCGCGTGTCCGGCTCAGGAACCGGGGAGGGGTTTGGAAATGCTGACGCTGCTGCTGACGGCCTCACTGCTGGCGACCCCCGAGCTCTGGCCCGGGGCGCAATACGATCCCGCCATCCCCACCGCAGCGCAGATCCTGGGCCACGACCTCGGCGACGAGATCACCTCGGCCGAGGGGATCACCAGCTATCTCCAGGCCCTCGCCCGTGCCGCGCCGGAGAGGACCCGCCTCGTCGAGTACGCCCAGAGCTGGGAAGGCCGGCCGCTCCACGTGCTGGTCATTGGCTCGGCGGACCGGATGCTTCAGCTCGACGCCCTCCAGGCCGACCTGAAGCGGCTGGCCGACCCCCGGCCATTGTCCAAGCAGGACGCGGAGGGCCTGGTGACACGGCTGCCGGTGGTGGTCTGGCTGATGGCCGCCGTGCACGGCGACGAGATCTCGTCCTCCGAGGCGACCCTGGCGCTGGCCTACCACCTGCTCGCGGTGCGCGGCGACGCCGCCGCCAACCTGATCCGGCGGGACACGATTCTCCTGATCGACCCGCTCCAGAACCCCGATGGCCGTACCCGTTTCCTCCAGCACTACCTGCAGTCGAGGGCGGCCTCGCCCGACCCGGAGCCGGACTCGGTCGAGCACGACGAGCCCTGGCCCAGCGGCCGTTACAACCACTACCTGTTCGACATGAACCGGGACTGGTTCGCCCAGACCCAGCCCGAGACCGCGGGTCGCGTCCGGGTCTCCCTGGACTGGTACCCGCAGGTGGTGGTCGACCTGCACGAGATGGGGTCCGAGGCCAGCTACTACTTCGCTCCCCCGGCGGTGCCGGAGAACCCGCACATCACCCCGCAGCAGCACTCCTGGCTGGAGGCCTTCGGGCGCGCCAACGCCGCCCGCTTCGACGAGCGCGGCTTCGCCTACTTCGTGCGCGAGGTGTTCGACTCGTTCTACCCCGGCTACGGCGAGTCCTGGCCCATGTTCCAGGGGGCGATCGGCATGACCTACGAGCAGGCCTCGGCAGGAGGGCTGCGGGTGCGGCGTCACGACGGCACCGAGCTTTCCTTCCGCCAAGGCGTGGTCCAGCACTTCACCGCGGCGCTGACCACGGCGCTGACGGCGGCCCAGAACCGCGAGCGCCTGCTGCGGGACTTTCTCGAGTACCGGCGCTCCGCGGCCGAGGAGGGACGCACCGGTGTCGTCGAGTACCTGCTCCCCCCCGGCAACGACCCGTCGAGGTCCGAGGCCCTGGCCCGGCTGCTGATCACCCAGGGGATCGAGGTCCGGCGCACCGAGACCGCGGCGAAGCTCGGCGACCAGACCCTCCCGGAGGGGACCTTCGTGGTCCCACTCGCCCAGCCATCCGGCCGTCTCGTTCGCAACCTGCTCGCGACCCAGATCCCGATGGACCCGGACTTCGTGCGCCGACAGCGGGATCGTGTCGAGCGGCGCCAACGGGACGAGATCTACGACATGAGCGGCTGGAGCCTGCCTCTTCTCTACGATGTCGAGACGGTCGAGGCCACTCGCTCCGTCGCCGCGCGTCAGACGCCGTTTGCCGGCCAGCCCGAGCCGGCCGGCCCCCTCGCCCCGGCCCGGGTGGGATACCTGGTTCCCTGGAGCTCGGCGGCCGCAGGCGGTGTGGCGGACGCCCTGCAGGCCGGTCTCAAGGCGCGCAGCGCGGCCAAGCCGCTCAAGCTGAACGGTCGGGAGTACGGCGCGGGTGCGGTCCTGTTCCGGACCAGCGACAACGGCGCCGACCTGGGAGAGCGGCTGGCGGCGCTGGCCGAGCGCCACCACATGCGCGTCGACGCCGTCGACTCGGGGTGGGTCGACGAGGGCATCTCCCTGGGGAGCAACCAGGTCCGGCCGCTCAAGGCGCCTCGGGTGCTGCTCGCCTGGGACCAGCCCACCTGGCCCATGTCGGCGGGCTGGGCCCGGTTCGTGCTCGAGCGGCGCTTCAGCCAGCCGGTCACCGCGGTACGGGTGGCCACCCTCCCCCAGGTGGAGCTGGCCCGTTTCGACGTGCTGGTGCTGCCGTCCGGTCGCTACCAGGAGACGCTCGGCGAGAAGGACGTTGCCCGGATCAAGACGTGGGTGAGCGACGGCGGGACGCTGGTGACCCTCGGCGAGGCCTCACGGTGGGCGGCTCGCCAGGACGTCGGGCTGCTGGACGCCGCCACCGAGCTGCGGGACGGCCGCCCCGAGAGCGAGGACGACGAGAAGGAGAAGGCCGAGCCCAGAAAGCCACGCGAGGGCGAGCACCCCTTCGACCTGGAAGAGGCTATCCGGCCCGAGCGGGAGCGTCCGGCCACCACCCCGGGCGCGCTGCTGCGGGTCGAGCTGGATCTCGACCACTGGCTCTCGGCGGGGACGGATGGCGAGATCCAGGTCGTCGTCGACAGCCGGCGCGTCTTCACGCCGATCAAGCTCGACAAGGGACACAACGTGGGCCTCTACGTCGACGAGGAGTCGCTGGTGGCCAGCGGCCTGACCTTCGACGACTCGCGCGCGATGCTGGCTCGAAAGGCCTACCTGATCCACCAGCCGATCGGCGAGGGGCACCTGATCGCCTTTGCCGAGGACCCCAACTACCGGGCCTTTGCCGAGGCCACGGAGCTTCTGTTCATGAACGCGGTGCTGCTTGGCCCCGCCCACTGACGACGTACAATGTCGCGGAAGAGGTGCGGCGTGAGCCGGTGCTCCGCGCTGCCGGGAGAGAAGCATGGTCAACGAAGAGCTGCTTGAGATCCTGGCCTGCCCCGAGGACAAGACGCCGGTCCGGCTTGCCGGCGCCGAGGTCCTGGAAAGGGTCAACCAGAAGATCCGTGCGGGCAGCGCCACCAACCGAGGCGGTCAGAAGGTGAGCGAGGAGATCAGCGAGGGGCTGGTGCGCGAGGACGGGAAGTACCTCTACCCGGTCCGCGATGACATCCCCATCATGCTGATCGAGGAGGCGATCCCTCTCGAGCCCTGACCCGGAAGGTCACCTCCGTGCCGGCTCGCAGCGGTACCACCGCCTCTCCGGTGTCGGTCGGGATCTCGTCCGCGACCCGAAAGGGACCCTGCTCGAGGACGAGGGTCTCCACGCCACGCGGTAGCCGATAGAAGTCGGCCCCGTGGAAGGAGGCGAAGGCCTCCAGGCGCTCAAGCGCTCCCACCGAGAAGAAGACCTCGGCGTACAGCTCCAGCGCAGCCGGCGCCGAGAAGATGCCGGCGGCGGCGCCGCTTTTCTCCTTGGCCGATCTCGGGTGCGGCGCGCTGTCGGTTCCCAGGAAGAAGCGGGGGCTGCCGCTGGTGGCGGCGGCCAGGACCGCCCGGCGGTGCTCCTCGCCCTTGAGCACCGGCAGACAGTAGTGGTGGGGGCGTAGGCCCCCGGCGAACAGCGCGTCGCGGCAAAGCAGCAGGTGGTGGGCGGTGACGGTGGCGGCCACGCCGGGGCGCGCCCCGGCCACGAACTCGGCCGCCTCGCGGGTGCTGATGTGCTCGAGCACCACCCGCAGGCCGGGGCGCTCGCGCACCAGCGGCTCGAGCACCCGCTCCAGGAAGACCCGCTCGCGGTCGAAGACATCCACGCACGGGTCGGTGACCTCGCCGTGCACCAACAACGGCAGCTCCACCCGCTCCATCTCGGCGAGGGCAGAAGAGCAGCGCGAGAGCTGCCCCACCCCGGCCTCCGAGTGGGTGGTGGCCCCGGCGGGGTAGAGCTTGAAGCCGTGCACCAGGCCGCTGTCTCGGGCCTCTCGAACCTGGCTCGGCGTGCTGTCCTCGGTGAGGTAGAGGGTCATCAGCGGCTCGAAGTGGGCGCCCGTCGGGAGCGCCGCCAGGATCCGCTCCCGATAGGCCCGCGCCTGCTCCACCCGGGTCACCGGGGGCTTCAGGTTGGGCATCACCAGGGCGCGGGCGAAGCACCGGGTGGTCTGGGGCAGGACCGCCCGGAGCAGGGGCCCGTCTCTCAGGTGGAGGTGCCAGTCGTCCGGTCGGATCAAGGTCAGGGTCGCCATCGACGAGCCAATCAGAGCCGACACGAAGTATAGTTGGCGGGATGCGCTGCGTGGAGGCGGCGCGCGACAGATCGAGACAATGGGTTTCAGCGTTCGCTTCTGGGGGGTCCGGGGCAGCATCGCCTGTCCGTCGCCCCGCCATGTGGGCTACGGGGGCAACACCGCTTGCCTGCAGGTGGTGGCAGGGGACCAACTCCTGATCCTCGACGCCGGTACCGGCATCCGACGCCTGGGCCACCAGCTCGAGAGGGAGGGGGTCCGTTTCGCCCACCTGCTGCTGACCCACACCCACTGGGACCACATCAACGGCTTCCCGTTCTTCCGTCCCGGCTACAGCCCGAGCAACACCCTGCGGGTGCGGGCCGGCCACCTCTACCACTCCGGCGGCGTGCGCAACGTGCTGGCAGGCCAGATGATGCAGCCCACCTTTCCGGTGCCGCTGGAGACCATGCGTGCCGATCTCCAGTTCGAGGACTTTCAGGCCGGCGACACCTTCCGCCTCGACGGCGGGGTCGTGGTGCGCACCGTGCCGCTCAACCACCCGAACGGGGCGACCGGCTACCGCTTCGACTACATGGGCAAGTCGCTCTGCTACGTCACCGACACCGAGCACGTGATCGACACGCCGGACCAGAAGATCCTGGACCTGATCGAGGGCGCCGATCTGGTGATCTACGACAGCACCTACACCGACGACGAGTTCCCGACCTATCGAGGCTGGGGCCACTCGACCTGGCAGGAGGGGATGCGCCTCTGCCACGCCGCTCACGCCCGTCGCCTGGCGATCTTCCACCACGACCCGGACCACGAGGACGACTTCATGCTCCGGGTGGAGCTCGAGGCGCGCGAGGCCTGGAGCGACGCGTTCGTGGCCCGCGAAGGGGACCACATCACCCTGGTCTAGACGTGTTCGGCTCGGGGGGCGGCAGCCCCCCGCTTGAAAGCGGCGACCGGATTCAGTGCGGTCGGGGTGTTCGTGTCCGGGGGCTCGGGGGGCGGCAGCCCCCCGCTTGAAAGCGGCGACCGGATTCAGTGCGGTCGGGGTGTTCGTGTCCGGGGGCTCGGGGGGCGGCAGCCCCCCGCTTGAAAGCGGCGACCGGATTCAGTGCGGTC
>CAZNNH010000058.1:0-33184 GCA_964574335.1 uncultured Acidobacteriota bacterium | reverse complement strand
GGGTCCAGGCACAGGTCGGGCGAGATCGCCGGGTTGTCCCGGATCCGGATCCGGTTCTCCAACAGGAAGCGGTTGATGCCGGCGGTGTCCTTCATCCCGTCCCCCATGACCCGGCCACGATCGGTCCGCTATTGGACAACCATTTGCAGCGCCCTTCTCGCAAAAGGTCTACCCGATATGAAGTCGGGCTCCCGACGCCTCGAGCCCCTTCGGTATCATCTTCGGCGGCGCGATGTCAAGCTCTCGGGCCGGAGCCCATGCTCCAGGCCGGCCTTTTGGCGACTTCGCGCCAACCGGTGCCCCCCAGGTCGGGGGACAAACGCCGCGGCGCAAGGCCGACGGCCGATCATCTCCCGGGGACGCCGTCGTCTCGCCTCACCAGAATGGTCTTTCCACTATCGTCCGCACCGGGTTGCGGCCGGAACACAGACACTTGGTAAGACCACCTCTTGACGGCATCTCGTCGCTACCACACCCTTGCGCAGATCGAAACGTCATCGACCTGCGGCCGGTCGGCCCTGGAGCCGGCGATGCTTCGGTACGACAAGGAGGCCCCATGAAGCTGTCCAGGTCCCAACCTCGCTGGCTCGCGATCAGCTCGGCGACCATCGCCCTGATCCTGATGCTGGCTCCTGCTTCCGGAGCCGTGGAGGGCGAGAGCGTGGCGGAGAAGCTGGAGAGGGCCCCAGCCGACCCGGCCAGCCCACCGGGGGCCCAGAGCTGGGGCGACGCCGAGGCGATCCTCGCCCGCATCCACGCCCCGGAGTTCCCCGATCGCGACTTCTCCATCGCCGACTTCGGCGCACGGCCCGACGCGCCCGACAACAGCCAGGCCATTCGCCAGGCGATGGCGGCCTGCAGCCGGGCGGGGGGCGGACGGGTGGTGGTGCCCGTCGGCCACTGGATGACGGGCGCCGTCCATCTCCGCAGCAACGTCAACCTCCACGTCTCGGAGGGCGCCACCCTCGAGTTCTCCGGCGATCCCGAGAAGTACCTGCCCGTCGTCTTGACGCGCTTCGAGGGGGTCGAGCTGATGAACTACTCGCCCCTCATCTACGCTTTCGAGCAGGAGAACATCGCCGTCACCGGCCCGGGCACCCTCGACGGCGGGGCGAGCCTCCAGACCTGGTGGGGCTGGAACGACAGGCGCGGCTCGGATCCGCCCAGGCAGCGAGCCTCGCGGGAGCTGCTCCTCGAGATGGGCGAGAGCGGGGTGCGCGTCGCCGACCGCGTCTTCGGCGCTGGCCACTACCTGCGCCCCAACTTCATCCAGCTCTACCGCTGCCGAAACGTCCTGGTGGAGGGCGTCAGGATCGTCCGCTCTCCGATGTGGGAGGTGCATCCCGTCCTCTGTACCAACGTGACCCTCCGGGACCTCAGGATCAGCAGCCACGGCCCGAACAACGACGGGTGTGATCCCGAGTCCAGCAGGGACGTGCTGATCGAGGGGTGCGTGTTCGACACCGGCGACGACTGTATCGCCATCAAGTCCGGGCGGAACCAGGACGGCCGGCGGATCGGGGTCCCCTCCGAGAACGTCATCGTCCGCAACTGCAGGATGAAGGATGGCCACGGTGGCGTGGTCCTGGGCAGCGAGGTCTCCGGCGGGGTCCGCAACGTCTTCATCGAGAAGTGCACCATGGACAGCCGGAACCTCGACCGGGCGCTACGCATCAAATCGAACGCCAGGCGCGGCGGCGTGCTGGAGAACGTCTTCATGCGTGACGTCGATGTCGGCCGGGTGACGGAGGCCGTCCTGACGATCGACCTCCTCTATGAGGAGGGCGCCAAGGGCGACTTTCCTCCCACGGTCCGCAACATCCAGATCCAGAACGTCACCAGCACGGGCAGCCCGCGGGTGATGCACGTGCAGGGATTCGAAGGCGCCACCATCGACGCGATTCGCTTCAGCGACTGCAGGTTCTCGGGGCTCGAGGCGGCGGAGGTTCTCTCGGGTGCGGGGTCGGTGCTGCTCCGGAACGTCGTCATCGAGCCGGCGGCGAAGCCAGGCTCCCTGAGCTCGGTCCCGGCGGCGACCCCGGAGTGATCGAGGCGACCCGCTGGCGGCGGGGCGCTTCATCTATCCAAGAGTAGCCCCGGCGGCCTAATGGTATTACCATATCTGGCGGGGCGCCTGGGTTGGCGCCCAACAGGGGTGCGGGCCAGCGGTCGTGGCGGGGGGTGTGATGCGGATCCGAGTGTCCTGGAGCGCGGCGGTGGCCTGGGCGGGGCTGCTCGCGTTGCTGTCGTCGCGGGCGGGCGCAGTGGCCGCCGACACGGTCCGGCTGGCGGTCCACAACGACCTCGGGCAGGCTCGCCTCGGCGAGACGGTGGAGGTGCCCGTCGCCCTCTTCCGTGCCGCCCTGGGAGACGAGGTCCTGCGTCGGGTGAGGGTGGTCGAAGAGGCGTCCGGACGCGAGCTGCCGGCGCAGGCGGTGGACCTCGACGACGACCTGAAGGCGGAGATGGTGGTGTTCCAGGCCGACTTCGCTCCTCACCAGTCCCGGACCTTCAGGCTCGAGAAGACCGACGAGCGGGCTCCGCAGAAGGAGGACTTCCGCGTCTACGGGCGGTTCGTGCGCGAGCGCCACGACGACTTCGCATGGGAGAACGACCGGGTGGCGTTTCGAGTCTACGGCGAGGCGCTCGAGACCTGGGAGCGAGAGCCGCTGACCAGCAGCGCGGTGGACGCCTGGTGCAAGCGCACCACCCGGCTGATCCTCGACGACTGGTACATGGTCGACGACTACCATCACGACCACGGCGAGGGTGGCGACTTCTACCCGGCCGGCCGCTCCCGCGGCTGCGGCGGCAGCGGGCTGTGGCGGGAGGGGAGCCTGGTGGTCTCGAAGGACTTCCGGGCCTCGCGGGTGCTGGCCGCCGGCCCGATCCGGCTGGTTTTCGAGCTCGACTACCCGCTGTGGGAGGGTGCCGATCCGGGTGTGGTCGAGACCAAGCGGGTCACCCTGGACGCGGGCAGCCATCTGAACCGCTTCGAGAGTCGCTACACCAGCAGGGGGGGGACCCCCACCAGCTGGGTCTGGGCCGCTGGGACCAAGATCGAGAAGGGCGCCCTCATCCGCAGCGACGCCGAGCGGGGGCTCGTGCGCAGCTACGAGCCCCTCGACCGCTACGGCGACAACGGCTGGCTCGGCTGCGGGGTGCTGGCGGACCCGACCCTGGTGAGCGATGTCGTCGAGGACGACGGGAACCTGCTGCTGGTTCTCCAGTCGCCGCCGGGCGAGCCGGCCCGCTACTACGCCGGCACGGGCTGGGACCGCGGTGGCCAGTTCGAGGACGTGGGTGAATGGGACGCCTACCTCGAGACGTTCGCCGAGCGCCTCGGGTCGCCGCTCCGCGTCGAGATCGAGACCAGTGTCGGGCCCAGCCCCGAGGCCGCGCCCAAGTGAGCTTCAACCCGAAGGAGAGGAGTCGAGAATGAGCCCTTCACCCGAGCCGATCACCGTCGACCGCTGCGTGGTCCGGGACACGGCCTCGCGTCGTGGCCGCCACCTGTCCGTGGTCCCCGGCCGGAGCGCCACCCGGCAGCTGCACTACGGACGCATCGTCCTCACCGGGAGCGATGCCCCCGTCTCCTTCTCCACCGAAGGCCGGGAGACCGGGCTCCTCTGTCTCAAGGGTGCGGCCACCGTCGGGACGGAGGGGGCGAGCCATCCGATGGTCCCCTACGACGGCCTCTACGTCCCCCGCGACTCCCAGATCGAGGTTCGCCCCGGCGCCGAGGGGTGCGACCTGGCCGAGATCGCGGCCCCGGTGGAGAAGCGTTACCCGCTGCAGATGGTGCGCCACGCCGACGTGAAGAAGGACCCGGCCCTGCACTTCGTCACCGGTGGTCCCTCCGCCGAGCGGGAGCTGAGCATCGTCTTCGGCAAGAACGTCGAGGCGGGGAGGATCCTGGCCGGGGTGACCTTCAGCCGGCCCGGCCACTGGACCTCGTGGCCGCCGCACGAGCACGCCAGCATGCTGGAGGAGGCCTACCTCTACATCGACATGCCGGCCCCCGGATGGGGCCTGCAGCTCGTCTACACCGATCCCGCCAACCCGGAGCTCGTGACGGTCGTGCACGACGGGGACTGCGTGCTGATGCCTCAGGGATACCATCCCAACGTGGCCGCTCCCGGCAGCACCATCAACTTCGTCTGGATGATGGCGGCGCACCGGGAGGGCGTGGATCGCCAGTTCGGTGTGGTCAACGTCCAGCCCGAGTACGCGAAGGGCGGCTCTGGGCTGGAAGCCTCCCAGAAGTGATCGTGCCTCGATGAGCAGCGAGCTGTTCCGCCTGGACGGCAAGCGGGCCCTGGTCACCGGCGCTTCCCGTGGCCTGGGCGCGGCGATGGCCGAGGCGCTGGCCGCCGCCGGCGCCGACGTGGCCGTGCACGGCAACACCCGCGCGCCGGAGGAGACCCGCCAGCGGGTGGAGGGCCTGGGCCGCCGGGCCATCTCGCTGGTCGGGGACCTCGGCGAGCGGGGCTTCGCCCTGGGTCTCGTCGGCGCGGCGTTCGCGGCGCTGGGCGGGCTCGACATCCTGGTCAACAACGCCGGGACCATCCGCCGCGCACCGGCGGCGGAGCATCCGGACGGAGACTGGGAGGCGGTGCTGAGCGTCAACCTGACGGCGGTCTTCCTCCTGGCGCGCGCCGCCGGCCGGCACTTCCTCTCCGCCCAGCAGCCCGGCAAGATCATCAACATCGCCTCGCTCCTCTCGTTCCAGGGGGGCATCACCGTCCCCGGATACGCGGCCGCCAAGGGCGGCGTGGCCCAGCTCACCAAGGCCCTGGCCAACGAGTGGGCCGCGTCGAGGATCAACGTGAACGCGATCGCGCCCGGCTACATGAGCACCGACAACACCGAGGCGCTCCGCAACGACCCGGTACGCAGCCGCCAGATCCTGGACCGCATCCCGGCCGGTCGCTGGGGTGCGCCCGCCGACCTGGCCGGCGCGGCGGTGTTCCTGGCGTCGCCCGCCTCCGACTACGTGCACGGCCATGTCCTGGTCGTCGACGGCGGCTGGCTGGGGCGCTGATCCGGCCCGATCCCGCCCGCGGGGCGGGGCTGGCAACGGAGCGTCCCGCCTCAGCGGGGGTCGGCGGCGGCGGCCCGCTTCTTCTTTGGAGTGACCCGCTTGACCTGCTCCCAGCGGGCGGTGTGGAGGTGCTGCTCCATCTCGCGGCGGGCGCGCTCCGGGCTGTGGGCCCGAATCGCGTCGTAGATCCGGCGGTGGGTCTGGGCGGACTCCCGCAGGCTGAACCCCTGCATGTTGAGCCGTCCGGTGTCCCAGATGATCTCGGTCAGGGTCCCGATGATGGTCGCCACGATCGGGTTCCCTGACCCCGCCGCCACCGCCCGGTGGAACCCCAGGTCGTGGCGCAGGAAGGCTTGCGGGTCCTCGAGGGTGGCGAACATCCCGGTCACCTCCTCGGCCATGGCGGCCATCTGCTCCCCGGTGGCCCGCTGTGCGGCCAGGCCGGCGGCGCTGACCTCGAGCATCCGACGGGCCTCGTACATCTGGTCGAGGGTGAAGCCGTGCAGGGTGGCCAGGAACTGAAGCGGTGCCTTGCCGAGCTGGGGAGGGCCGCCGACAATGAAGGTGCCGGCCCCTTGCCGCGCGTTGATGATCCCCATCGCCTGCAGGGTGCGCAGCCCGGAGCGTAGCGAAGGCCGGCTGAGGCCCAGCTTCTGGGCCAGCTCCCGCTCCGGCGGCAGCCGGTCCCCGGGGCCGAGCCGATCGTCCTCGATCTCGTGACGCACGTACTCGACCACCTGGGCCCCGGCGGTGTGGGGCGTGGCTCTGGCAGAGGTCTGACCTTTTGTCCTGGGGGAAGCCATCTCGAATGGACCAATACCACCAGGACCCCTCTGGAGTCAATGATTCGAACGGTTCATGCCTCAGGGGTTCGCGTTTGGTCCTACCTATCGCAGGGAGAAGCGGACGTGGTGCGACTGGACGGTCTCGGCAGCCAGGGACTGGGTCGCGTCGTAGGTCGCGGTACGACCATCTGGATCCACCGACAGCCGGATCTCCATTCTCGGGTGTCCAGCCTCTCCATAGAGGATCGTTCCCTTGGAGCCCTGGGTGATGACCAGCTCCGGTCGGGCCAGGACCCGGCCGCTGCCCGCCGCGCGGATGGTGGCCCGGGCACGGAAGACCCCCGGCGCAGAGGCATCCGGCTCGAGCTGGAGGTCCACGGCGAAGTGCGCGACGTTGGCAAGCTCCGGCCCGGCCCGGGAGCCTTGCGGGAGGTCGAGGAGCGACACCGAGATCGTGTCGAAGATCGTCTCGCCGGTGGTCGGGTTCTCGAGCAGCGCCAGCCGGAAGCGGCTGCCGGCTCTGACGGTTGTCGGGGGGGGATACTCGGGGAGCTGGGTGGTCAGTGGGGTCGGCGGCACGGCACAGGCAGGGCAGAACGTGGTCCAGTCCACCCGCTGCCAGCTCTCCGGTTGATCGGAGATCGGACCCACGGTCAGCCGAACTGTTCCGGAGTCTGCGAGCCGCTCGGCACGCAGCGAGTAGCCGAAGTACACCCCGCGCTCTCGGTCCGCGAGCACTCGGCACACGCTGTCCGCGGTGCCCCATCCGACGACCGCATCGTCGTTGAGCCCGGAGGTCTCGAAGTCCAGCTTGACGCCGCTCTGGAGTTGGACGGACATGCCGGCTTCGGCCGCCGAAGCCCAGAGCGACGACAGGACCAGACCGACAAGCCACGCCTCACCGCGTCTCATAGCTCCTCCTCCAGCGGCGTCATCACGATCTTCGAGACCGGACGGAAGCCCTCCAGGCTTCTCTGGGTAACGACGGGAAGACGCCCGTGCGGCACGGCCGGCCCGCCGCGGGCGGGGAGAACCGCCTCGGTGGGTTGGGCCCCCTCGGGAGCGGCTGGCGGCCGCACCACCAGCAGGGCCGTGGTCAGGAGCAGAAGGGCGACCAAGCCGATCAGCGCAGCGCGGGGTACATGGACCGGGACCGTCAGCCAGTTCAACCAGCCTACCGAGCCGCCGCTCTCCTCCCGGGCCGCGTCCGCGAGGCGGAGGCGGATCCGCGTGGCCAGAGCGTCGCTCGGCGACGTCCGGAGCAGGTCTCGTGTGGCGGCGTCCAGCTCCAGTGTCAGGCGCCGGTCCTGCTCGAGCAGGGTGCGGCATCGTGGACAGGTCTCGAGGTGGGCGGCCAGCGTCGGGTCGTTGGCGAGGCCCAGCGCGTGGTCCCGAAGCGAGGACCGACTCCGTTCGCAGGTCATGACAGGGCCTCCATCAGTCGGCGGCGCGCCAGATGCAGCCGCGACTTCACCGTCCCCTCCGGAAGGTCGAGCAGGGTAGCCACCTCCCGAATCGGCCGTTCCTCGATTGCCGAGAGGACAAGCACCAGCCGGAGCTTCTCAGGCAGGGCTTCGATCGCGCGACTCAGGCGCCGCCTGGACTCGGAGCCGACCAGGAGGCTCTCTCCAGAGGAGCATCTCCGTGTTTCCTCGCCGGCGGCGATCCGTTCCCTCCGCTCCCTCCGTCGCCGGCTCCGCTGGCGGTTCAGGGCGAGCCTCCATGTGATCCGCACCATCCAGCAGCGGAAGCGCTCACGGTCGCGGAGGTCGTGACGGCAACGAAACGCCCGCAGGAAGGCCTCCTGAGCCACGTCCTCGGCATCCTCCCGGCAACGCAGCACGCCGTAGGCCACCCGATAGGCCAAGACCGAGGAGTCCGCGATTCGGTCCTCGAGGGCCTGCTCCCGGTGGCTCTCAGCGCGGGGAACATCCCATGGCGTCGGATCGAGGGGGTGGGCTTTGTCGCTCATCTATCCCACCAGACACCGCCGGCGGAAGGCAGGTTCACTGAGTGTCCCAGGCACCCGCGGCGCCGCAGCTTTTGCCGGCGTGCTCGGCCCTCAGCGGAAGGCCAGGTCGACGACCAGGGCACGGTGGTCTGAGCCGGGGCGCCGCGTCACGAAGGCCCGCAGCGGGATCAGGGCATCGGAGACCCAGCACTGGTCGATGCGGGCGATGGGAAGAAACTCCGGGGCGGTGCCGCCCCAACCATCACCGGCCAGCGGCCAGACGTCCGTGAGCTGCTGCCTCAGCGGCCGCAGCGAGGGAAGGCCGGGCGGGGAGTTGAAGTCACCGGCCAGCAGCACCGCGTCCGGGTGGTGCTTCTGCGCGGTCTCGCTCAGCAGGCGCGCCAGGTCCGGGAACTGCCCCACCCGCCGGCGGTGATAGTCCCGGCCGCGGAGCGCATCGAGCGGGTGGGCCGCCTCGAACACCGGCGCTGGCAGCATCAGCCGGACGTTGGCGACCAGCAGATGGCGCCCGTGCGGCAGCTCGGCCAGCAGGAGCTGAGGGTCCTGCCAGGGACCGATCGGGCGGCTGTCGAGTGCCTTTAGGGGAAAGCGTGAGACCGTCCCGGGATCGAGGCCCCCCTTCCACACCCAGTCCCGCGGGAGCGTCGGCGGCCGGATGCTCTCCTGTGCCAGCACGAGATCCGGCTCCAGGTCGGCCACGGCGTCGAGGAAGGCCGGGTTGCCGCTCACGTTCCAGACCACCACCCGGAGGTCCCGCTCCGCCACCACAGCCGCGCGCGTGTCGCGCGGCCACTCCGTGGTCCCGGCCACGAACGCGACCAGCACCGCGCCCGCGAGCCAGGCCCGATAGCGAAGCACGGCCGGGGCGAACAGGACCAGCCAGCCGACGGTCGGCCAGACGCTGATCCACTCGCCCCAGGCGGTCCGGTCCCCGACCAGCACGCGCACCGCCACCACCACCAGGACCAGCGCCAGGACGATCCGTCGTGGCCAGACGCTGCCCGATCGCCTCCCGGACGGCTTCGATCTCAGCCCCAGCTCTGCACCTCGACCACGTTGTCCTCCGGATCGAGCAGGTAGGCGAACGTCACCGTGCCCGCACCCGCCACCTGCGTGGTCACCACCTCGCCCAGACAGCCGCCGCCCGCGGCCCGCACCGCCTCCCGTGCCGCGGCGACGTCCCGCACGCCGAAGGCGATGTGGCCGAGCCCGGGGCGGTTGGCGGCGGCGCGGTGCCCGGCGAGGGGCTCCGCGTACTCGAAGATCTCGAGCGTCGGGCCGTCATGGCCGCCGCCGGGGAGGCGGAGGTGGATGCCGCGGATCCGGGCCCCGACCAGTCCGGTGGCCCGCTCCAGCCACTCGCCGGCCAGGTCCCGCTCGGGGAGGAGCGGCGCGCAGCCGAACACCTCCTGGTAGAAGCGAGCCAGGCGGCGGAAGTCGCGGGCCACCAGATTGGTGTGGACGTACCGGGCGTCGATCATCCCGACCTCCCCGAGGCCCCCTTGGCGGGGCCCCTTGGCTCCGATAGGCTAGTGCATCATGGCCAAGCGAGTCCTGTGCCTGCTGGTCCCCGGCTTCGAGGAGATCGAGACCGTCGCGCCGGTCGACCTGCTGCGTCGCGCCGGCGCCGAGGTCACCCTGGCCTCGCTCGGTGACGAGCCGCTGCTGACCGGCCGCTCCCAGGTGACCCTTCGCGCCGACGCCCGGCTGAGCGAGCTGGACGCCGAGAGCTACGACCTGCTGCTGATCCCGGGCGGGCCGGGCTTCAAGACCCTGCGCGCCGACGGTCGTCCGGCCCGTCTGGCCCGGTCTTTCGTGGACGCCGGCAAGCCGGTGGCCGCGATCTGTGCCGCGCCGACTGTGCTGGCCGATGCGGGTGTCCTGGCCGGGCGGCGCTACACGGCCCACTTCTCGGTTCACGACGAGCTGAAGGAGGCGAGGGCCGACGAGCGCGTGGTCGAGGATGGCCTGCTGATCACGTCGCGGGGCGCCGGCACCGCCGTCGATTTCGGCCTGGCCCTGGTCCGGCGCCTCTTCGGGGAGGAGCGGGCCGCCGAGGTGGCCCGGGCGGTCATGCTCTAGCCTTCAGCCCCTGATAGCACTGGGTGTTGACAGTGACACCTGGTGTCAATAGGATGCGATCCAGGAGGGCGAGATGCGCGGAACCGTCTGGACGGCGATGGTCGGGCTCCTTCTGGCCGGGGTTCCGTTGCCCTCGGCGGTGGCGGCGCCGGCGCCGTTGACCGACGCCGAGGTCGCGGCGAGGGCCGACGCGCTGCTCGGGCAGATGACGCTCGAGGAGAAGGTGGGCCAGCTCACCCAGGCGGCGGGCGTCGCCTTCTTCGGCGGGCCGGGCCCCGAGGAGACGGTCCGCAAGGGCGGCGCGGGCTCCATCCTCTGGTTGAACGACACCCAGGAGCTCAACCGGATCCAGCGCATCGCCGTCGAGGAGTCCCGGCTGAAGATCCCGGTCCTGTACGGGCTCGACGTGATCCACGGCTACCACACTGTCTTCCCGGTCCCGCTGGCGATGGCCGCCTCGTGGGACCCCTCGGTGCCGGAGCGGGCGGCCGAGGTCGCGGCCCGGGAGGCGCGGGCCGCGGGCATCCACTGGACCTTCGCCCCGATGGTCGACATCGCCCGCGACCCGCGCTGGGGGCGCATCGTCGAGGGGGCGGGTGAAGACCCGTTCCTCGGGGCGGCGATGGCGGCGGCCCAGGTCCATGGCTTCCAGGGACCGTATCTGGGCGCCCCCGACCACCTCCTCGCCTGCGCCAAGCACTTCGGCGCCTACGGAGCCGCCGAGGGCGGCCGGGACTACGACCCCGTCTACGTCCCGGAGGTGCAGCTCCGAAACGTCTACTTCCCGCCTTTCGCCGCCGCGGTCGGCGCCGGGGTCGGCTCGTTCATGAGCGCGTACATGGACCTGAACGACGTCCCGGCTGCCGGGAACCGATGGCTGCTCACGGACGTCCTGCGCCGGGACTGGGGCTTCGAGGGCTTCGTGGTCAGCGACGCGATGGCGGTGGGCAACCTGGTCGTCCAGGGCTTCGCCCGGGACGGGAGGGACGCCGCCGCCCGCGCGCTGATGGCCGGCCTCGACATGGACATGGCCAGCGGCACCTACGCCGAGAACCTGGCCGGCCTGGTCCGGGACGGCGTCCTGCCCGAAGCGCTGGTCGACGAGGCGGTGCGCCGGGTGCTGGCCGTGAAGGTGCGTCTCGGTCTGTTCGAGACGCCGTACGCCGACCAGGCGCGCGCGGAGGCCGCCGCCGCCGATCCGCGGCACCGAGCCGCGGCCCGCGCCGCCGCGGTCCGGTCGATGGTCCTGCTCCGCAACCAGGGCGACCTGCTGCCGCTGGCCAAGGACCTGTCGAACGTCGCCGTGATCGGCCCGCTCGCCGACTCGAAGGCCGACACCGAGGGCTCCTGGGTGGTGTTCGGCCACGTCCCCGCCGCGGTCACCGTGCTCGAGGGGATCCGTGCCAGGCTGCCCCAGGCCAAGGTGGCCTACGCCCCCGGTCCCGAGATCCGGCGCCTGGTGCCGTCCTTCTTCGACGACCTGGTCCCGGGGCCGAAGAAGCCGGCCGAGACCCCCGCGCAGGCGGAGGCCGCGTTCCAGAAGGCGATCGAGACCGCTGGCGCGGCGGAGCTGGTGATCGCGGTCATGGGCGAGCGGGCCGACATGAGCGGCGAGGCCGCCTCGCGCGCCTCCCTCGACCTGCCGGGTCGTCAGGAGGAGCTGCTGAAGGCGGTGGTGGCCCTCGGCAAGCCGGTGGTCCTGGTGCTGCTCAACGGCCGACCGCTCTCGATCGACTGGGCCTCGGAGAACGTGCCCGCCATCCTCGAGGCCTGGCTGCCGGGCAGCGAGGGAGGGAGCGCCGTGGCCGACGTGCTGTTCGGCGACGCGGTCCCGGGCGGCAAGCTGCCGGTCACCTTCCCGCGGAGCGGCGCCCACGCCCCCCTCTACTACGCCCGCAACCTCACCCACCAGCCCGAGGGCTCCGAGATGTACCGCTCGCGCTACTGGGATGGGGAGACGACCCCGCTCTACCCCTTCGGCTACGGCCTGAGCTACACCCGCTTCTCTTTCGAGAACCTCAGGCTCACCGGCCCCGAGGTGAAGCTGGGCCAGCAGGTCCAGGTGTCGGTCGACGTGACCAACACCGGGACCCGCCCGGGCGAGGAGGTGGCCCAGCTCTACATCCACCAGCGGTACGGCCGCGCCTCGCGCCCGAAGCGTGAGCTGAAGGGCTTCCGGAGGATCGGCCTGGCGGTGGGGGAGTCGAAGACGGTGACCTTCGACCTCGGCCCCGACCAGCTCCGCTACTTCTCCGACGCGGAGGGGAAGTGGGTCCAGGATGCGGCCGCCTTCGACATCTGGGTGGGCGCGGACTCGACCGCCCCCCTTCACGCCGAGCTCACGGTCGTGCCCTAGCTACGCTTCTCAGGAGACGCCATGAAGAACATGTTGCTCTATTCGTCTGCCGTGCTTCTCGCCCTCGGGGCGAGCGTCCAGGCGGAACCGGTACGGACCGAGAGTGGCCTCTTGGAGGGAGTCGTCGCCGACGGCGTCGTCTCCTGGAAAGGCGTCCCCTACGCGGCGGCGCCCACCGGAGAGAACCGCTGGCGCGCCCCCCAGCCGGTGGCCCCCTGGGAGGGCGTGCGCCAGGCCGACGCCTACGCCCACGACTGCATGCAGGAGCCCTTCCCGAGCGACGCCGCCCCTCTCGGCACGCCGCCCGCGGAGGACTGCCTGTACGTCAACGTGTGGGCGCCCGAGAAGAAAGTGGCGTCGCCGCTGCCGGTGATGGTCTGGATCCACGGGGGAGGGTTCGTCAACGGCGGCAGCTCACCCGCCGTCTACGACGGCTCCGCCTTCGCACGGCGTGGGGTCGTCTTCGTGAGCCTCAACTACCGGCTCGGCCGCTTCGGCTTCTTCGCCCACCCGGCGCTGACCCGGGAGGCGCCGGACGGGCCGCTGGGCAACTACGGCTATCTCGACCAGATCGCGGCCCTCGGCTGGGTGAAGAAGAACGTCGCCGGCTTCGGAGGCGATCCCGCCAACGTGACGCTGTTCGGGGAGTCGGCCGGTGGCGGCTCGGTGAACACCCTGATGGTCACGCCGCTGGCCCGGGGCCTCTTTCAGAAGGCGATCGTGGAGTCCGGCGGCGGCCGCGCCGGCGGGATCATGACGCCCCGGAACCTGAAGCAGGCCGAGGCGGTCGGGGTCGCGTTCGCCAAGCTGGTGGGCGTGACGGGAGAGGACGCGGCGGCGCTCCAGGCGCTGCGAAAGCTGCCCGCGAGCGAGGTGGTGCGGGGCCTGAACCTGATGACCATGGGCCAGCAGCGCGACACCTACGCGGGTCCCATGATCGACGGCAAGATCGTGGCCGAGGAGCCGGAGATCGCTTTCCGAGCCGGCCGGCAGGCCCACATCCCCTACATGATCGGCGCCAACAGCCGTGAGTTCGGCTTCATGCCGCTGTCCCCGGCCGCCGTCGAGGGGATGCTGGCCCGCTTCGGCGCCGAGAAGGACGCGGTGGTGGCCGCCTACGACCCCGAGAAGACCGGCAACCTCGGCGAGGTCGGGGTGGGTCTGGCGAGCGACGGCGCCATGGTCGAGCCGGCGCGGCTGCTGGCGCGGCTGGCTTCCGCCAGCGGCCAGCCGACCTACGCCTACCGCTTCTCGTACGTCGCCTCCTCGCTGCGCGCAGAGACGCCGGGCGCCCTCCACGCCACCGAGATCCCGTTCGTGTTCGAGACGGTGCGGGCCAAGTACGGACAGGCGACCACCGCGGAGGACGAGGCGCTGGCGGCCGCCGCCAACGCCTACTGGGCCGCCTTCGCCAAGACCGGAGACCCCAATGGCGACGGGCGGCCGAAGTGGCCCCGCTACTCGGAGAAGGACGACGTCATCATGGACTTCACCCTCACCGGGCCGGTGGCCATGCCGGACCCGCGCAAGGCGCGCCTGGACTTCGTCGAGCGCTTCGCCGGCCGGTAGAGAAGAGGGTCAGGTCTAGACTTTTGACTACAAGTCAAAAGTCTAGACCTGACCCCATTGCAGGCGAGCCGGCGTCGGCTTCGGGACCGCGCTGGCGATCGCCATCTCGTGGAGCCAGCACAAGTCGATCCTCTGGGCGATCGTCCATGGGATCTTCTCGTGGTTCTATGTGATCTACTACGCGATCACGCGCTGAGGCGGGTCGGTCACCTGTCGGGTACCGCGATGGCCTCGGCGGCCACGTGGAGCGTGGAGAGGGGACCGCGGCGGAGCTCGATCGACTGGATGGCCAGCAGCGGATCCCCGGTGGTCACCCGCGCGCCGAAGAGCAGGGCGGCGGCCGGCGCGCCCCGGACCTCCAGGGTCAGGGGCGCCGCCGTGTAGCCCTCGCGCGTCTCCCGGGCTCCCCAGCGCAAGCCGGTGACCGCCAGGCCCAGCTCGCGCGCCCGCCAGTCGAAGACCTTCACCAGCACTTGCTCTGCCGTTTCGCGGGGGACCACCTTCTCCAGGGAGGCGGCCTCGGCCTCGACCCGGCGCAGATCGTCGCGCAGCTCGGCCTCGCCGGCGACCGCCGCTTCTATCTGTTGCAGACGCTCCGTCAGCGCGGCCACTTCGCGCTCGGCCGCTTCCCGAGCGGCGACGTCCTTCGGGTACAGGGTCAACCGGTGGGCGGCCACCACGACCCCGAACACCAGGGCCCCCGCCGCGACGCGTGCGATCCAACCTGCCGCGCTCACTGGGGCGCCTCCTGCAGCGTGAAGCTCAGCGTGAAGGCGTTCCCGCTGAAGCTCTCCAGGCCGTAGTCGCGGAACAGCCCCGCCGCGTCGAGCCGCTCGCCCACCTCGTTGGCGGCCAGGGGCGTATCGGCCCGGCCGCCGATCTTGCCGCCTCCAGGCGTCACCGTCACGAGCTGCACGTGCGGGTCGAAGGCGGCTCCCATCGCGGACAGGAGCTTGGCCGCGGCCTGCTGCCTGCCCCGGACGCCCGCGAGCAGGGACCTCTTCGTCTCCACCACCTTCTTGCGGGCGGCCAGCCGTGCCACCTGCTCCTCCAGCTCCTGGTGGGGGGCGAGCTGCGCCTCGATCTCGGCGCCGCGGCTCTGGAGCTCGGCGGTGGCACGTCTCACGCTCCAGGTCGAGAACGCGCAGTAGAGGGCGGCTGCCGCCGCCCCCGACAGCACCACCCACGCCATCGATAGCGGGGCCGCTGAGGCGGCCCGCGGCCTCGAGGGTGGCCGACCTCTCGTGTGGCTAGGACCCATGTCGCTCCCTCACGCCCTCGACCGTCGCCGGGGGCCCCGTCGAGGTCTCCCGGCTGCCCTCCCGGCAGCCGGATCGCAGAAAGGTACGGCCCCGGCGGGCGGGCGTCAACTCCACCCGCCGCCGAGGTGCGGGAGGCTCACCCCTCGGGGTAGGCCCCGCGCTCCTTCAGCCACCGGCTGAGCTCACGCATCCGGTTGCGGAACTCCCAGGGCGGCTCGAAGGCGAGAGGCCCCGCCGACTTCGAAGCGGCGAGCACGGCAGCCGCCTCCTCCGGGAAGCCGTTGTCGCCGTAGTGGGAGACGCTCTCGTAGGCGAGGCGGGCCGCCACCACCAGCACCGAGTAGTTCCTGCCGTTCAGGAAGAAGTAGCCCAGGGTGCGGCCGTACGGGTCGAGCGTCGACGCCCGAAGCAGCTCGATCTCGGTGGCGGCGGCGAACGCCCCGCTGGCGAACGCCGACGCCTCCTCGCCGAAGGCCTGGGCGTAGGGCAGGTTGTGCGGCAGGTGGCGCGTCTCTGGGGTGTCGATGCCCAGGATGCGAACCGTCTCGACGTCGTTGTCTCCCCATCGGATCAGCACCGTGTCGCCATCGTCGACGCTCAGCTTGCCGGGATCGACGCTCACCCGCTGGCCGTGGCGCTGCGGCTGGGGCAAGGGCGCGGGACGGGCCTCGGCCTGAGCACCCTCCTGGGCTGGCGGGGGGGCGGCTGACGCGGGGCCGCCGATGGCGACGAGGGACGGCGCGAGAACGGCGACGAGCGCCAACAGTGGACGGTTCATGGATCGACCTCCCACTGCCATCTTCGCAGAAAGTCGCGGCAGGTGTGCTGCCATGATCGGCACCGAACCCAGGGTTGGCCTGGAGGTGAGACGTCGAAGCGCCTTCCACGGCGGGCGAAGGCGCTTCGGGCGGCTCCGGTACGCCTTCACTCGATGGTGCTGACCTGGGTGGGCGTCGCCAGCGCCTCGGCCGTCTCGACGAGCTGGCAGAACTGGGAGCGGTAGCCGCCGGGGTCACGACCCACCGCCCCGCGGGCCAGCTCGGCGACCTGGTCCCAGGTCGCCGCGCCCTTGTGCTCCGAGTCCCGAAGCAGCATCCCGAAGCCGGCCACCGCGGAGGCGAAGCGGGCGTTGGCCGAGGCCGGGTGCTCGGGGTCGTCCTCCACCGCCAGGCTCAGCAGCCGGCTCCGCTCGCCGCTTGGCTCCTTGTAGCGAAGCTTGACCGTGAGCAGCTCCTGGCTGGCGGCCCTCTCGTGGGTCGCTGGTGGCGCCTGGTACTTGAGGGGGTCCACGCCCGGCAGCGGGATCTCGACGCCGGCTGGGACCACCTCGTACAGGACGGTGACCGAGTGGCCGGCGCCGATCTCGCCGGCGTCCTTCTCGTCGTCATTGAAGTCCTCGGCCGCCAGCACGCGGTTCTCGTAGCCGATGAGGCGATAGGCGGCCACCCGGGCCGGGTTGAGCTCGACCTGGATCTTGACGTCCTTGGCGATGGTCACCAGGGTGGCGCCGGACTCGCGGACCAGCACCTTGCGCGCCTCCGACAGCGAGTCGATGTAGGCGTAGTTGCCGTTTCCGGAGTCGGCCAGCTTCTCCATCGTCGAATCCTTCAGGTTCCCCTCGCCAAAGCCCAGCACCGACAGGAAGACGCCGGTCTTGCGCTTCTCCTCGATCAGGCGGACCAGGTCGCCCTGGTTGGTGATGCCGACGTTGAAGTCGCCGTCGGTGGCCAGCACCACCCGGTTGACGCCGCCCGGGATGAAGCTCTCCGCGGCCACCCGGTAGGCGAGCTGGATCCCCTCGCCACCCGCCGTCGATCCGCCCGCGCGTAGCCGCTCCAGGGCGTCCCGCAGCCGGGGCTTCTGGTCGCCGGGGGTCGGCGGGAGCACCAGCCCCGAGGAGCCGGCGTACACCACGATGGCCACCCGGTCCTGGGCCCGGAGCTGGCCGACCAGCAGCTTCATGGCCGCCTTCAGCAGCGGCAGCTTGCGCGGATCGTCCATCGACCCCGACACGTCCAGGAGAAAGACCAGGTTCCGCGGCGGGATCGCGGTCTCGTCCAGGCTTCGACCCTGGAGCCCGATCGAGACCAGGCGGTGGGCGGGTGTCCAGGGGCAGGCGAAGACCTCGGTGGCCACCGAGAAGGGGGTCTCACCCTCGGGCTGATCGTAGTCGTAGCGGAAGTAGTTGATCAGCTCCTCGATCCGCACGGCGTCCTTGGGCGGAAGCTGCCCGCTCTCGAGGAAGCGGCGGACGTTGGCGTAGGAGGCGGTGTCGACGTCGATCGAGAAGGTCGAGAGCGGGTTCGTCGCGGCAGCCAGGAACTCGTTGTCCCGGATCCGGTCGTAGGCCTCGGTGTTCATGGGGCCCACGTAGCGGGCCCGCGGGCTGAGCCCGCCGGAGTTCCACTCCTGCTTCTGGAGGGCCCGGCTCCTGGCCAGACGCAGCCGGGCTGCCGCCGGAGGCGGGGCCGCCGCGAGACCTCCGACGATGCCGCCGACCACACCTGCGGGAACCACTGTGTCGACGCTGCCCGGCATGCCGCCCTCGACGCCGCCGACGATGCCGTCCTCGATGCCGAGGGGCTCCTCAGCCCCGGCCATCGGTGCCAGCGAGGCGGGAGCGTCAGCGGCGGCGGCGGTCGGTCCTTGAACCGAGGGCGATGCTGCGGTGGGAGGCGGCAGCGGTGGGATCTCGGGCGGGGTCGGGTCAGACTGCTGGGCCGCCGTGACCGGCGGCAGCGGCTCCTCCTTCGTTCCCCCGGTGTGGGTGCAGGCCGCCATCAGGACGGCGAGGACGGCGACGGCGGGCGTTCCGACCGACACGACGGCCCAGCGCTTCTTCATGGGACACCTCGCTGCCGGCCCCCGTGGCCGGCCATCATCGAACGGACTACGCGAGAGCCCGGGGCTTCATTCCCCTCGTCTCCCTTTGCTGGGCTTGGACACCGCCCCGAGGCGCCGGTTCCGCGGGTTTCTTAGTTCGCGCGGGGGCCGCCTCGACCGTCAGCCGGAGCCGAGCCTACTCGGCGTAGAGCTGCACCAGGTTCAGGATGGCGCAGGTCGACAGCGCCATGGCCCGGGTCGACACCCACTCCTGCGGTCCGTGGAAGTTCACGCCGCCGGCGAAGATGTTCGGGGTCGGCATGCCCATCGCGGTGAGGCGCGAGCCGTCGGTCCCGCCGCGGATCGGCTTGACCTCCGGGGTCAGCCCGGCCATCTCGATCGCCCGCTTCACGGTCTCGGCGATCTGCGGATGCTTGGCCAGCTCGTCGTGCATGTTGCGGTACTGCTCCTGGATCTCCACGCTGACCTGGAGCTTGGGCTCCTCCGCCATCAGCGCCTCGGCGATGGTCCGCAGCCGAGCTCCGCGCTGCTCCAGCACCTCGACCTGGAAGTCGCGGATGATGAGGGTGACCCGGCACTGGGCCGCGTCGCCGCCGGCCGTGATGGGGTGATAGAAGCCGTCACGGTCGTCGGTGCACTCGGGCGCCTCAGCCATGGGCAGGCGGGCCAGGAACTTCCCCATGTAGGTGAGGGCGTTGACCATCTTCCCCTTGGCGTAGCCGGGGTGCAGCGAGACGCCCTTGAAGGTCACGATCGCCTTGTCGGCCGAGAAGGTCTCGATGTTCATCTCGGCCGGGAACCCTCCGTCGATGGTGAAGGCGACCGGGCAGCCGAAGCGCTCGAGGGGGAAGGCGTCGGCGCCGCGGCCGATCTCCTCGTCTGGGTTGAAGCAGACTCGTACCGTGGGACGTCGGATCCCGGGGGCGGCCACCAGCTTCTCGAGGGCGGCCATGATCGCGGCGATGCCCGCCTTGTCGTCGGCGCCGAGCAGGGTGGTGCCGTCCGAGGTGACGATGGTGTCGCCCTGGCTCTTCGCCAGCTCCGGACACTCGGCGGGGTCGATCACCACGCCGTTCTCGAGGCGGATCGGGGTGCCGTCGTAGCCTTCGTGGAGCCTCGGCTTGACGTCCGTGCCGGTGAAGGCGGTGGCGGTGTCGACGTGGGCGCACAGGCCGATCCGGCCGGCGCCGGTGCCGGGGAGCTCGGCGGTCACGTAGCCTTTCTCGTCCAGGCTCACCTCGTCCAGGCCGATCTCCCGCAGCTCCTCGACCAGGACCCGGGCCAGGTCGAGCTGCTTCGGGGTGCTCGGGCAGCTCGGGCTCTCTTCGTCCGACTGGGTGTCGATCTTGACGTAGCGCAGGAAACGCTCCACCAACCGGGTGGTCTCCAGGATCTGGCTCGGGTCGTCGAAGCTCTGCACGGTCCCCCTCCTTGTTACGCGCCATGATACCTTCCGGGCCAGGTGATCGAGGCGCCGGGGCCCGCCTGGCCCGCCCGTCCAACCGAGGAGACGAAGAAGATGATCCTGTCCAACATCGAGACGGTGCCGGGGCGACAGATCGTGGAGTTCTACGGAGTGGTGACCGGCAGCACGGTGCGGGCCAAGCACGTGGGCCGGGACATCATGGCGGGCCTCAAGAACATCGTCGGGGGCGAGCTCAAGGGCTACACCGAGCTGCTCCAGGAGTCTCGTCAGGAGGCCCAGGACCGGATGGTCGAGCAGGCCCGGTCGATGGGGGCCAACGCGGTGGTCAACGTCCGCTTCGCCACCAGCTCCGTGGCGCAGGGGGCCGCCGAGCTGTTTGCCTACGGCACCGCCGTCAGGGTCGAGTAGGACGCAGTCATGGAGCTGCTGATCCAGCTCGGCGTCATGCTGGTCCTGCTGGCGACCGCGTACTTCATCGGGAGCCACCTGGAGCGGCGGCACTTCGCGAGCCTGCGGAGCCGAGAGGCGCGGAACCGCCGGTTCCCGACGGTGACCTTCGCCACGCCACCGCCCGAATGGCGGGTGGCGTCGTGCGGCCTGGTGACCGGAAGCGTGGTGGTATCGGTGGACTACTTCAAGCGCTTCCTCGCCTCCTTGCGCGGCTTGGTCGGCGGCCGCATCCGCTCCTACGAGCCGCTCCTCGACCGGGCCCGCCGGGAGGCTCTGGTGAGGATGGTGGAGGAGGCCCGAGGCCAGGGCTTCCACGCGGTGATCAACGTGCGCCTCGAGACCTCCCGGCTCGCCAGCTCGCGCGGCAACGGACAGGGGATCGCGGGGGTCGAGATGCTGGCGTTTGGGACCGCCCTCAAGCTCGACCGCCGTCGCTGAGCGCGCCTCGACGCTCAAGAGCCTGGCGGTGGACTTCAAACCCCGAGCCCCGAGGGAGGACGTCAACGTCAGCCCGACCCACCCGCTGAAGGAGGCGGCCCTGCTGGTGGTGGCGACCAGCCTGCTGTTCGCCTTGGCGGTCGGGTTGATCGCTTCCGGCGTCGACCTGGTCGTGATGCTGGTCTCCCCGAGGGCGGAGTCGCGGGTCTTCCGCTCGCTGGGCGCCGAGCTGGCGGCCAAGACCGTGGAAGACGGCTTCGCCGAGCCGGCGAAGCGGCTCCAAGGGCTGCTCGACCGGCTGGCCTCCCACTGGCCGGAGGCGCCCTATCAGTTCCGGGTCGGCATCACCCGGTCGGAGGATCCGAACGCGTTGGCGCTCCCCGGAGGGCTGATCCTGGTCAGCTCCGCTCTGCTCGAGCGGGCCGAGAGCGAGAACGAGCTGGCCTTCGTCCTCGGCCACGAGCTGGGCCACTTCCGCGGCCGACACCACCTGAGGCGGCTGGGGCGGAGCGTGGTGTGGGGGATGGCGCTGGCGGTGGTGGTGGGCTCGGCGCAGACCGCCCCCGACTTGGCCACGCTCAGCGGCAGCCTGGCCGCGCGCGGCTTCGACCGAGACCACGAGCGGCAAGCGGATCGCTTCGGCCTGGAGCTGGTCCAGGCCGAGTACGGGCACGTGGCGGGCGCCAGGCGCTTCTTCGAGCGGCTCGAGCGCGAGGCGCCCCCGGGCGCCAACCTGACCGTCTATCTCTCCACTCACCCCAGCAGCCACCATCGGATCGAGGAGCTGGAAGTCTTCGCCCGCGAGCGGGGCTTCGCGCTCGACGGAGAGCTGACGCCCAAGCCCTAGCCCTGCGGCGTCCGAACCCGAACCCGGATATCCTTCACTCAGCATGTCGAAACTCGAGCCCCCACCCGCTCCAGAGGCGAGCGGTGAGGCGGCGGGACAGACCTCGTATCGAGCAGTGCTGCTCTCGGCCCTGGTCTGCCCGGGGCTGGGCCAGGTCGCCCTCGGCGAGCCGTTCAAGGGCTGGCTGCTGGTGGTGGCCTCGCTGGCGGCGGCGGTGGGGGTGGCGGCCAAGGTGTCCCTTGACGCGACCCGGTTGCTGCCTCGGCTCGTGGCCGATCCCAGCCTCGACGAGCTTTTGCGGTTCTGGGGGGACTTGCGGCAGGCCAGTGGTCCCGTGTTCGTGGGTGGGACCGTGGTGCTGGCCGGGCTGTGGTTCTACTCGGTCCTCGACGCCTTGAAGGCCAGCGTCAAACCCCCCAGAGATCCGCGGTGTTGACCGGCTGGCCCAGCAGCTTCAGGTAGTAGAAGAGCTGTCCTTTGTGCTGGCCCAGGTGGTGGATCATGCTCTCGAGGTGTTGGAAGAGCGTGACCTCCGGCCCGCCCCAGGGGGCCGGGCAACGCTCGCTCAGCAGGCGAGCCTCGTCGACGCCGTCGATCTGTGCCAGGGCGAGCTGCTTGTCTTCGGCCAGCCGCCGCCGGGCCTCGTCCAGGCTCGCTACCGACGGCAGGGCAGACGCCGGCGGGAGCATCTGCTCGGCTGGCATGTCCTCGAAGCGCACTCCTTCGGGAAGTCCCCAGTCGCCGGTGAGGAAGCCCTTGATCCCCATCCCGCACGCGTTCGTACAGTGCATGACGAGCTGGCCCACCGTCATCCAGTTCTCACCGCTCGAGGGCTTCCACTCGAGCGCATCGGCCGGCACCCGAGCCAGCAGCTTCTCGGTGGTGGCGTACGCCAGCTCGGCATCTTGCCGCAGCACGTCGACCAGACCCATGACGTCCTCCTTCCTTCATCGAGACAGGCTTCTGGGAATCTAGACGAATAGAAGGCGAAAATCAAGGGCTACGCGGTCTCGGGTCCCTCTGGTGCAACGGACGGAAGCTCGTCGTCGGCGCGGAAGCCGATCCGAAGCGCCTCCTGCTTGATGGTGCGGGCCAGCTTCTCATAGGCCCGCGCCATCGCCTCGGTGACGGACGGTGGAGAGGCCTCGACGGCGCGCTGGAAATGGTCCATGCCGATGCGGGTCGCCTCGAGGTCCTCACGCAGGGCCAGAAGGCCGGCCTTCACGCACACCCCTGCGATGTCGGCGCCGGTGTAACGCTCGGTCTGGTCGGCCAGCCGCTCCAGGTCTACGTCCGGCCCGAGCGCCATCTCCTTGGAGTGGGCAAGGAAGATCGCCAGCCGGCCGGCGCGATCCGGCACCGGCACGTAGACGATCTCGTCGAACCGCCCCGGTCGAAGCAGCGCCGGGTCGAGCTGGTCGGGGCGGTTGGTGGCCCCCAGCACCACCACGCCTTTGAGCTCCTCCATGCCGTCCATCTCGGCGAGCAACTGGTTGACCAGGCGCTCGGTGGCGTGGGACTCGCCGCCCAGGTCGCCCCGGATCGGCGCCAGCGAGTCCAGCTCGTCGAAGAAGAGGACCGCCGGCGTGACCTGGCGCGCCCGGCGGAACAGCTCGGCCAGCTTCTTCTCCGACTCGCCGTACCACCTGGACAAGAGCGCGCTCCCCTTGGCGACCAGGAAGCTGGCGCCGGCCTCGGTGGCCACCGCCTTCGCCAACAGCGTCTTGCCGCCGCCGGGCGGGCCGTAGAGGAGGATCCCCTTGGGAAGCCGGATCCCGAGCCGGGCGAATACCCCGGGCCGCTTGAGGGGAAGCTCGACCATCTCGTGGAGCGCCCGCTTCACTTCGTCGAGGCCGCCGATGTCACCCCAGCGTACGTTGGGGACCTCCACCACGATCTCGCGCAGCGCCGAAGGCTGGACCTCCTTCTGGGCTTCGTCGATGTCGGCGCGCGTCACCCGCAGGCCCTCGAGCACCTCGGCGGGGATGGCGTCCTGCCCCAGGCTCAGCGTCGGCATCACCCGTCGCAGCGTGGCCAGGGCCGCCTCCCGGGCCAGCGCGGCGATGTCCGAGCCGGTGAAGCCACGTGTCTCCTCGGCGATCCGGCCGAGCTCCACGTCCTTCTCGAGAGGCATGCCGCGGGTGTGGATCTGCAGGATCTCGCGCCGCCCGGTGGCATCGGGGATCCCCACCTCGATCTCCCGATCGAATCGGCCCGGGCGGCGTAGCGCTCCGTCGATCCCCTCGACCCGGTTGGTGGCGCCGATCACCACCACGTTGCGGCGCGCCCGCAGCCCGTCCATCAACGTCAGTAGCTGGGCCACCACCCGCCGCTCCAGCTCGCCCTGGGTCGCGGCGCGCTTGGGGGCGATCGAGTCCAGCTCGTCGATGAACACGATGGCGGGGGCGTGGGCCTCGGCCTCGGAGAAGAGCTTGCGCAGCCGCTGCTCCGACTCGCCGTAGTGCCGGCCCAGGATCTCGGGGCCGTTGATGGTGAAGAAGCGGGCCTCGGACTCGTGGGCCACCGCCTTGGCGAGCAGGGTCTTGCCGGTGCCGGGTGGGCCGTGGAGCAGCACCCCCTTGGGGGCGTCGATCCCGAGCCGCTCGAACAGCTCTGGGTGCTTGAGCGGCAGCTCGATCATCTCGCGGATCTTCTGCACCACGTGCCGCAGGCCGCCGAGGTCTTCGTAGGTCACCTCGATCGGGGCGCGGTTGGGCTCGCCGGGGAGCTCGGGCAGAAGCTCGATGTGGGTGGCCTCGCCGACCCGGACGATCCCCCTGGGGACCGCCGACGTCACCAGCAGCCGCAGCTCCATCAGGCCGTAGGCGTGGGTGTGGAACAGGTGCTGGGCGGTCTCGTGGCGGTGGCCGAGGTGCGGGGGACGGCGGTAGGCGCTGGTCGAGATCAGGTCTCCTTCGGCCAGGGCTCGGTGGACCAGGGTCGGGCGCAGCGCCTCGCCCGAGCCGCCGACCCGTAGCCCTTCCCGGGCCGGAGCCAGGCTGATCGACCGGGCCTCCTCCCACTGGGCGGGGCCGACATCGACGGGCTCGCCGATGCCGACCTTGGCGTTGGAGCGGACCAGCCCGTCCATGCGCACGATCTCGAGCCCTTCGTCCTCGGGGAACGCCGGCACCACCAGGGCGGCGGTGGTGCGCTTGCCGGCGATCGCCACCACGTCGCCGCTCTTGACGCCGAGGCTCTGGATCTGGGCCAGCCCGAGGCGGACGATCCCCTTGCCCACGTCCTGCTGCTGTGCCGACGCCACCTTGAGGCGAAGCATGGGGTCAGGTCTAGACTTTTGACTTTCGCGATTCAAAAGTCTATACCTGACCCCAGTAGCAGGCCCGGGTCGATGCGGGCGCCGTGCCAGCGGAGGCCGAAATGGAGGTGGGGACCGGTGGCGCGACCGGTGCTGCCGACCGCGCCGATCGTCTGGCCCCGCTCGACCGCCTGTCCCGCCACCACGTCGACTCGGCTCAGGTGCATGTACATGCTGATCAGGCCGTCGCCGTGGTCGATGAAGACGCTCCGGCCGCCGAAGAAGAAGTCGTCCTGGAGCGCTACCACGCCGTCGGCCACCGCCCGAACCGGGTCGCCGCGCCGCGCCGCGTAGTCGAGGCCGGTGTGGGGATTGCGCGGCTCGCCGTTGATGAAGCGCCGCGAGCCGAAGCGCCGGCCCTTCGAGGCCGATGCCAGCGGAGCGGCCAGGGGGAGGGAGAAACGTCGCTCGCCGCCCTCCCGAGCCCACAGAGGTTCGAGGCGCTCCTGCTCCCGCAGCACCCGCTCCAGGTCCTCGGGCGACAGATGGACCATGCGCTCGTCGGGGAGCTGGATTCTCTGAACCGGGTAGGGGTATTTGTCCACCGCCACGCGGCGGGTCTGCCGCGTCCCGTCCCGCACCCGAGCCAGCTCGAGGGGGCCCTGGGCCTGCAGCAGGTCGATCGGGAAGTAGCACGTCTCTCCGATCGGCAGCCAGCGGCGCCCGTGGAGGTCGCACGCCTCGGTGTTCGGCGCGGACCAGCGCACGATCCCGCCTGGGCGGACCTCGCCGCGGGCCGGCGGGTCGGCGCCAGCGGGGCCGAGGGCCAGGAGACCGAGCAGCACCAGGGGAAACCGGCCAGGTCCCATCGTGTCTTCATGATACGCGGGTCGCCGGTTCCTCGTTCTCTCTCCCCGGCCGGACAAGCTCGGGTGCCGGGGAACCTTCGGGGCCTCTGGGGACGTCTAAACCTATGGGGCAAGAACCTGCCCCAGCCTATGAAACGAATCGGCCGACGGATGACCCGTGGCGCCGCCAGCCTGACCACGATGCTCTACGCGCTGGGCCTGCTCTGGTTGGCGCCGGCCTGTCCCTACCGGGCCACCCTGTTCGTGGTGGTGGGGCTGGTGCTGCTGGTTCACTGGACCCTGTGGCAGCCGCCCGCCCAGAAGCCGCTCCCCGTGAGGCTGCCGGCCCGGTCGCACCGGGCTCGCCCACCAGAGGTGGCCAGCCGCTACAGCCAGGGGGTGCTGGGGATCTCCACCGGCCTGTACCTGGCCGGCGTGATGCGGGCGCTCCTCCACTAGGCTCGGGCCCGCCGGGCGGAGGCGCTAGCGGAACTCCTCGCGCGCCTTGATCTTGGCCTCGATCAGGTCGGCCGTGGAGAGATGCAGCAGCTCGGAGATCTTGCGCACCAGGTACTCTTCGTGAGGCAGGATCTCGGCGTCGGCGAACGCCACCGCCCACAGCGCCTGGACCAGCCGCTTCTTCTGCTCCACGCTGAAACGCCGGTCCAGCAGCTCGGCGTACTCGTGTAGCCGGGGCGGCCGCTCGGCCTGCACCCGGGCCGAGCGGGCGAGCCGATCCGCCTCCTCCGAGCTCAGCCCCAGCGCCCGCTCCAGCTCGCGGCGGATGGCCAGACGCTCCTCCTCCCGGATCTCGAAGTCGGCGCGGGTGATCTCGACGATCAGGACCGCCGCCGCCAGCCGCAGCCGGTGCTCGGCCAGGTCCCCCGTCTCGTCCCCGCCCTCCTCGAGATAGAGGTCGAAGAACTCCTGAAGCGCCTCGATCAACGAGCTCTTGAGCGCATCGGCGGCCTGCTGTCGCCTCTCGTGTTCCATCGCCCCGGCCGGAGTCTAGCATCGTGGCGGGAGCTGTGCGCCGCCAGACGAGGGGCGGCACCGGGCCGCCGCTGGCTCAGAACGACGAGACGGTGAGCCCGGCCAGGTCCGCCACCTCGACCGGCTCGCGGGTCAAGAAGCCCTCGCCGTACTTGACCCCGATCATCTGGCCGTGGCGGCGCGCGGCCAGCTCCAGGTTGCTCTGGAAACGCTCGAACGGGAGGTTCACGGTCTCGAGCGCCTCCCTGGTGAACTGGCTGGCGAAGGCCTGGATGGCACGCAGCTTCTGGTCCCAGAAATCGGTGATGTCCACCACGAACGACGGCCTCACGCTGCGCACCTCGCTCATGGTGGTCGAGTAGACCAGCTTGAAGGGCCGGAACGGCGCGCCCAGCCGAGGCCGGTAGTTGCGCAGGCCGGCCGCGTAGGACGCCTCGTACACCAGCCGGCCGGCCGCCGCGTGGTCGGGGTGGCGTTGGTTCCAGTGCTGGAGCACCACCACCCGCGGTTGCAGCCGCCGGATCGCCTCGACGACCACGTCGCGCTGCTCCGGCGTGACCACGAGCTGCCCGTCGGGCAGGCCCAGGGCCTCTCGGTGCGCCGCCCCCAGGATCCGCGCCGCCTCCTGGGCCTCCTGGGCCCGTGTCTCGGGCGTACCGCGTGTCCCGGACTCGCCCCGCGTCAGGTCGATCAGGGCGACCTTGCGGCCCCGGGCGGCCTCCCTGGCGAGCGTCCCTCCCATCACCATCTCGGCGTCGTCGGGGTGGGCGCAGATGCCGGCAATGTCGAATCCGCTCACGGGGTCACCTCAGCAGGTTGCAGCATCCTCTCGTAGAGACGCTCGTACTCCACCACCAGCCGCTCCGTCCCGAAGCAGTCCACGGCCCGCTGGCGCGCCGCCCGTCCAACCTCGCGTCGCCGCTCCTCGTCCGCCAGCAGGGAGAGCGTGTGCTCGGCCATCCCCTCGACGTCGCCGACCGGACTGAGGTAGCCGGTCTCTCCGTGGACCACCACCTCCGGCATCCCACCGGCGTCGCTGCCCACCACCGGGACCCCGCACGCCATCGCCTCGAGCGCCGAGAGCCCGAACGACTCCAGCTCGGAGGGGAGCAGGAAGACGTGGGCCATGCCGATCACCGACTCGGTGCTGTCCAGCGTGCCGAGGAAGTGGACCCGATCCGAGACCCCGAGGCGTCGGGCCAGCGACTGCGCGGCGGCCCGCTCCGGCCCCTCACCCACCATCAGCAGCACCGCTGGCCGCTGGCGGTTGACCCGCTCCAGGATCCGCACCGTGTCCAGCACCCGCTTGATGGGCCGGAAGTTGGAGACGTGGAGCAGGACCGAGTCGTTGGGGCTGGCCAGCGCGGCGATGTCGCGGTGGGGATGGGTGGGCGAGTACTGCTCGAGGTCGACGAAGTTGGGGATCACGTCGATGGGGCGGGAGACCTCGAACTCCTCGATGGTCATCCGGCGCAGGAACTGCGACACCGCGGTGACACCGTCCGATCGCTCGATCCCGTAGCGGGTGATCTCGGTGAAGGAGCGGTCCTGGCCGACCAGGGTGACGTCGGTCCCGTGCAGGGTGGTGACCAGCTTGGGGGCGCTCTCGCCCAGCATGTCGCAGGCCAGCACCCCGGCCACGGCGTGGGGGATGGCGTAGTGCACGTGGAGGATGTCGAGGCGGTTCTCGCGGGCCACCTCCGCCATCTTGGCGGCCAGGGCCAGGTCGTGGGGCGGGTACTCGAAGAGGCTGTAGCTGACCACCTCGACGGCGTGGAAGCTGACGTGGTGCTGGAAGTTGCGGAGCCGGAACGGCAGGCGGTAGGAGATCAGGTGGACGTCGTGGCCGCGCAGGGCGAGCTGCTTGCCGAGCTCGGTGGCCACGGCTCCCGAGCCGCCCACGGTGGGATAGCAGGCGATTCCGATGTTCATGGAGCGTTCAAAGGCTAGAACCCCCTTTTTACCGCATTTCCGGGTCGCGGGTCTCGTGGGCAGGCCACGGCTGGACGAGATGCGGGCACAGAGCCTGATACGGCGGCCGGAGGGCCGGTGTTCCGTCGAGGCTCGACGGCCAGGCCCCGGCCGCGAGGCTCTCAGCAGCCCAGGTGTCGGTCCCGGCGGCGGCCGAGCTCGCTCGCATAGTGGCGGCCGAGCTGCGGCCCGCTCTCTTCCAGCCAGTCCCGAAGCCGCTTCCGCCCCAGCGGCGGGGATTCGACGTGAAGCAGGCCCGCCATCAGGGCCTCGCTCTCGTCGCGGGTGACCAGCACGTCCTTGACCAGCCGCCCCAGCAGCCAGCCGAAGGCGAAGCCGACCGCGGGCGGCAGCGGCACCCGCGGGCGCCGCCGACCGATGGCGCGACCGACCTCCTCGACCAGGTCGAGGAAGCGGAAGCTGTCGGGCCCGACCGCGTCGATGACGCGGTTCCCGGCCGCTTCACCCTCCTCGACGGCCAAGCGGGCCAGGTCGTCGACGTGGATCGGGTCGAGCCGGTACCGCCCGTCGCCGAACAGGCCGAACACGGGCAGGCGGCGCAGCGCCCAGGCGATGTTGTTGATCAGGATGGCCCCTTCTCCGAACAGGACCGCGGGCCGAAGGATCGAGTGCGAAAGCCCCGATTGGCACAGCTCCCGTTCGACCTGGGCCTTGCCACGGAAGTAGGGCCAGCGGCTCCGCTCGGATGGGTTCGTGATGCTGATGTGCACGATGCGCCCGACGCCGGCCCGTCGCGCCGCATCGAACAGCGCCACGCTGTTCCGGATCGCCTCGTCGAAGCCGAAGCTCCTGTGGTCGAAGCGGACCCAGTACGTGTTGTGGAGCACCGACACCCCATCGAGCGACCGGGTCAGTGCCTCGGGCCGCCTCATGTCGAGCGGCTCCACTCGCACGGCGCCCCGCAGATCGCTCGGCCGGTCAGGGGAGTTGGTGAGCGTCAGGACCTCTTGGCCGGCTTCGAGCAGCCGGCGCGCGATGCGGCTCCCCGAGAAGCCGAAAGCACCCGTGACCGCGTGGAGCACCATTTCTCTTGCGTCTGATCTTACAGAAAATACTGCATAGAATCAAGCATGTTCTCACCCTGACGCGCTGCCGTGTCCGAGCGAGGTCGCGGACGCCAGCGACGGTCGCCCCCTGACGTTCCTGTAATCTGCTGATTCAGAGAGTGTTTGAGTCATGGCCGAGTCTCGGAGCGGTGGTGGCGGGCGACCTGCTACTGGAAGCGGCGAGAGGCAGGAGGGCGCCATGCGACGACTGGCCATGCTGGTTGCTTTGGTCGGGCTGCTGGCTCGAGCCGAGTTGTGGGCCGCACCACGGCGGCTCGAGGGCGAGGGGCTGCTGATCCTCCAGGGGGCCACCCTGATCCGCGGTACCGCTGCCCGCCCTCTGCCTCGCTCGTTGGTCGCGATCCGCGGCGGTCGTTTCGAGGCCGTGGCGCGGGTGGGCGAGGTCGAGTATCCCGCCGAGGCCACCGTGGTGGACCTCTCCGGGCGTTTCCTGATCCCCGGGCTCATCGACCAGAACGCCCCGCTGTTCTCCGAGGAGGGGGCCGGCGGCTCCCCGGCCACGTCCCCCGAGCGGCTGCTCGAGATCCTGCTGGCCCACGGGATCACCGCCATCCGTGTCCCCGCTGGGCCGACGGCGCGGCTGGTCGCGCTCCGCGAGGCGGTCGCCTCCGGCGAGCGGATCGGCCCCCGAATCCTGACCGCGGGCGAGGAGCTCCGCGGCGGCGAGAAGACGGAGCTGGCCGCGGCGGTCCGAAGGCAGGCGGCGGCCGGCGTGGACCTGGTCCGCCTCGGTCCGACCGTGCCGCCCACCGGCGTGAAAGCCGCCACCCTCGAAGCCCACTCCCGCGGCCTCCAGGCGCTCGGCACCCTGTTCCGCACGCCCTGGACCCCCGCCGCGCGCTCGGGGATCGACGCGGTCAGCGGCCTGTCGTCGTGGTCGGAGGCCGACCTCGCGCCGGCGTCCCGCGAGCGCTACCGCAGGGCCCTGGCCGAGGGAGACGAGGCGCGGGCCCGCCTGGTCTGGCTCGACCACCTGGACCTGGCCTACCCGCCGGTCGGGGTGACGGTGCGCTGGCTGAAGCGTCGCCGAGTGGCGGTGGATCTGGACCTCTTCTCGCTGTGGACCGAGCTCGAGCGCTTCCCGCAGCGCGAGGCGCTCTGGCCCAAGGTGGAGGCGCTGGTCCGGCGGTACCGCCAGGGCGGCGTGCTGCTGACCGCCGGCTCGGGCGCCGCCGCCTTCGGGTGGGTCCCCGGTGGCTCGCTCCACCAGGAGCTCGAGAGGCTGGTGGCCGCGGGCATCCCTCCTCTCGAGGTGCTCCGGATCGCCACCCGCAACGGCGCCGAGGCGCTGGGCCTGCTCGGAGAGATCGGGACCATCGAGGAAGGGCACCGCGCTGACCTCCTGGTCCTGCTCGGCGACCCTCAGCGAGACATCCGACAGACGCGTCGGATCGAGATCGTCTTCCACGACGGCGTTCCGTACTCGCCGGAGTCGCTCCTGCGCGCGACGACGCTGCCCGCGGACCCGCCTCCGCCAGACTGGCTGGTGGCCACGGCGGCGGCTGTCGCTCCCTGACCGGGGTCGGGCTGGATGTGACCGACGTCACAGGGGAGACCGGGCCCGGCTTGCTTCGGTGGGGCAGATCCCTGACAATCTTGTCACCCTTCTGAGGAGAGCCATGCGAGTGACTGTCTGCCGAGTCAGTGCCCTTCTCCCCCTTCTGGCCCTGCTGCTTCCGAGCGCGGCTCGCGCCGACGTGACCGGGCGCGTCGTCTACGAGAGCGTGCGCTCCACCACGTTGGGCCTCGACTACGGCCAGACTACCCCGAGGCCGGTTCGGGGCGCGCGCGTGCTCCTGGTCGATGCCACCTCGGGCAGCACGCTGGCGGAGAGCGCCACCGGGGGAGACGGGACCTTCAGCCTCCCCGCCGCCGGAGGCCAGGCGAAGCTGGTGATCGTGGCCCAGACGGTGGACCCGCCAATCGTGGTGAGGGACAACACCGACGGCGACCAGGTCTGGGCGGTCGAGACCTCGGCGTTCAGCGGCTCCGGGCAGCACGACCTGACGATCCCATCCGGCTGGACCGGCGGCGGCTACGACGCCGCCTCGCGCCTGTCTGCCCCGTTCGCGATCCTGGACGCGATGTGGGAGGCGGCGCAGGCCTTCCGAGTGGTCCGCAGCGTGGCCTTCCCGCAGCTTCTCGTGAACTGGAGCCCCGACAACCGTCCCGAGTCAGGGAACAAGGCGGCGGGACAGATCACCACCTCCCACTGGAACGGCCAGCAGCTCTACATCCTCGGCAAGGAGAACGTCGACACCGACGAGTTCGACAGCCACGTCATCGTCCACGAGTGGGGGCACTACTTCGAGTCCTTCCTGAGCCGCTCGGACAGCATCGGCGGCAGCCACGGCAGCGGCGACCTGCTCGACATGCGGGTCGCCTTCGGCGAAGGGTGGGGGAACGCGGTCTCGGCCATGGCCCTGTACCCGGACACCGTCTACACCGACACCTTGGGGAGCCTCCAGTCGCGGGGCTTTGGCTTCGACCTGGAGGACAACGGCAACGACCCGAGGCCCGGGTGGTTCTCCGAGACCTCGATCCAGTCGATCCTGTTCGACATCTTCGACCCCAACGACGACGGGGCGGACCACGTCTCACTCGGGTTGGGACCGATCTACGACGTGATGGCGGGGCCGCAGCGCTCGACACCGGCGCTGACATCCATCTTCTCGTTCGCCTGGGCGCTCGGCCAGGTGGATCCGGGCAGCGTGGGCGGGGTCGACCAGCTCCTGATGCAGCACTCGATCATGCCGGTGCGCGACCCGTTCGGCGATGGCGAGACCAACGACGCCGGGTCGTCCGACAACCTCCCGATCTACCGCCTGGCCGACATCGGCGGCGCCCCGGTGACGCTGACCCTTCACGGCGAACAGGACCAGAACTGGGTCGGGCAGAACCGCTACGTCGCCGTGGTCGGCAACGGCTCCTCGGTGACGGCCACGGCCACCACCGCCCAGGACGTCTCGCTGGCGGCGGTGGCCAGCGGCAACGAGCTCGACTTCAGCGACCGGTTCTACTCCGGCACCGAGACGGTGCAGTTCGCCACCGCTCCCGGCGCCCTCTACATTCTCGCGATCGGTGGCTTCCCCGCCAGCGGCGCGTACACGTGCACGGTCCAGGTGACGGCGCCATGACGGCTCCGGGTTGGAGGTTCGCGATGAGGGGAGCTCTCTTCCTGCTGGTCCTGGGCGGCATCGGGTGTGGCGCTTCCCCCGCTCCCGAGCCCCCCAAAGACGCCGCGGCTGCGGTCCAACCGGTCGCCCAGGTCCCCAAGCCGCAGGCGGCCACCGACAGCATCTCCGGGAAGGACGGGGCTCCGGTCCGTGTCCAGGCCACCCTCGGCGAGGCGGCCGCCCGGGTCGAGGTGACCTTCCTGCGCGCGGGGCGGGACGTGACGGTGGAGCTGAGCGGCACCGACGGCCTGACGATCCTCGGCGACTCGCTGCCGATCCAGGGCGGCTCGTTCTCCGCCGGTCAGACCGTCGGCTTCGACGTGGCCTTCTCCCGCAGCCAGCCCCACTCCAACCTCGCCGTGCTGGTGAGCGGAGACTTCGGGGGCGGACGCCGCTTGCGGTCCGCCAGCTTCACGGTGGGGGAGCCGACCAAGGTCCGGGCCCAGTCGGAGAGCATCGTCGACGCCCAGGGCAACCGCATCAAGATCTCCGGCCAGGCCAAGGAGAAGTAGCCGAGTATGCTTGCCGAGTGAAGTCCCCACCGGCAATTCCCACGGCGCTCGAGGCCAAGGTCGCGCGCGTCGCGCGCCGCCACAGAAAGCCTCGTCGGCGGGTCCTCAAGGACGCCGTCGACGAGTACGCCGGTCGCCACGACCCTGAGGCCGTTACCCAGGCGATGAACTGAGTCGCCGACGTCGTGGACGCTCGATCCCAGCCCGGCGTGGCCGGGGCCTCGAGGAAGATTCTCGAGAACACCGAATGGTGATCGCCCAG
>CAZNNH010000057.1:23495-34005 GCA_964574335.1 uncultured Acidobacteriota bacterium | reverse complement strand
CCCGCTCCGAGTAGGGAATCGTGAACGCCAATTCCCCGCGGTGGATGCTCAATTGGGCAAGATACCCGTTCGTGTCGAGCGTGAAGGACGTGGCCGGCCCGTCGGGTTGGAAGCCGACCGCCTGGGCTGCCTCGATGAGCGCAGCGGCTGCGGCTTCAGGGATCGGGTCTGCGTTGGTCCAGTCACCGAGGCCAGTGCTCAGGGCTCGATGAAGGAAGGCCTTGTCATAGAGACTGATGTCGTAGCTCATGTACTCATGCCGTTCAACGGGCATCGCGCCCGCTCATTGTCCGCCGAACAACTTGTTGTGTCGGAGCGATAGTCCTCTACCCGACGCTCAGAGCCAGCCTGCTCGAGGCGGATCGCGGGGTGCAAGTGGGCTTCGCGCATGGACTGGGCGTGTGAAGCGCTCGCGCCACGACATCGGATGTCGCTACATAGTCGGCCAAAGGTAGCAGAGGGCGCAAGCCCCGCGTCATGCTTGTTTGCTCTTGGCCACGGCCCGGCTGGGTGTCTCTGGGCGCCCCGGACCCCCCTATGCTCGGGCACAGGCGCCCGGGGCTTCCGGCTAGGGACGACGGCCGTGTACCCCGAGCGTCCGCCAGACCGTCCATGCTGCGCGCCAATCCCCGTAGATTGTCGAAGGGATTGGTCGGGGCGAGAGGATTCGAACCTCCGACTTCCTGGTCCCGAACCAGGCGCTCTACCAGGCTGAGCCACGCCCCGATACGACGAAGGCAGGTACTGTAGCATGCCCGCCCTGGCCGCGCCAGGGCCCCGTCAGCGAGCTCAGCGAGCGCCGGCTGGCCGCTGGTGGCCGTTCCTCAGCTCGGCCGTCCAGTCGTGGAAGGCGGCCAGCGCCCCATGGTGGGTGGTGTCGGCCTGCAGCGGCGTGACCGAGATGAAGCCGTTGAGCACGGCGGAGACATCGGACAGCTCGTCGCGCGCCGGCGCCTTCTCGATCCGCCACTCCCGCTCTCCCGGCGTGGGCTCGGCGGCCCCCCACGTCTGCCGCCGGCCCTGGACCGTGAACGCCACCACCTCGGGCTGCCCCACCGGGACGTTGACGTTCAGGAGCGTCCCCTTGGGCAGCCCCTCTCGAAGCACCAGCGCCGCGAGGCGCGCCGCGAAGCGGGCCGCCGGTCCGAAATCGCTCCGGTCGTCCCGAACCGCCAACGACAGCGCCAGTGCCGGGATCCCCAGGAACGTGGCCTCACGAGCCGCCCCCACGGTCCCGGAATAGAAGATGTCCTCGGCCAGGTTGGCCCCCCGGTTGATGCCCGAGAGGACCAGGCTCGGACGCCGCGGCAGCAGGCGATTGACAGCCAGCCCCACGCAGTCGGCCGGGGTCCCATCCACGGCGTGCACGGCTCGCTCCAGCTCCCGGGTCTGGAGCGGCCGGCCGAGGCTCAGGGACTGGGAGCTGGCGCTGGCCTCCCGCGACGGGGCCACCACAAACACCTCGCCGAGGGGCCTCACCGCGTCCACCAGCGATCGGATCCCTGGGGATTCGACGCCGTCGTCGTTGGTGACGAGCAGTAGCGGCCGACTCATCGGCTCACGCTACTGCCGAGCGTCGGCGCGGCGCAAACATCGGCGAAGAAGGGCAAAGAGCTGGTTGAAAGAGCCGAGGGTCAGAGAGGGTTGGTCGGGATGGCCGGATTTGAACCGGCGACCACCTGCACCCCAAGCAGGTGCGCTACCAGGCTGCGCTACATCCCGTTCGAGCGCTCAGGAAGCGTTTCTATCATTCCGATCGAGGAGAGTCAATATTCCGCGGAGCTGCTCGCGGACCTCGCGGAGCCCCACGCGAACCGGCTCGTCGAGCGGCTCCGTCGCCTGTGCCGCCGCCGACTGAGGTGTCGGTGACTTGCCGCTCTGCTCGGCCTCCAGGCGCTTCTTGGCACCGGCGATGGTGAAGCCCTCCTGGTAGAGCAGCTCCTTGATGCGCAGCACCGTCTCGATGTCCCGCCGCCTGTAGATTCGTTGACCGGAGCTGTTCTTGGCGGGCGCCAGGGCGGGGAACTCCGACTCCCAGTAGCGCAGCACGTAGGGCTGGGTGTCGGTGATCTCGCACACCTCGCCGATCTTGAAGAACAGCTTGTTCGGGATCTTGGTGTCCATCGAACGCCGGGCCCGAGGCTAGTCCCAGCTCGAGCCGAGGAGCTTGGAGGGACGGAACACGACCGAGCTGCGCGACTTGATGACCATCTCCTCTCCAGTCTGCGGGTTCCGCCCCCGCCGCTGCTTCTTGGCGCGCACCAGGAAGGTGCCGAACGCGGTGATCTGGACCTTCTCCTGCCGCGCCAGACGGCCCTTGATCGTCTCGAAGATGATCTCGACGAGCCGCGCGGCTTCCTTGTTCGAGATCCCGCCATGCCGCTCGTAGACGATCCGGGCGATGTCGGCCTTGGTCATGGAAGCGAGCGCTCGACGATTGGAAAAGTCTTTTGTTACAGCTATTTAGCGCGAGAACCTAAACCATTATATGAATCGCAGCCGGCGATGTCAAGACAAAAGCTGAGCTTCGGTGTTGGCGCGCCCGCGCGCGGGGTTCAGTGTTGGCGCGCCCGAGTCTTCAGGACGATCGGCGTGCCCTCGAAGCCGAAGGCGTCGCGAAGCCGGTTCTCCAGGTAGCGGCGGTAGGAGAAGTGCAGGTCCCCGGCGCGGTTGAGAGACAGGGAGAAGGTCGGCGGCGAGGTGCCGATCTGGGCCGCGTAGAGGATGCTGATCGTCGAGCCGCCCCTGGCGGCTCGCGGTGCGTGGGCAACCACGGCCTTCCCGACCACCCGGTTGAGCACCCCGGTCGAGACCCGGGTTTGCCGGCTCGCACACACCCGATCGACGTTCTTCAGAAGCCGGCTGAGGCCCAGCCCCGTCCGCGCGGAGACCGGCACCACCGGCGCGTAGGCCAGGAACTTCAAGTGCCGCCGGAGCTCCTCCTCGAAGCCCCGCTGGGACAGGCCGAGGCTCTTGGCCTGGTCCCACTTGTTGACCGCCACCACCACCCCGCGTCCCGCCTCGTGGGCGTGGCCGGCGATGGTGGCGTCCAGCTCCCGCGGGCCGGCCTCGGCGTCGACCACCACCACCGCCACGTCGCACCGCTCGATCGCCCCCCGCGCCTGCACCACGCTCACGTGGTCGACCCGCTCCTTGAGCGCCCGGACCCGGCGGATGCCCGCGGTGTCGACCATCAGGTAGCGAGACTCCCGCCAGGTCACGACGCTGTCGATGGCGTCGCGGGTGGTCCCCGGCAGCTCCGAGACCACGGCCCGCTCGGCTCCGGCCAGCCGGTTCAAGAGCGACGACTTCCCCACGTTGGGCCGCCCCACCAGGGCGATCCGCGGGAGGCTCTCCTCCTCGGGGGCAGGGATCCTCGGCAGGCCCACGAGCGCGGCATCGAGCAGCTCCCCCACCCCCTGGCCGTGCTCGGCGCTGATGACGACCGTCTCGTGGAAGCCGAGCCGCGCGAACTCGAGGACGGCCCCGTGGCCGTTCTCGGCCTTGTTGGCCGCCAGGATCATCCGCTTGCCCGTCTTTCGGAGCCGGGCCGCGATCGCGGCGTCGTCGGGGAGCAGGCCGGCGCGGGCATCCACCAGCAGGATCACCAGGTCGGACTCCTCGATCGCCCGCTCTGCCTGCTCGGCCGCCGGGCCGAGCAACGGATCATCGGTCCCGAGCAGCAGCCCGCCGGTGTCGACCAGCTCGAAGGCCGCCCCCTGCCAGCTCGCCTGGGCGTAGTTGCGGTCCCGCGTCGAGCCGGGGCGAGCGTCGGTGATGGCCTGTCTCCTCCCCGCAATGCGGTTGAACAAGGTGGACTTGCCGACGTTGGGCCGTCCGACGAGGGCGATGCGGGGAATCGGGATCATGGGGCTTTCGGGTTTGACAGCGATTTCCCCTTAACTCTACAATATCTAGCACTTAAACGGAGGTCCAGCGCCATGATCAAGGTCGATATCATCAACGAGGTGTCGAGAGCCGCCGATATCACCAAGGTCAAGGCGGAGGTGGCCGTCGAAGCCGTTCTCGACGCGATGAAGGTCTCGATGAGGAACGGGGAGCGGATCGAGCTGCGCGGGTTCGGGGTCTTCCAGGTCAAGCCCCGAAAGCGCGGCATCGGCCGCAACCCGAGGACCGGCAAGGAGGTCAGGATCCCACCGGGCCGCACCATCCGCTTCAAGCCCGGCAAAGACCTCCAGAACCTGAACCTGTAGCCCGTCGAGCGCGCGGCCCCACGCCAACCCAACGAGAGACCCTGGATCCCTTCGACGAAGACGGTCGTCTGCCTCAGGGCCGGGTCATCATCCACCTCCCGGTTCTTCAGCCTCCAACGCCGCCAGCCAAGGACTCGCCCGCCCGTGCGCTGGTCCTGAACGGCGGCCTCTTCCTGCTCACCGTCGGGTCGGTCTTCCTGACAGGCTTCGTCTCCCAAGGTCCCTGGGGAGGCCTGGAGCTGGCGGCCGGCATGCTGAGCATCCTGCTGGCTCACGAGATGGGCCACTACGTCGCCTGCCGGATCCACGGCGTCGATGTCACCCTCCCCTTCTTCATCCCCGCTCCCATCCTCAGCCTGGTGGGGACCCTCGGAGCCTTCATCCGCATCCGCAGCCCCATCCCCAACCGGCGGGCGCTGTTCGACATCGGGATCGCCGGACCGCTGGCCGGCTTCGTGGTGTGTCTCCCGGTGCTGTTCCTCGGCGTCCTGGAGAGCCAGGTCCTGCCCGCCGACCCCACCTACGGCATCGCCCTGGGCGAGCCCCTGCTGTTCTCCTGGACGGCGCAGTGGCTGTGGGGGCCGATCCCGGACTCCCTGACCCTCGCCTTGGGACCGCTGGGCCTGGCCGCCTGGTTCGGCCTGTTCGTGACCGCGCTGAACCTGATCCCGATCGGCCAGCTCGACGGCGGCCACATCACCTACGCCCTGTTGGGCCGCCACGCCTGGTGGATCTCGCGCATCGGGGTGTGGGTCTGCGTGGCCCTCGTCTACTTCGGCCCCAACTGGCTGGTCTGGGCGGTGCTGGTTCGGGTGCTGGGCTGGCGTCATCCCCAGACCTGGGACGACCAGGTGCCCCTGGGCCGCGTGCGGCTGGGCCTGGGGCTGCTCGGCCTGGTGATCTTCGTGCTGTGCTTCACGCCCGACCCGATCATCTGGTCGTGGACGGAGGCGTTCGCCGAGCTCCGGCAGTGGTGGATTTCTTGACCGTCACATCACGCTGACCGGGTCGACGTCGACCGAGACCCCCGGCCAGCGCACCTCGCCGTAACGCGCGTCCAGCGCCCGCGCCACCGCCTCCCGCATCGCGGCCCGGCCTCCCTTCAGCAGGATCTGGACCCGGTGCTCCTGGCGCAGCCGGGCCAGCGGCGCCAGCGCCGGGCCCAGCACCCGGAAGCGTCCACCGGCCATCCCCCGGAGCCGCCCCGCCAGCCAGTCGGCCTCGCGCACGCCGCGCTCCACGTCCCGGGCCCGCAGCACCAGGTTGAGAAGCGCCGCCTCCGGCGGATAGCCCATGGTCCGGCGGAACTCCATCTCCCGCTCGAAGAAGGTGGCGTAGTCCTGCGAGCAGGCGCAGCGCAGCGCGTAGTGCTCGGGAAGGTGGGTCTGCAGCAGGACCTCCCCCGAGAGGGCGCTGCGCCCGGCCCGGCCCGCTACCTGGGTGAGGAGCTGGAAGCTCCGCTCGGCGGCCCGAAAGTCCGGCAGGCCGAGGCCGACATCGGCGTCGATCACGCCCACCAGCGTGACCTTGGGGAAGTCGTGGCCCTTGGCGATCATCTGCGTCCCCACCAGGACATCGAGCGCGCCCGACTCGAAGGAGGTCAGGATCCGCGCCAGCGCTCCGCGCCTTCGTGCGGAATCGCGATCCACGCGGTCGACGCGCGCCTTCGGACAAAGCGCGCGCACCGCCTCCACCACCCGCTCGGTGCCGTAGCCTTGCTGCTTGAGGTACTCGCCGCGGCACGCCTCGCAGCGCCCCGGCGTCGCGCAAGAGAAGCCGCAATAGTGGCACTCGGCCCGCCGCGCCCCCCGGTGCAGGGTCAGCGGCACCGAGCAGTTGCGGCAGGTGGCCAGCGCCCCGCACTCTCGGCACAGCAGGCTGGTGGCGTAGCCGCGACGGTTCAGGAGCAACAGCGCCTGCTCGCCCCGCGATAGACACGCGGCCAGCCGCTCCCGCAGCGGCGCCAGCAGGATGGCGTCTTCGCCGGCCCGCAACGCCGCCCGTCGGTCCACGAACTCGACCCTCGGCAGGCCGCTCGACCCCACCCGGGAGCGCATCTCGAGCAGGCGGTACTTGCCGCGCTGCACGTTGGCGTAGGACTCGACCGAAGGGGTCGCCGAGCCCAGCAGCACCGGCACACCCTCGAGGTGGCCGCGCATCACAGCGACGTCGCGGGCGTGGTAGCGGGGGCTCTCCTCCTGCTTGTACGACCCCTCGTGCTCCTCGTCCACCACCACCAGGCCCAGGTCCTGGACCGGGGCAAACACCGCGGACCGGGCCCCCACCACCACCCGCGAGTCGCCCTCGCGGATGCGCCACCACTGGTCGTGACGCTCGCCCCGGGAGAGCTCGCTGTGGACCACCGCCACCGTCCGGCCCAGGCGTGCCGTGGCCGCCCGGACCAGCAGCGGCGTGAGCGCGATCTCGGGGACCAGCAGCAGGCAGCCCCGCCCCATCGCCAGGGCCTGCTCGATGGCGCGGAAGTAGACCTCGGTCTTGCCGCTGGCGGTCACGCCATGAAGCAGGAAAGGCGCGAACCCGGCCGCCTCCACGGCAGCGTGGATGGGCTCCAGCACCTGGGCCTGCTCGCTTGTCAGCTCCGGGCGGCCCGAGGCGCCCCCGGGGAGCACGTCCGGGGCACGCAGGTCCCGCTCCGCCTCCAGACGTACGGCGCCCAGATCCTGAAGCCGGGCCAGGACACCCCGCCGCGAGGGGCGTCCGGCCAGCAGCTCCTTGACTGGCAGGCGCCCCCCCACCTGCTCCAGTCGCCGCATCAGCTCGGCCTGGGCCGCGCCACGCGGCGTGACGCTGCGGTCGGCCAGGACCGCCACCTGGCGGGTCCTGAAGCCCGCGGTCTCGAGCTCCTGCTCGACCACCACCGCCCCGCTGCGTCGCAGCCGGCGCAGCTCCGAGGCCGGCGGCCGCGAGAGCCGCGAGTTGAGCGTCGACAGACGCAGCGGCCCGTCGCGGAGCGCCTCGGCCACACCGCCCTTGGCCTCGGTCTCGCCACGGGCCAGCCGGACCACGGACCGCGACGCGGTGAGGCCGGCCGGGGGAAAGGCCAGCCGGTAGCACTCCCCCGGCGGGGCCAGGTAGTGCTGCGAGACCCAGGCGGCGAGATCCAGCAGGGCCTCGGGTGGAAGCGGGCGCTCGTCGAGCACCTGCTGAACGTCCTTCAGCGAGCCCTCCGTCAGCGGACCCTCCTCCGGCGCCTCGACGCCCACCCCGGTGACCACGCCGATCACCCGACGCGCCCCGAACGGGACCAGCACCCGACAGCCACGCGTCGGCGGCGTGGCTCCGCCGGGCAGGCGGTAGGTGAAGCTGCTGCGCAGTGGCAGCGGCAGCGCCACGTCGACCAGGAGGTTCGACACGGCGTCCATCTTATCCGCGCCCGCTGCCAGGCGCGGTCACCGGCCGGGCGCTGCGGGCCGCCGACCGGCCGCCCACCCGCGCGAAGGGCTACTCCGGCTCGGCTTCCGCCAGCAGTCGCTCTACGAGCTGCATGTCCTCCCAGACCTGCTTCTTGGAGGAGGGGTTGCGCAACAGGTAGGCGGGGTGGAAGGTGGGGATGGCGGCGATCCCCTGGTAGTCGCCGATCCGCCCGCGGATCCGCGAGATCGGCTCGGCCGTCTTCAAGAGCCACTGCCCCGCGAACTTGCCGAGGGCCACGATCACCTTGGGACGGATGGCCTGGATCTGGGCCTCGAGGAACGGCTGGCAGCTCAGGATCTCGTCGGCCTCGGGGTTGCGGTTCTCCGGCGGCCGGCACTTGATCACGTTCGCAATGAAGACATCCTCTCGCTTCAGGCCGATGGCGACGATGATTCGGGTCAGGAGCTGGCCCGCCTTGCCCACGAAGGCCAGGCCCTGAGCGTCCTCGTCGGCCCCCGGGGCCTCGCCCACGAACATCAAGCGGGCGCCGGGGTCTCCCTGGCCGAAGACGATCTTGCGGCGGCCCTTGGCGAGACGACAACGCTGGCAGTCGCCGAGCTCCTCCCGGACCGCCTGGAGGAGCTGGGCCCGGTCGACCGTCTCGGCCGCCGCCCCGGCGGGCGCCGCCACCCGCGCCGGCGGCACGATCCCCACCCGGCAGAGCGAGGCGTAGAAGCGGGCCCGCTCGCGCAGGTCCTCGAACAGGTCGACCCGGGGGTCACGATCCATCGGCCGAAGGTTTCCTTGCGGCGGCCCGAGCCCGCAGGTCCACGACCCTGTCGAGGATCCGGTCCGCCAGCTCGCGCTTGGTCAGCCGCGGCAGCTCCTGCTGGACACCGTCCACGTCGATCAGGACCGCCTGGTTGTGCTCGGAGGCGAAGCCGGTGGCCTCGCCCGAGACGTCGTTGGCGACGATCAGGTCGAGGTGCTTCTCCCGGAGCTTGCGGCGCGCGTGGTCGACCAGGTCCTCGGTCTCGGCGGCAAACCCCACCAGCAGCCGGCTCCCCTTGCCCTCGCCCAGGGCCTTCAGGATGTCCGGGGTCCGCACCAGGTCGAGGATCAGACCCCCCGCTTGCTTCTTGAGCTTGCTCGGGAGCGGCGCGGCCGGCCGGTAGTCGGAGACCGCAGCCGCCATCACGATCACCTGGTGGTCACCGGCCCGGCCCAGGACGGCCTCCTTCATCTGCTCGGCGGACCGGACCCGGACCATCTCGACGCCGCAGGGCGCCGAAAGCGCCGTGGGGCCGCTCACCAGCGTGACCGTCGCCCCCCGGTCGCGGGCCGCCTCGGCCAGCCGGTACCCCATCCGCCCGCTCGACCGGTTGGAGACGAAGCGCACCGGGTCGAGATCCTCGACCGTGGGTCCGGCGGAGACCAGCACCGCCATCCCCTGCAGGTCGCGCCGGAGCCGCAACGTCTCGAGGACGGCGGCCACGATCGTCTCTACCTCGGCCAGCCGGCCCTTGCCCAGCCAGCCGCAGGCCAGGTAGCCAGCCTCCGCCTCCACCACCCGGACCCCGCGAGAGCGGAGGACCTCCAGGTTCTCGACCACCGCCGGGTGCTCCAGCATGTTGACGTTCATGGCCGGGGCCAGCACCACCGGCGCGGTGCTGGCCAGGTACAGGGTGCTCAGGGCGTCGTCCGCGATGCCCCGCGCCAGCTTGCCGATCAGGTTCGCCGTGCATGGGGCAACCAGCAGCAGCTCGGCCTGGTCGGCCCAACTGATGTGCCGGATGTCGCTGCCCTCGCCCAGGGCGAACTGGTCGACGAAGACCGGATGCTGGGAGAGGGCCTCGAAGGTGAGCGGCGCCACGAAACGGGTGGCATGCTCCGTCATCACCACCCGCACGTCGAGCCCCTGCCGCTGCAGCTCGCGCAGCACCTCGCACGCCTTGTAGGCGGCGATGCAGCCGCTGACGCCGAGCACCACCATCGACCTCACCTCCGAGCCGCCCCGGCCCGCAAGCTGGGCCAGGGGCCGTGCGGTCAGAGCTCGGGCTCGGCCTCCGGTGCCGGCGCCATCTCGCCCTCTTCGCGCATCTCCCAGGAGATGGCGTTGGCCAGCACCTCCTGCATGGCCACCCGGGTGGCCTTGCGGCTGCGCACGTCGACCTTCGGCTTGGCCCCGTTCTGGAGCTGCTTGGCCCGCTGCGCGGCGACCGTGATCAGCCGGAACTTGCTGTCGATGTCCTTGGGAAGCACCAATTGCGTCATCTACCTCGACCCTCCAGTCTTCAGGCGACCCGAATCCGGGCCGCCGTCCGTTCGTCGATAGTCATCGCCCTCGTCGATGCCGGCCACGATCCGCTCGGCCAGCTCGAGCCGGTCCCCGACGCCACAGCGCGCCGTGCGAATCACGGCCACGAAGTCCTCGATGCACTCCTCCATCGAGTCGTTCACGATCGCGTAGTCGAACTCCGCCACCCGCAGAAGCTCGGCGCGGGCGCCTTCGAGGCGCCTGCGGATGGAGCTCTCGCTGTCGATCCCCCGGCCGCGCAGCCGGCGCTCCAGCTCCTCGAACGACGGGGGGAGCAGGAACACGGTCACCGCCGACGGGAGCTTCTCCCGCACCTGGGCCGCGCCCTGCACGTCCAGGTCCAGCAGCAGGTCGACGCCCTCCTGCTCGGCGCGCCGGTACTCGCTCCAGGCGGTCCCATAGAGCTCGCCGTGCACGTCGGCGTGCTCCAGGAAGCCGCCTTCCGCCACCAGCCGCTCGAAGGCGACCCGCGAGACGAAGTGATACTCGACGCCCTCACGCTCGGTCCCCCGCGGCGGGCGGGTGGTGTGCGAGACCGAGAATCGCAGACGGGCGACGCGCTCCGGGATGCACCCCGAGGACGCCGACGGGAGGCCGAGATGCC
>CAZNNH010000057.1:0-23485 GCA_964574335.1 uncultured Acidobacteriota bacterium | reverse complement strand
GGCCGCCTATCCGTCGCAGGACGCCGGCCAGCACGCTGGACTTGCCGGCCCCGGAGGGAGCCGAGATCACGATCACCCGAGAGCTTCGCTCACTCAACGTTCTGGACCTGCTCGCGGAGCCGCTCGATCTCGCTCTTGAGGGCGACCACCTCTCGGACCACGGCCGCGGAGACGGCCTTGCTCCCGATGGTGTTGGCCTCGCGCATCAGCTCCTGGGCCAGGAAGTCCAGGGTCTTCCCGCACGGCGCCTCGGAGGCGAGGCAGCCCCGGGCCTGCTCCACGTGGCTCTCCAGGCGCTTCAGCTCCTCGGTGACGTCGTGCCGATCGACCAGGCGGACCACCTCCTGGTGCAGCCTCGCCGGGTCGAGGCCCAGCTCTTCCTGGAGCGCCCGCACCTTCTCCAGCAGCGCTTCCCGCCGCTGCTCTCCGCCGCCCGCCGCCAGCTCCCGGATCCGCTCGGTTGCCGCCGTGATCGCGAGAAGCGCCTCGTTCAGATGCCGGGCCAGGCTCTCGCCCTCCGCCCGCCGCATCTGGTCCAGCCCGACCAGCGCCTGGTCGAGCAGCTCCAGGATCCGGACGCCCTGCGTCTCCCCGAGCGCCCCCAGCGTCTCCACCTCGATGGCGCCCGGGAACCGCGCCACGTCGGAGATCTGCACCCCGCCCTCGAGACCGTAGTGGGACTCGATCTCGCGCAGCGCCCGCACCACCCCCTCGACCGTGGGCCGGGAGGCCACCACCTGCTCGACGCCCCCCTCGTGAAAGACGGCCTGGATCGACACGTCCACCCGGCCCCGCAGAACCCGCCCCCGCAGCCGCTCCCGCACCCGCGGCTCCAGCGAGCGCAGGCCGCGCGAGGCCTGGATGCTGACGTCGAGGAACCGGTGGTTCAGGCAGCGCACCGTCGCCGTGGCTCGCAGCGTCTCGGTGTCGACCGAGGCGCTGCCGAATCCGGTCATCGACCGGATCATACGGCGGGGTCCTCGTCGGAGAACTGGAGCGCGTGCAGCCGCGCGTAGACCCCACCCCGCCTCAGCAGCTCCTCATGGGTGCCCACCTCGCAGATCTCGCCGCCCTCCACCACCAGGATCCGGTCGGCGCTCCGCACCGTGGTGAGCCGGTGGGCGATCACCACCGTGGTCCGCCCCTTCATCAGGTTGGCGAGCGCCCCCTGGACCTCCCCTTCGGACTTCGTGTCCAACGATGAGGTGGCCTCGTCCAGGATCAGGATCGGCGGGTCCTTCAGCAGCGCCCGGGCAATGGCAATCCGCTGGCGCTGGCCGCCGGAGAGGCGGCCGCCCCGCTCCCCGATCACGGTGTCGTAGCGCCGGGGAAGGTCGAGGATGAAGTCGTGGGCGAAGGCGGCCCGCGCCGCGCTCTCGATCCGGGCCTCGTCCACGTCCTTGAGGCCGTAGGCGATGTTGGCGCGGACGGTGTCGTTGAAGAGCACCGTCTCCTGGGTCACCAGCCCGATCTGGTCGCGAAGGCTGTCCAGGGTGACCTCGCGGATGTTCACGCCGTCGATGGTGATGGCCCCCTCGGTGACGTCGTAGAAGCGGGGCAGCAGGTTGACCAGGGTGGTCTTCCCGGCCCCGCTGGTGCCGACGATGGCCACCACCTCGCCCCGCCTGGCCGTGAACGAGATGCGGCGCAGCACGACGCCGCCGCCCCCGTCGGCATAGCGGAACCCCACGTTCCGGTACTCGACCGCCCGGCGCATCCGGGGCAGCGGCTGGGCCTCGGGGCGCTCGCGGATCTCGTAGTGGGAGTCGAGCACGCCGAAGATCCGCGACCCCGCGGCCAGCGCCCCCTGCAGGGTGGCATTGACCCGCGAGAGCCGCTTGATCGGCGTGTACATCATGAACAGGGCGGTCAGAAAGGCCGAGAACTCCCCCGGCGTCAGCCGCCGGGCCACGTTGATCTCGTAGGTCCCGTAGAGCAGGGCCGCCACCAGGGCCAGCCCCCCCACCCCCTCCATCAGCGGGGGGAGGAACGCCGTGGTCCGGGTGATCCTGAGGTTGACGTGGAACAGGCGGTTGGCGGCCCGCCGGAAACGCTCGGTCTCGAACCCCTCCATGGCGAAGGCCTTGACCACCCGGAAGCCCGAGATGGTCTCCTGCAGGATCTGGGTGATGTCCCGCCAGCGGCGGAGCGAGGTCTCGCTGGAGGCCCGCAGGTGCTTGCCGAGGCGGACCAGGGGATAGAAGGCCAGCGGCATGCCGAACATCGCCAGCAGCGTCAGCCGCCAGTCCATGTAGAACAGGACCGCCAGGAAGCCGATGATCGAGAACCCTTCCTTGAGCAGGTCGCCGGCCATCTCCGACACCGCCGCCTGCACCTTCTCGACGTCGGTGGTGATGTGGCTCATCAGCGAGCCGGTGCTGTGGTGGCCCAGGAACGAGAAGGACTGGCCCAGGACGTGCGAGTAGAGGGCGTTGCGGAGGTCGGTGACGGCGGCGTGGCCGGCGGCCGCCACCAGGATCGTCGAGTAGTAGGCGCCGAGCCCCTTGAGCAGGTACAGGACCAGGATCATGGCCGAGATGGCGACGGTGTTCACGCCCGCGATCAGCACCTCGTCGAAGATCGGCTTCACCGTGTAGGCGAGGGCCGCCCCCGCGGCCGCGTACACCAGCATCGCCAGCCAGGCGAGGAGGAGCTGTCCCGCATAGGGGCGGGCGAAGCGAGCCAGCCGGCCCAGCAGAGACAGCTCGGCGCCCGCCTGGTACCAGGCGCTCTTCACCATCCTCGGCATTCGAGCGGGACGGGGTGCGGGCGGGCTCAAGGGCGCGCGGGCGGGGAGGCCGATGACGTCATCTCCTTGATCAGACACACGTTAACGTGTCCGGCAGGAACGCATAGTATACGGCGGGTCGGCGTCTGCCCGCAACCGGCAGCCGGCCCTGGGGACATGACCGGGTTTCCTTCGGCCCGACGGGGAAACCCGGATCGTGTCCCCCAGACGGGCTTCAGTCGACGAAGCGGTACTTGATGAGCGCCCACAGGGCCGGGAACCCGTCCCGCCAGGTGATCTTCTTCCCCTCCGAGTAGTCGCGCCCGTCGTAGGTGATGGGGACCTCGTAGACCCGGGCCCGCCGCTTGAAGAGCTTGGCGGTGATCTCCGGCTCGATGCCGAACCGGTCGCTGCGCAGGGGGATGGCCTTGAGCACGTCCGCCCGGACCGCCTTGAAGCAGGTCTCCATGTCGGTCATGGTCGTGTTGTAGAGCACGTTGGTGATCAGGTTCAGGAGCAGGTTGGCCAGATAGTGGGTGAACAGAAAACACCGGTGCCGGCCGATGAAGCGGCTGCCGTACACGGCATCGGCCTTGCCCCGCCGGATCAGGTCCAGAAGGTCCGGGTACTCCTCCGGGCTGTACTCGAGGTCGGCGTCCTGAATGACGATCACGTCTCCGGTGGCCTCGGCGATCCCCCGCCTCACCGCGGCCCCCTTCCCCTGGTTGCGATCCTGCAGCAGGACCTTGAAGCCCCGGGCCTTCGCCAGCTCCAGCAGCCGCTCCCGGCTGCCGTCCGTGGAGGCGTCGTCGACGGCCAGCAACTCGATTCGGACCGGGACTGCCAGCACGCGCTCGACGATCTCCTCGAGGGTTTCCCGCTCGTTGAAGACCGGCATCACCACCGAGAGCAGGGGATCCTCGAGCACGCCGGTCCGAACGGGCCGCATCAGCAGCCCCCGTAGCCCGACGGATGCTCCCGCCGCCAGCGGTAGGCGCTCTCCACGATCGCACCGAGCTCGGTGTGCTCGGCGGCAAACCCCACCGCTTCCCGGATCCGGCCCGCCGCCGCCACCAGGCGCGGCGGGTCACCAGGCCGCCGGGGGCCGACCCGGGTCGGCACCGGCCGACCCAGCACCCGCCCCACGGTGTCGACCACCTCCCTCACCGAGTGACCGCGCTCGGTCCCCAGGTTGAAGGCCTGGAACGGCTCCCCGGTCTCGAGCCGGAGCAGCGCCAGCACGTGGGCCCGGGCCAGGTCCTGCACGTGGATGTAGTCGCGGATGCAGGTGCCGTCGGGGGTCTCGTAGTCGTCGCCGAAGAGGGTCAGCTCCGGTCGCCGCCCCAGACCGGCGTCGATCGCCAGCGGGATCAGGTGCTCCTCGGGGCGGTGATCCTCCCCGAGCGAGCCGTCGGGATGGGCGCCGGCGGCGTTGAAGTATCGCAGGGCCACCGCTCGGAGCTGGCCGGCCCGGGCGTGGTCCACAAGCGCCCGCTCGAAGGCACGCTTGGTGGCGCCATAGGGGTTGATCGGGTCCTGAGGATGGTCCTCGTCCATCGGCACCCGGACCGGCATGCCGTAGGTGGCGCAGGTGGAGCTGAAGATGATCCGGTCGACCCCGTGGGACAGCATCGCCTGGAGCAGGCCCAGCCCCTTGACCACGTTCACGGAGTAGTACCGGCCTGGCTCCCGCACCGACTCGCCGACGCTCAGCAGGCCGGCGAAGTGCAAGACGGCATCCACACCGGCCAGGGCCTCCCGAAGCGCGTCCCGATCGCCCAGGTCGCCCTCCACCAGCTCCACCCCGGACGGCACCGCCGCGCGGTGCCCCTTCGAGAGGTCGTCCAGCACCCGGACCTGGTGTCCGGCGTCCTGCAGCTCGCGGACGGTGTGGCTGCCGATGTAACCGGCGCCTCCGGTGACCAGGGCCTTCATCGACGCCCCACCCCCTCGTAGTGGAAGCCCAGGCTCTTGATGTAGTCCGGGTTGAAGATGTTGCGCCCGTCGAAGATGGCGGGGCGCCGCATCAGGGTCTTCATGCGGGCGAAGTCGGGCTCCCGGAACTCGTTCCACTCGGTGGCCACCACCAGCGCCTCGGCGTCTTCCAGGGCCTCGTAGCTGCGCTCGCAGAACGTCACCCGGTCGCCGAGCAGCCGTCGGGCCAGCCGCCCGGCCTTCGAGTCGTAGGCCCTCACCACCGCGCCCCGCTCGAGCAGCGCCTCGATCAGCGTCAGCGAGGGCGACTCGCGCATGTCGTCGGTGCGGGGCTTGAACGCCAGCCCCCAGATGGCGATCACCCGTCCCTCCAGCTTGCCCAGCAGGGCCTCGATCCGGGGGAGCAGGATCGTCTTCTGGGCCTCGTTGGCCTGGTCCACGGCGCTCACCACCCGCATCTGGCAGTCGGCCTCGGCCCCCATCCGCACCAGGGCCTTGACGTCCTTGGGGAAGCACGAGCCGCCGTAGCCGATCCCGGGGAACAGGAACGAGGAGCCGATCCGGCTGTCGGTGCCGATGCCCAGCCGGACCTGCTGGACGTCCGCCCCGAGCCGGTCGCACAGGTTGGCGATCTCGTTCATGAACGAGATGCGGGTGGCGAGCATGGCGTTGGCCGCGTACTTGGTCATCTCGGCCGAGGCGTGGTCCATGGCCAGGATCGGGTTCCCGGTCCGGACGAAGGGGGCGTACAGCAGCCTCATCACCCGCTCCACCTCGGGGTCGTCGGTGCCGATCACCACCCGGTCGGGGCGCAGGAAGTCGTCGACCGCCGTCCCCTCCTTGAGGAACTCCGGGTTCGAGACCACCGAGACCGGATGCGGTGAGATCCGCGAGATGGTGGCCTGGATACGCCGGGCGGTCCCCACCGGGACCGTGGACTTGGTCACCACGATCTTGTGGCCGTTCATGTGACGGGCCACCGCCTCGGCGACCTGGAGCACGAAGCGCATGTCGGCGGAGCCGTCCCGGTCCTGAGGCGTTCCTACCGCGATGAAGATGATCTCGCTGGCCTCCACCGCCGCCTTGAGGTCGGGGGTGAAGGTGAGCCGCTCCTCGGCGACGTTTCTGGGGATCATCTCCCCCAGGCCCGGCTCGTAGATGGGGACCTCGCCGCGGCGCAGCGCCTCGACCTTGGCCTCGTCGTTGTCGACGCAGAGGACGTTGTTGCCCGTCTCGGCCAGGCAGGTGCCGACCACCAGCCCCACGTATCCGGTCCCGACCACCCCGATCTTCAACTTGCCTCTCCCTCCTCGTCGCCGCAGGAGCCGCGCGGCGAGCCGTGAATGTAGCACACTGACGGGCTTTCGCAGGCCTGCTGCTATGATCCCGAAGCGTGCGGATCGGCCTCGACTTGCGTCCCGCCTTGTCCCGGCCCACGGGCGTCGGGAGGTACGTCCAGGCGCTGGCGTCGCGGCTGCCTTTGCTGGCGCCGGACGACGAGTGGGTCTTCTTCTCGGCCTCGTGGCGGGATCGTCTCCCGCCCCAGGAAGGGCCCCCGAACGTCCGCCGGGTCGACCGGCGGCTCCCCGTCCGGCTGCTCAACCTTGCCTGGAACCGCCTGGGCTGGCCGCCCCTGGACGACCTCGTCGGGTCTCGGCTGGACCTCGTCCATTCCCCCCATCCGCTGCTGATCCCGGCCCGCTCGGCGCTGCGGGTGGTGACGGTGCACGACCTCTACTTCCTGAAGCACCCGGAGAGGACCCGGGCCGAGGTGCGCCGCGACTACGCCCCGCTGGTCCGCGACCACGCGCGGCGGGCCGACGGCGTGATCTGCGTCTCACGGCACACCGCCGCCGAGGCCGAGCGCCTGCTCGACCTCCCGCGGGAGAAGATCGCGGTGATTCCCAACGGCATCGATCCCATCTACCGCCAGCCCGTCTCGCCGGAGGCGGTGGACGAGCTGCTGTCGCGACGCGGGCTCCCGGCCGGCGCCCTGCTCTACGTGGGCAGCGCCGAGGAGAGGAAGAACCTGGCCGGGCTGCGCGCCGCCTGCGGTGAGCTGCAGCGGCGACGGGGCCGGGACCTGCCGCCGCTCCTGCTGGTCGGGCCGGACCTCGAGGCGGCCTTCCCCGAACCGTCCCTCGGCCGGGTCACCGGCTACCTGGACGCCGCCGAGATCCGCCTGCTGATGGCCTCCGCGCGCCTGCTGGTCCTCCCCTCCCATGAGGAGGGCTTCGGCCTTCCGGTGGCCCAGGCCCTGGCCGCCGGACTGCCCGTGGTCTGCTCCCGCGGGTCGGCGCTCGAGGAGATCGCGGGGGATGCGGCTTGCCTGGTCGACGCCGGCGACCCCTCCTCGATCGCCCGCGGCATCGAGCGGGTCCTGGACAACCCCGAGCTGGCGGCGCGGCTGCGCCAGAGGGGTCTCGAGCGGAGCCGGGACTTCGACTGGGACCGGGCGGCCCGGGACACGCTGGCCTTCTACCGCCGGCTGGCCGGGAGGCGCGGGGCATGATCATCGGCATCGACGCCGAGGAGCTGCGCGGACAGACCACCGGCACCGGCCGCTACCTCCGCTGCCTGACCAAGGTATGGGCCCGGGAGGAGCGCGACCGCCTGCTGCTGTACTCGAAGGGCCCGCTGCCCCCCGATCCGTTGCTCGCGCAGCCCGGTGTCGAGCTGCGACCGGTCGGCGGCCCCTCGAGGATGGGCAGCCTGCGCTGGCGGGAGACGGCCCTGGTCGCGGCCGCCCGGGCCGACTCGCCGGACGTCTTCTTCTCGCCCGCGTACTTCTGTCCCCTGCGCCTGTCCGTCCCCCGGGTGACGGCGGTCCACGACGTGTCGTTCTTCTCCCTTCCCCGCGAGTTCTCGTGGATCGACGGCCAACGCCGGCGCTGCCTGGTGGCGGCCAGCGTCCGGGCCTCCCGCGCCGTCCTGGCCTGCTCGGCGTTCACGCGCGACGAGATCCGGGCGCTGTGGCCGGAGCTGGCCGGGCGGGTCCACCACGTCCCGCTGGGGCGCGACGACGACCTGATGCCGGGCCCGCGCCGGGAGGCGGCCCGCCAGAAGCTCGGGGTGAGCGGCCCGATGCTGCTTTGCGTCGGCTCGCTGTTCAGGCGGCGCAACATCCCCGAGCTGCTCCGGGCGGTCCGGGCCCTCCGCCCCCGGTGGCCAGGGCTGCGGCTGGACCTGGTGGGCGACGACCGCACCCATCCCCCGCTCGACGTGCCCGAGCTGGTCCACCGGCTCGAGCTCGCCGATTGCGTGCGGCTGTCGGGCTTCGTCTCGGAGGCGGAGCTGGCGCTCCGCTACGCTGCCGCCGACGTCGCCGTGTACCTCTCCGAGTACGAGGGTTTCGGCCTCCCCGCCCTCGAGGCGCTGGCCCGGGGGGTCCCGGTGGTGGCCTCTTTCCGCCCCGCCCTCGGCGAGGTCTTCGCCGAGGCGGCGCTCCTGGTCGACGGCCGGGACGTCGCCGGCATCTCCGCCGCGGTCGACGCCGTGCTGCGTGAGCCCGGCCTGCGTGAGGCGCTGCGCTCCCGCGGCAACCGGCTGGCCGCCGCCCTGACCTGGGAGGCCACCGCCCGGGCCACCCGCCGCATCCTGGAGGAGGCCGCCCGCAGATGACGGCCGCGGTGTCGGCGGTCATCGTCTCGTTCAACACCCGCCAGGACCTGCTGCGCTGCCTGGCCTCGCTGGCCCCGATCCCCCGCGACCTGCTCGACGAGGTGCTGGTGGTGGACAACGCCAGCAGCGACGGATCGGTCGAGGCGGTGCGGGAGCGCCACCCCAAGGTCCGCGTCCTGGCCAACCCGGCCAACGTCGGCTTCGCCCGCGCCAACAACCAGGGGCTGCGGGAGACCCGGGGCCGGCTGGTGCTGTTCCTGAACAGCGATGCCGAGCTGAGACCGGGGGCGCTCCAGGCGCTGGTGTCGGCCCTCGATCGCCGACCCGGGCTGGGCCTCGTGGGCCCCCGGACCCTCAACTCGGACGGCACCGTCCAGGTCTCCTACGGTCCGCTGCTGACGCCCCTCGCCGAGTGGCGGCAGCGGCGCCGGGTCCGGGCGGTCCTGCGCCGCGACCCCGGCACGCTGCGCAGGCTGGAGGCGGAGGGCCGTCGGGACGGCTCGCCCGGCTGGGTGTCCGGCTCCTGCCTGCTGGCGCGGCGCGAGGCGCTTTCGGCGGTGGGCGGCTTCGACGAAGGCTTCTTCCTCTACGAGGAAGATGTCGACCTCTGCCTCCGCGTCCGCCAGGCGGGGTGGGAGATCGCCTACGTGGCCGCCGCCGAGGTGGTCCACCATCTCGGCCGCAGCTCGGCCGGCCGGCCGACCCAGGCGGGGTTCGAGTACCACCGCAGCCACCTCCTCTACTACCGCAAGCACAACGGCCGGCTGCTGACCGGTCTGCTGCGCGCCCGCCTTGCGGCCCGGTCCGCGCTGGGTCTGTTCCGCTCCCTGTGGGACGGCCCCGCCGCCGCCGAGTCACGTCGGCACAGCGCCCGCCTCTGGCGGCTGGCCTGGCGAGGTCCGCAGGGCCCACAAGACGTCTGAGCTTGTCTGCCTCGGCGCGCCATGCTAACTTCCCGCAGCACTCGGGGACGTCCGTCGGATCCGCAGTACGACAAAGCCGCCAATCGAGTTGTATCCGGTCGCCGACCCGCCGCTCGGGACGCGAATGAAGATAGCCATAGACGCTCGGAAGTGGCACGACTACGGGATCGGGACCTACGTGCGCAACCTGGTGCGCCACCTGGCGCGCCTGGACCGGGAGACCACGTACTACCTCTTCTGCAGCCAACCCGACCAGGCCACGCTCCGCGACCTGGCCGAGAACTTCGTCCCGGTGGCCGACCGGTCGGGCGGCTACGGCATCCGCGAGCACTTCTCCATCCCGTTCAAGCTGCACCGGCTCGGCGTGGACCTGTTCCATTCCCCGCACTACGTGCTGCCGCTCTTGGCCCGCACCCCGGCCGTGGTCACCATCCACGACTGCATCCACCTGCGCTTCCCCGAGTACCTCCCCAGCCGGATGGCCTGGCGGTACGCCCGCTTCATGCTGGGCCACGCAATCCGGCGCAGCGCCTCGATCCTCACCGTCTCCCAGGCCTCGCGCGCCGACATCCTGCGCTTCTATCCGGACGCCGACCCGGAGCGAATCCTGGTGGTCCCGAACGCCATCGACCCGGCCCTGCTCGAGGAGCCCGGCCAGGAGGAGACGGCGCGGATCCGGGAGCGCTACCAGATCCGTGGGCGCTTCCTGCTCTATGCCGGGAACATCAAGCCCCACAAGAACCTGGAGCGGCTGATCGCGGCCTTCGGGAAGCTCAAGCACCAGAGCGGCATGGAGGACCTCAAGCTGCTCATCATCGGGGACGAGATCAGCCGCTACGGCGCGCTCCGGCGCGGCGTGGAGGCCGCCGGTGTCCGCCAGGACGTGCGGTTTTTCGGCTTCGTCCCGGATCGGACCCTGGCCGGCCTGTATCGGCTGGCCTCGGTCTTCGTCTTCCCGTCGCTGTACGAAGGCTTCGGCCTACCCCCGCTCGAGGCCATGGCCTGCGGCACGCCGGTCGTGACCTCGCGGATCTCCTCGTTGCCGGAGGTCGCGGGGGATGCCGCCCTGCTGGTCGACCCCTACAGCGTCGACGACATCGCCCGCGGGATCGCGAAGGTGCTGGAGCAGCCGGAGCTGGCCGCCGACCTGGTCCGGCGCGGCCACGTCCAGGCCCAGCGCTACAGTTGGGAGCGCTCGGTCAGGGTGATCCACGACGTCTACATGCGGGTCGCCGGCCGGGCTTCCGAGAACCCCACCCTCGAGTCCTCCGGCTGAGGGGCCTTGCCCCGGCTCCCGCGTTCTCCGGTGTTCGGCTTACCCTGTACCCGGAGGTCTCGGCCGGGCCATTGAAGGTTGCCCTCGTCCACGACTGGCTCACCGGAATGCGCGGCGGCGAGCGGGTGCTTCTCTCGCTGGCCCGGCTTTTCCCCGAGGCCCCGATCCTCACCCTGCTCCACGTGCCCGGCTCGGTGGCGCCCGAGCTGGAGCGCCGGCAGATCCGCACCAGCTTCGTCCAGCGCCTGCCCTTCGCCGCCCGCGGCTACCGGAGCTACCTGCCGCTGTTCCCGCGGGCGGCCGCCTCGCTGGACACCGCCGGCTTCGACCTGGTCCTGTCCAGCTCCCACTGCGTGGCCAAGGGGGTCCGGGTGCCGAAGGGGGCGGTTCACGTCTGCTACTGCCACACCCCGATGCGCTACGTCTGGGACCGCTTCGACGACTACTTCGGCCCCGGTCGGGTCCCGCTCCCCGCCCGGGCCCTGATCCGGCTGGTGGCCCGCCGCCTGCGCGCCTGGGACGTGGCCACCGCCCGCACCGTCGATCACTTCGTGGCCAACAGCCGCTACGTGGCGGACCGCATCCGCCGCTACTACCAGCGGGAGGCGGAGGTCATCCACCCGCCAGTGGACACCGACTTCTTCACCCCCGGGGCCGACGACGGTCCCGGCAGCTACGACCTGGTGGTCTCGGCCCTGGCCCCCTACAAGCGCCTGGAGCTGGTGCTCGAGGCCTGCCGCGGCACCGGTCGACCGCTGCAGGTCGTGGGCACCGGCCCGGAGGAGCGGCGACTGCGCCGGCTGGCCCCGCCTGAGGCCCGCTTCCTGGGCCGGGTCAGCGACCAGGGCCTGCGCGACCTCTACCGCGGCGCCCGGGCCGTGATCATGCCGGGGGTCGAGGACTTCGGCATCGTCCCGCTGGAGGCCATGGCCTGCGGGCGGCCCGCCGTGGTGTTCGCGGAGGGCGGCGGGTGCGAGTCGGTGGTGCCGGGCGAAACCGGCCTCGTCTTCGACCAGCCCACGGCCGCGTCGCTCCGGGCGGCGATTGACGCTCTCTCCGGCGTGCGCTTTAATAGCGCGGCGTTGCGCGCCCGAGCCGAGCAGCATTCGACGCGGCGGTTCGAGGAGCGGATGGCCGACTTCATCGCGCGCGCTGCGACCACGCTGTCCCCGTCCGGCCCGGCCGGATCACTCCCATGCTCAGGCTGAAGACCCGGCTTCTGATCAGCGCCTTCGTAGCCACCGACACGGTGGCCACCGCGGTGGCCTGGGTGCTGGCCTTCTACCTGCGGTTCCACGCCCCTGTGGTCACCTCGCTGCTCCCGGTCACCAAAGGGGTCCCGGAGCCCTCCCGCTACCTGCTGCTGCTCCCCCTGATGCTGCTGCTGTGGCCGGCCGTCCTCTACTTCCACGGCCTCTACCAGCTCAAGCGCAGCCACAGCCGGATCGACGAGCTGTTCGGCATCTTCTTCAGCGTGGTGATCGCCTCCGCGCTGACCCTGGCCACCACCCTCTACGTCCGCGTCTACCACCGCTACCAGCCTGAGGTGGCCCCGTCCTGGGAGTACAGCCAGGGGGTGTTCGGCATCTTCATTGTCGTCAACGTCCTGACCCTCTACGCCGGGCGCCACGCCCTGCGCCGGCGGTTGCAGCGGATGTGGGCAGCCGGCCACAACCTGACCCGGGTGCTGGTGGCCGGGGCCGGCCCGCTGGGGCAGATGGTGGCCGAGGCCCTCGAGGCCCACCGTGATCTCGGCTACCGGGTGCTCGGCTTCCTCGACGACCAGGAGAGCGCCGAGACGGTGGGCGGCCTGCCGGTGCTCGGGCCCCTCGACCAGGTGGCGACGTTGGGCAAGGACCACCAGGTGGACGAGCTCTACGTGGCGCTGCCTCTCGAGCAGCACGCCCAACTGGTGCGCCTGATCAAGACCGCCGGCAATGAGTGCCTGGACATCAAAGTGGTCCCCGACCTGGTCCAGCACGCCAGCCTGCGCGCCGCCCTCGAGGACCTCGACGGGATCCCGATCATCGCCCTCAACGAGGTCCCGCTGCGGGGCTTCAACTCGCTGGTCAAACGGCTGACGGACCTGCTCCTCGGCTCACTGCTGGTGGTGCTGCTGACGGTGGTGCCGTTTTTTCCGGTGATCGCGCTGCTGATCCGATGGAAGGGGGGCAAGGGCCCGATCTTCCTGCGTCAGGAGCGGATGACTCTCGACGGCCGCACCTTCCGGATCTGGAAGTTCCGGACCATGGTCGACGAGGCGGAGAAGGACACCGGCCCGGTCTGGGCCACCCCCGAGGACCCGCGCCGGACGCCGATCGGGATCTGGCTGCGGCGCTTCAACCTCGACGAGTTCCCCCAGCTCTTCAACGTGGTGCGCGGCGACATGAGCCTGGTGGGGCCGCGTCCGGAGCGCCCCGAGTTCGTGCGGCAGTTCAAGCAGCGCATCCCCCAGTACATGCTCCGCCACCGGGTCAAGAGCGGGATCACCGGCTGGGCCCAGGTCAACGGCTGGCGGGGCAACACCTCGCTCGAGAAGCGGATCGAGTTCGACCTCTACTACATCGAGAACTGGTCGTTGCTGCTCGACCTCAAGGTCCTGATCCTGACCCTCTTCCGCGGCTTTGGACAGAAGCACGCCTACTGAGATGCCGAGGGCCCTGGTCACCGGCGCGGCGGGCTTCATTGGCTCCCACCTGTGCGAGGCGCTGCTCGAGCGCGGCTTCTCGGTGGTGGGCATGGACAACCTGCTGACTGGAGACGTGGCCAACATCCAGCATCTAGCGGGGCGGGACTTCCTCTTCATCAAGCACGACGTCACCAACTTCATCTACCTCGACGGACCCGTCGACCGGGTCTTCCACCTTGCCAGCCCCGCCTCCCCCATCGACTACCTGAAGGCGCCGATCCAGACCCTGAAGGTGGGCGGCCTGGGCACCCACAACTGCCTGGGCCTGGCCAAGGCCAAGGGGGCCCGGTTCCTCCTCGCCTCCACCTCGGAGGTCTACGGCGACCCGCTGGTCCACCCCCAGCGCGAGGACTACTGGGGCAACGTCAACCCGGTCGGGCCGCGCGGCGTCTACGACGAGGCCAAGCGCTTCGCCGAGGCGATGGTGATGGCCTACCACCGGGTGCACGGGGTGGAGACCCGGATCGTGCGGATCTTCAACACGTACGGCCCCCGCATGCGTATCCACGACGGCCGGGCGGTCCCGGCCTTCCTGAGCCAGGCGCTACGGAACGAGGACGTGACCGTCTTCGGTGACGGCAGCCAGACCCGCAGCCTGTGCTACGTCTCCGACCTGGTGCGCGGGATCCTCTTCCTGGCGGAGTCCGCCGAGAGCGACCCGGTCAACATCGGCAACCCGCGCGAGATGACGATCGGCGAGCTGGCCGAGACCATCATCCGCTTCACCGGATCGAAGAGCCAGGTGGTGCACCGACCGCTGCCGGTCGACGACCCCAAGGTGCGCCAACCGGACATCACCCGCGCCCGCCAGATCCTGGCCTGGGAGCCGACCGTCTCCCTCGAGCAGGGCCTGGCCCAGACCGTCGACTACGTCAGAGACAAGCTGGGCCTATAGCCGTCCCAGGGGACATGACCGGATTCGACCGGTCTGCGAGCGAATCCGGATCGTGTCCCCCGAAGGCCGGGACCCGATTCCGCCGGTCGGCCTGGGAATCGGGATCGTGTCCCCCAGGCGAGGCAGGCTTCCTGCTGCTGGACCGTGCTCGTCTTCGGCCGCGCCGGTGGGCGCGGGCACCTTGGCCTCGGTCCCCTCCGTCAGCGGACCGGCGCCACCCGCCTGAAGATGCCGTGCTCATGGATTGGCTTGACCGCAGTCGCCGTCAGGGATGAAAACCCTCGGCGTCAGGATCGAGAGCGTTTGCGCGGGAGACCCAGCCGGCGCCGGACCTCATCCGCCGACAGCCCCCCCTCGGCCCGGTACCTAGCCTTCGACCGCTCCATGATCGCGAGGAACCGCGGGTGCGTCGTGACCGTGAGGTTCTCGAGGTCGGTGTGAGCCCCCACCGGCACCAGCGCGGCGATCGGGCGTCCCTTTCGCGTCACCAGCACCGGCTCTTCGGCCGCCCCACGTGCGTAGTCGGAGAGCGACGCCGTGGCGTCAGCCAGCTCCACGGTCTTCATAGCTCCACCTCCTCGCCGCCGATCCGCACGCACGCACGGTCCTTGACGCCCACCGCCTTGACGATCACCACTCCGCTCGGCTCGTCTCCTGCCTCATAGTACACGCGCAGCTCACCGGCCCGAAGCTCGTAGGGCGCCACCGGGTTCGCCCGCAGGACCTTGCGATTCCGGGTCCAGACCGTCGGCTGCTGTGAGAGCTGGCGCTCGACCGTGTCGAGAACCGTTACGGCCTGCCGGGCTGTCAAGGATCTCAGATGATCCAGCGCGTCCGGCGAGTAGTCGATCCGGTAGGGCCCCTTCCTCACCATCACCGGTGCCCCCCCGGCTCAGACCATACGCTCCGGCTTGGCAGGGTGCCTCGACGCCAGGTAGACGTAGTGGAGGGCCGACGAGGCGGTCAGCAGGAGGGTGGCCCAGTACACGTAGACCAGTCCCGCCCATTCCTGTCGGAGCGCGTTGGCCAGCAGCACCACGCCCGCGGTCACGAGCTGAGCCGCGGTGCACACCTTGCCGAGCAGCGACGGCAGGAAGATGCGTCGGCCCAGCGCCAGGTTCACCACCACCACGCTCACGATGATGATGATGTCGCGGGACAGCGCGGTCACCGTAAGCCAGGCGGGGATCCGCGCCGAGAGCGCGGGACCCCAGGTCAGGACCACGAAGGCGGAGGTCAGCAGGACCTTGTCCGCCACCGGATCCATCATCGCCCCGAAGGTGGTCTTCTGGTGGCCCCAGCGCGCGATCAGGCCGTCGAGGGCGTCGCTCACCGCGGCGGCGACGAACACCACCAGCGCCCAGACGAGCTGCCCCCCCAACACCAGCACCACCAGGAGTGGCGCCAGCGCCATGCGGAAGATGGTGATCCGGTTGGCGGTGTTGAGCAGCGGGGTCGTCATGGTGAGGCGCGGAGGGACGTCTACGAGCGGGGGGCCGCCACCTCGGGCGCGCCCCCCGCCCTCGTCGGCAGGATCGACCAGCTACTCGAGCCGGTCCTTCCGCTTGACGATGTTCTTGACCAGCTCGGCGCACGCCTTCTCCTGTGCCTCGCCGATCGCGCTCTCCCGGAAGTTGGACGAGTCCATGTCGAAGCTGGTCCCGCCCTTGCCGAAGTTCAGGCCGCCCCCCTTGCCGGAGGAGCCCTTCCCCTTGGCCGACACCAGGATCTCGCCGGTGGTGGCGTCGATGATCCGGGCCGTCAGCTCCACCTCGGACTTGGCCTTGCCGAAGCCCAGCCGGATTCCCTTGACGCGGGCGCCGACGTCCTTCTTCTCACCGGCCGAGAACTTGGTGATCGACCCGGCCAGGATGTACTTGACGCCCAGGACCTTGCCCACCTTGGCCAGCTTGGCGGCGCTGGGGTCGGCCCGGTCACTGCGGGCGAAGTCCTGCTCCGCCAGCACCGTGTCGAGCTTCTTGCGCTCGATGACGCGGAAGCTCCCGTCGTTGACCAGCTCGTCCACCACCTGGTCGGCCATCCCCTTGCCGATGTCGTACTCGCCCCACCAGTAGTCGTGGACGGTGCCGTAGTCGAAGTCCATCACCGCGATCTGGGGACGCTTGGGCGCCGCCCCCGCCGGTACCGCCAGCGCCGCCAGCACGCAGGCCGCACCGAGACAACTCAGCCACTTCGCTCTCATCCATTCCTCCTGTTGAAGGGTCGATATGGGAATATAGCGCGGCGCCTCTGCGGCGGTCAAACCAGGCGACGGCGCGCGGCGCCGGGGCTCAGCCTTCGAGGGCGGCGTCGAGCTCCCGGGCCAGGCGGGCGGCTCGCTCCTGGAGCCGGCCTTCGTCCTCGGAGCCCCGCGAGCGCGACTGGAAGCTCTCGTCGGCGATGTTGAGGGCCGCCAGCACCGCGATGCGAAGCGTGTCGACGGCCCCGCTGCTGCGGCTCACCTCGCGCATCTGGGCGTCGACGTGGGCGGCCAGCCGCTCGACGTAGCCCGGGTCGGCGCCCGCCCGGACGGCATAGGTCTGCCCGAAGATCTGGACATGGACCAGGTTGGGCTTGTCGACCACGAGACCTCCGCCGTGGACCGGATTTCACCACATTCCGGTGGCGTAGACAAAGGGCTTCTTCCACGGCCGCCTGAAGGGCGGCCGCCGCCCCTACTCCAGGCCCTCCAGCAGGTCCACCAGCCGGGCGATGCGGGAGCGTACCTCGGCCCGCTCCGCCTGGAGCTGCTCCAGCTCGCTCTGGGCGGCGCGCAGCTCGGTGGCCTGGGTCGAGGCCCCCTTCGCCTTCGACTCCAGCGTCGACAGCCGCTTCTCGGCGTCTGCCAGGCCGGCCTTGGCCTGACCCGCCTGCTGGGAGAGCTCGGCGTTCTTCTGCCGCAGCTCCGAAACCAGCTCCGCGGTGCGCCGCACCTTCTTCTCGAGAAGCTCGAAGCCGTCTTCCATCGCGCTAGCCTCCCCGAATCTCGGCACCGATCTTCGAAAGCCCACGGGCCACGTCGTCGATGGCCTGCTGCACCTCGTCGCCGGTCAGCGTCCGGTCCGGCGCCTGGAAGCGCAGCGTCACCGAGAGGCTGAGCTTGCCCGGCGGCAGCGGCTTGCCTTCGAAGCGGTCGATGAAGGTCACCGACCGCAGCCAGGCTCCCGCCGAGGCGACGATGGCGCGTTCGATCCGCTCCCCGGTGAGGCTGGCCTCGCACAGCAGCGACAGGTCCCGATAGACCACGGGCTGGCGCGAGAACGGCCGGAACCGGATCGGTCCGGCCGCGGCGGCCAGCAGCGCCGTCAGGTCCAGCTCGCCCACCACCGGCTCGCCGGGGAGGCCCCGTGCCGACACCATCTCCGGGTGCAGGACGCCCACGTACCCCAGCCCCCGGCCGGCCCCTGTTACGGCCACCGACTTCCCGGGATGCAGGAACCCCGGGAGACCCTCGCCCGACCGCTCGAGGCGCACCCCCAGCAGGTCGGCGATCCCCTCGGCGATACCGAGCCCGTCGAAGAGGTCCGGGGGGCGCGCGGCCTCCGACCAGTGGTCGGGGCGGATCGAGCCGAACAGCACGAATCCCACCCGCTTCTCCTCCGCCGGGAGCGGGTCTTGCGGCCGGAACACGCGCCCGACCTCGAACAGCCGGGCCTGACGCCGCCCCTGGCGCAGGTTGAGCTTCAAGGCGTCGAGCAGGCCGGGTCTCACCAGAGAGCTCCGCAGCGCCCCCAGCTCCTGCGAGAGGGGGTTCGACAGCCGCACCTGGCCGGCCTCCGGCGCCCCCTCTTCCGGGGCCACGAAGGTGTAGCTCACCACCTCGGTCAGGCCGGCCCCCAGCAGCCTCTCGCGGACCCGGCGCTCGCGGCGCTGGGTGGCGGTCAGGCCGCCCACGCCCCGCGACGGCGGGAGGCGCGACGGGATCTTGTCGAGGCCGTGGTGGCGGGCCACCTCCTCGACCAGGTCGGCCTCGCGCGACACGTCGCCGCGCCAGCTCGGGACCTCGAACCGGACCCCGTCGGCCTCCGGGCCGAGGGCGGTGAAGCCCAGCCCTCGGAGGATCGCGTGCGCCCGCGGCTCCTCCACCGAGGCGCCGAGCAAAACGCTCATCCGCTTCGATCGGAGCGGCGGCGTGCGCCGCTCCCGCGGCGCCTTGTGGACGTCGAGCAGCCCCGGCCGCACCCGCCCCGCCTGCAGCTTCAGCAGCAGGTGGGCGAAGCGGGCGGTTGCGACCACCGTCCCCTCGGGATCGGCGCCGCGCTCGAAGCGGTGGGAGGCCTCGGTGTGCATGCCCAGGGCCTTGGCCGCCCGCCGGATCGCGATCGGCTCCCAGTACGCGGCCTCCAGGGCGATGGTGGTGGTGTCGTCGCTCACCTCGCTCGAGGCCCCGCCCATGATCCCGGCCAGGGCCAGCGGGGCGCCGGGGCCGGCCACCACCCCGATGCGCGTGGAGAGGTTCCGCTCCACGTCATCGAGGGTGACCAGGCGCTCGCCCTCCCGGGCCCACCGGATCACCAATCGCGCCTCCGGGATGCGAGCCAGGTCGAAGGCATGGGAGGGGTGGCCCATCTCCATCATCACGTAGTTCGAGAGGTCCACCACGTTGCTGATCGAGCGCACCCCGACCGCCGCCAGCCGGTCGCGCAGCCACGCCGGCGAGGGCAGAAGCCTCACGTCCATCACCCGGGCGCAGAAGCGCGGGCACAGGTCGGGGGCCTCGACCTCGACCGACAGCGCCTCGGCCGCCGCCTCACCCTCTTCCCCGAACGACAGGTCCAGCGGACGCAGCGGCTTGCCTGAGAGGACGGCCACCTCCCGGGCCACGCCGTAGACGTTCATGCAGTCGACGCGGTTGGTGGTGACGTCGATGTCGAGGATGGCGTCCTTGCCGTCGGTCTCGACCCCTCCCACCTCCAGGCCGGCCAGCGTCAGGGCCTCGGCCAGCCGGGCCGGCCCCATGTCGACGTCGACGTACTCCCTGAGCCAGGAGACGGGGACCTTCACGGGAACTGCTCCAGGAAGCGCAGGTCGTTCTCGTAGAAGAGGCGGATGTCGTCGACGCCGTGGCGGACCATGGCCACCCGCTCGATCCCGAGCCCGAAGGCGAAACCGGTGACCTCTTCCGGGTCGTAGACCACCTTCCCCAGCCGCTGGTTGACCGCCTCGAACACCGCCGGGTGGACCATGCCGGAGCCCATGATCTCCAGCCAGCCGGTCCCCTTGCACACCCGGCACCCCTTCCCCCCGCAACTGATGCACCCCAGGTCGGCCTCCACCGAGGGCTCGGTGTAGGGGAAGTAGCTGGCCCGGAACCGGACCGGGTACTGCGGCCCAAACAGCGCGTGGAGGAAGGCCTCGATGGTCCCCTTGAGGTCGGCCAGGCCGATCCCCCGCCCCACCACCAGCATCTCCACCTGCTGGAACATCGGCGAGTGGGTCATGTCGGGGGTGTCCCGGCGGTAGGTCTTGCCCGGACAGACGATGCGCACGTCGGGCGGATGGGGGTTCTGCAGCATGTAGCGGATCTGGGACGCCGAGGTGTGGGTGGCCAGCACCACGCCGTTCTGCCCTTCCAGGTAGAAGGTGTCCTGCATGTCGCGGGCCGAGTGGTCCTTGGGCATGTTGAGGGCTTCGAAGCAGTGGTAGTCGTCCTCCACCTCGCGCGGCTCGAAGACCTCGTAGCCCATCCCCAAGAAGATGTCTTCCAGCTCCTCCCGAACCGCGGTCAGCGGATGACGACGGCCCACGTCCAGCGGGCGCCCCGGCAGGCTGGCGTCGAGGCGTTCGCGCGAGAGCCGCTCGCGACCGAGGCGGACCGAAAGCTCGCCCCGAGCGCTCTCGAGGCGCCCTTCCATCTCGGCCTTCAGGCGGTTCAGCGACTGCCCCGCCTCCCGCCGCACCTCGGCCGGGAGCTCGGCCAGCCCTTTGAGCAGGGCCGTCAGTCGGCCCGATCGGCGCCCCAGGAGCCGGTCCCGCACCGCTTGCAGGCTGGGCAGGTCGCCGGCCTGTGCAAGCGCCGCCTCGAACTCGCCCCGCAGCGCGGCGATCTTCTCCTTCAGGTCTGGTGTTTCGCCCATGTCCTCGGCCCGAGGCGCGCCCGGGGGGCTAGCTGGCGGCGACCGAGCTCTTGGCCGACTCGGCCAGACGGGCGAAGGTGCCGGGGTCCCGCACCGCCAGGTCCGCCAGCGCCTTGCGGTCGAGGTCGATCCCGGCGCGCTTGAGCCCGGCGATCATCCGGCTGTACGACAGGTCGTGCTGGCGCGCCGCGGCGTTGATCCGGATGATCCACAGGCGGCGGAAGTCCCGCTTCTTGAGCCGCCGCCCCACGTAGGCGAAGTTGCCGGCCCGGTCGACCGCCTCCTTGGCGGAGCGGTGCAGCTTGCTCTTGGTGAGGAAGAAGCCCTTGGCGAGCTTGAGGATCTTGCGGCGCCGCTCCCGGCGCTTGTTGCCTCGCTTGACTCTCGGCATCTGAGAACATTCCTTCTCGGCACCGCCCGCAGGCCAGTGCCCGTCACGCTTCCAGGCGGCGACGTGGCCCGGGTGGCACGACCGCCACCCCTCGTGGTTGCGGGCCGCCGAGGCGGCCCCGGTCCATCGGCCCCCGGCGCTAGGCCAGGAGCATCTCGCGCACGTTGGCGGCGTCGGCCGGCGTCACCAACGTGGACTTGCGCAGGTGCCGCTTGCGCTGCTGCTTCTTCTTGGTGAGGATGTGCCGCTTCATCGAGTGGCCGCGTTTCACCTTGCCGGAGGCGGTCAGCTTGAAGCGCTTGACGGCGGCGCGCTTGCTCTTGAGCTTCAGCTTGGTCTTTGGCTTTCTCATCCTTCGCTACCCGTGCTTTGGTCAGCGGCCCCTTGCGTGTCTTCCGTAGTCTCCAAGACCTCGGCACGGGAACGCTTCGCCTTCTTCACCTTCGCATGACCGCCCTCGCCCTTCTTGGGGGCCAGGTACTGGATCATGGTGATCCCCTCCTGGCGCGGCGGGCTCTCGACCTGGGCCACATCGGTGAGCTCGGCGGCGAGCCGCCGGAGGATCCTGAGGCCCACCTCGTTGTGCGCCATCTCCCGACCCCGGAAGACCACCGTCGACTTGACCTTGTTCCCGGCCCGGAGAAAACGCTCGGCGTTCCTCTTCTTGAACTGGAAGTCGTGCTCGTCGATCTTGGGCCGGAACTTGACCTCCTTGACCTGGATGTGGCGCTGGTGCCGGCGCGCCTCCGCCTCCCGCTTGGACTGCTGGTAGAAGTACTTCCCGGAGTCCATGATCCGGCAGACCGGCGGGCTGGCGGTGGCCGCGATCTCCACGAGATCGAGCCCCTTCTCCGCGGCGACCATCAGCGCCTGCGACGGCGGCATGATCCCGAGCTGGCTCCCGTCACTGTCGATGACGCGAACCTCCTTGGCGCGGATCCGATCATTGATTCGGACCGACCTGTGCTCTATGAGACACCTCCCGCGGCGGTGACCTCGTCGGTCACGGCTCGCTCCGCCGCCAGCCGCGAGAGCTGGCGGGCTAGCTCCTCGACCTTCATCGTCCCCAGGTCGCCCAGGCGGCGGTGGCGGACGGCCACGTCGGCGGCCGCCACCTCCTTGTCGCCCACCACCAACATGTAGGCGATCTGCTGGACCTGGGCCTCGCGGATCTTGTAGCCGATCTTCTCGCTCCGCTCGTCGACCGAGACCCGCAGACCCTGGGCCCGCAGCCGCTCGGCCACCGAACGGGCGTAGTCCTGGTGGCGCTCGGCCACCGGGATCACCGCCGCCTGCACCGGCGCCAGCCACAACGGGAAGGCCCCGGCGTAGTGCTCGATCAGCACCCCGAAGAAGCGCTCCAGGCTCCCCAGCAGGGCACGGTGGACCATCACCGGCTGGTGCGCCTTGCCGTCCTCGCCGATGTACTCCATCTGGAAGCGGCTCGGGTTGTGGAAGTCGACCTGGATGGTCGAGCACTGCCAGGCGCGGTCCAGGGCGTCCTTGATCTTGATGTCGATCTTGGGTCCGTAGAAGACCCCCTCGCCGGGGTCGGTCTGGTAGGGCAGGCCCCGAAGCTCCAGCGCCTGGCGCAGGGCGGTGGTCGCCACCTCCCACTGCTGGTCGCTGCCGGCCGCGTCCTCGGGCTTGGTGGAGAGGTAGATGTCGTACTTCTCGAAGCCGAAGGTCCGCAGGATGGAGGTGGTGAAGTCCAGCACCCGGACCAGCTCGTCCTGGAGCTGCTCGGGGCGGCAGAACAGGTGGGCGTCGTCCTGGGTGAAGCCCCGCACCCGCAGCAGCCCGTGCAGCACGCCGGAGCGCTCGTAGCGGTAGACCGTGCCCAGCTCCGCCATCCGCCAGGGCAGCTCGCGGTAGCTGCGCAGCCGGCTCTTGTAGATGGCGATGTGGAACGGGCAGTTCATGGGCTTGAGCTGGTACTCCACGTTCTCGATCTGGATCGGGGAGTACATGTTGGCCCGGTAGTACTCTGTATGCCCGCTGGTCTTCCACAGGTCGAGCTTGGCGATGTGGGGGCTGTAGACGATGTCGTAGCCGCCCTTGATGTGCTCGTCGCGCCAGTAGTCCTCGATCTGCTTGCGGATGAAGCCGCCCTTGGGGTGCCACAGGATCAGCCCGGCGCCGGTCTCTTCGGCCACCGAGAACAGGTCCAGCTCGCGGCCGAGCCGGCGGTGGTCACGGCGCTTGGCCTCCTCCAGCCGCTTCAGGTGAAGGTCCAGATCCTCCTGGGTGAAGAAGCTGGTGCCGTAGATCCGCTGCATCGAGGGGTTGCCCTCGATCCCCTTCCAGTAGGCGGCGGCCGGCTGCGGGAAGACCTTGAACGCCTTGATCTGGCCGGTGCGCTCGAGGTGGGGCCCCAGGCAGAAGTCGACGAACTCACCCATCGTGTAGCACTGCACCTGCTCGCCGGCCTTCTCCTCGATCAGCTCGCACTTCAGGGTCTGCCCCTTCGAGCGGAACATCTCGAGCGCCTCCTGCTTGGGGAGGAGCTTCCTCTCGATGGGCCGGTTCTGCTTGACGATCTTGGCCATCCGTCGCTCGATCGCCTGAAGGTCCTCGGGCGTGAACGGCTTCTTGACCAGGAAGTCGTAGAAGAAGCCTTCCTCGGTGGGCGGCCCGATCCCGCACTGGGCGTCCGGGAACAGCTCGGTGACCGCCGCCGCCAGCAGGTGGGCGGACGAGTGCCGGTAGATCTCCAGCGGAGCGTCGGCGGGCGAGCTCTCGCCTGAGGGACCGGTGCTGTCAGGGGGTTCGACCGGCGGGGCCGTCGACATCTAGCGAGTCAGCATCAATGACAGATCACCTGGTCCTGCTCGGCGAGACGACCTCGTGGCCACGCCGCGCTACTCGGCCCACCTGGTAGGCGCGGGTGGAATTGAACCACCGACCTCTTCCGTGTCAAGGAAGCGCTCTACCACTGAGCCACGCGCCT
>CAZNNH010000056.1:7206-34096 GCA_964574335.1 uncultured Acidobacteriota bacterium | reverse complement strand
TGCTCCAACTGCAAGGGCCAGCTCCGCGACATCATCCGCTACTACGACGGCTGGGAGCGCTGCCGGATCAACTACGGAGGCCTGGTCGAGCTGATCGTCAACGCCATGGCCGACGTGCCCGAGGGTTTCCTCGAGTGGGAGTTCCACTGAGGGCGCCGATTCACCGCTCCCACAGGGCGTTACGGGATCGAAACGGCTCCCGTGGCGGGTCCGTTCCGGAGCGCCGAAGCGGACACACAACTGTCGTGAAATCATAGGGTTCCGCCCTTCCCGCCAGGGCGGTGAGTCGTGGCCCGGGGGTTGCTTACGTGGCTTGGGAGGTGGCGGCGTGTCCCCCTTCGTCGCCGAGAGGAGCTGTGGGTAGAGGCCTGGAGCGTCTCTGGAAGACCGAAGACTGGTGGGCGGTCTGGCTCGGCCTGGCCATCGTCGGGCTCGCCCTCCTGACGTTCGTCTCCGGCGGAAGCATCAACGACTGGGCGGTCACACCGGGAAGCTGGAGCGATCTCTCCGGGCTGAGCCAGGATCTCGCCCGTCACGGCCTGGGCTACCTGGCCGTGTTCGGGCTCTTCGGCGTCATCTTCACGATCTCGATGGCCATCATGGGCCACCGGATCCGCCAGTACGTACCGGGCTTCGCGCTGCTCTTCCTCGGCTCGCTGGCCCTGATGTACCTGGCCGGCTGGACGGTGGCGAAGCGCCTCGACCTCGGGGCGCCGCTTCTGGCCCTGGTGGTCGGCCTGGTGATCGGCAACCTGGTGCGGATGCCGGAGTGGTTCAAGACCTCGCTGCGCACCGAGTACTACATCAAGACCGGCATCGTCCTGCTCGGCGCCACCCTCCCGCTCACCCTGATCGTCACCGCCGGCCCGATCGCCTTCCTGCAGGCCACCATCGTCTCGGTCTCGACCTGGCTGACCATCTACCTGGCCGCCACCCGGCTGTTCAAGCTCGAGCCCCAGTTCGGGGCCGTGCTCGGCGCCGGCGGGGCGGTCTGCGGCGTCTCGGCCTCGATCGCCGTGGGCGGAGCGGTCAAGGCCAAGAAGGACCACATCGCGATCGGCATCGGGGTGGTGTCGATCTGGGCGATCGTGATGATCCTGACCCTCAGCATCGCCAGCAAGTTCCTGATCCCGGGCATCATCACCCCCGGCGAGGCGGGGGCCTGGGTGGGCACCTCCGAGTTCGCCGACGCCGCCGGCTTCGCGGTGGTGGCGGAGATCGCCGCCAAGCACGGAGACTCGGCCATCCACACCTTCACCCTCATGAAGGTGATCGGCCGGGACATCTGGATCGGCATCTGGTGCCTGGTGCTCTCGGTGGTCTCGGTGGTCTTCTGGGAGAAGGGGGACGGGGAGGGGCGTCGGATGGGTCCGGGCATCGTCTGGGAGCGGTTCCCCAAGTTCGTGCTCGGCTTCTTCGCCGCCTCGATCATCATGAGCGTCGTGGCTGCCCGGGCGCCCTCCGACCACGTGGGCGTGGCGCCCTGGACGGGCACCTTCAAGAACCCGGCCGAGACCCTCCGCTACGCGGCGGACTTCTCAGACTATCAGCCCCCGGCGGCGCTGGCCGACCGGCTCCAGGTCGATGCCGCCTCGGAAACGCTCCGCTTTCGGGGAATGATGAGCGGTGCCGACTTCGCCGCGCTACGTGACGTGATCGATCCTGCCGACCCCGGCCGGGACGACAAGATCGAGGCCCTCAAGCAGCTTGGCTTTGCCTCCGACTGGTTCAGCAGCACGCTGACGCCCCGGCTGATCTCGCCGATCAAGAAGCTGCGGTCCTGGGCCTTCGTGATCTGCTTCCTGGGGATCGGCCTGTCGACGCGCTTCGCCGAGCTCACCACCTTCGGACTGCGGCCGTTCTGGGCCTTCACCATCGGCGTGCTGGTCAACGTTCCCCTGGGATTCGTGCTCTCCACGGTCGTCTTCTCGAGCTACTGGTCGCAGATCTAGTGCCGAACAAAGGAGTCCTTCATGACCGATAACAAGAAGAGAGCCACACCGCTTCTCGACGAGCTCGAGAAGGGGCCGTGGCCGAGCTTCGTCAAGGAGATCAAGAAAGAGGCCCACCGCCCGATGGTGAACGACCTGCTCGGCGTGCTGGAGCGGTCGTACGAGGAACACATCGGCCACTGGAAGCACGGCGGCCTGGTGGGTGTGATGGGGTACGGCGGCGGCGTCATTGGGCGCTACTCCGACCTTCAGCAAGAGTTCCCGGCGGTGGCCGAGTTCCACACCTGCCGGATCAACCAGCCCTCGGCCTGGTTCTACACCTCCGAGGCCCTGCGCACCCTGTGTGACATCTGGGACAAGCGCGGCTCCGGCCTGACCAACATGCACGGCTCGACCGGCGATATCGTCTTCCTCGGCTGCAAGACCGAAGAGCTCGAGCCGCTCTTCGGGGACCTGACCGAGGCGGGCTTCGACCTGGGCGGCTCCGGCTCCGACGTGCGGACGCCGAGCTGCTGCGTGGGCCCGGCCCGCTGCGAGTGGGCCTGCTACGACACCCTGAACGCCTGCTACAACATCACGCAGCAGTTCCAGGACGAGCTGCACCGGCCGGCATTCCCCTACAAGTTCAAGTTCAAGTTCGCCGGCTGCCCCAACGACTGCGTGGCCTGGGTGGCCCGCTCCGACATGTCAGTCATCGGGACCTGGAAGGACGACATCCAGATCGACCAGAAGGCGGTCCAGGAGTACGCCAAGGGAGGCACCGACATCGAGGACGAGGTCTGCTCGCGCTGCCCCTCCAAGTGCATGGCCTGGGACGGCAAGACGTTGGCCATCGACAACTCCGAGTGCGTCAAGTGCATGCACTGCATCAACGTGATGCCCAAGGCGCTCAAGCCCGGCAAGGAGCGCGGCGCCACCATCCTGATCGGCGCCAAGGCCCCGATCATCGGCGGCGCGCTGCTCGCCTCGGTCTTCGTGCCGTTCCTGGAGATGAAGCCCCCCTACGACGACATCAAGGAGCTGGCCGAGGCGATCTGGGACTTCTGGGGCGAGCACGGCAAGAACCGGGAGCGGGTCGGCGAGTTCATCCAGCGCGTCGGGCTGGGCACCTTCCTGGAGCAGATCGGTCTCGACCCGGTACCCGAGATGATCGCCCACCCACGCAGCAACCCCTACATCTTCTTCGGCGAAGAGCTCGGAGAAGAGGGCTAGGCGGAAGGAGGATCAACGACAATGGCTGCTCCAGAACGCAAGACCGACATCGGACCCCCCCACTACGAGAAGTTCCTCCCGCCGATCATCAAGAAGAACTACGGCAAGTGGACCTACCACGAGATCCCCGAGCCCGGCGTGATGGTTCACACCGCCGAGTCCGGCGACAAGCTCTTCACGGTGCGCGCCGGCACCCCGCGCCTGCTGGCAATCGCCAGCCTGCGCAAGTTCGCGGACCTGGCCGACAAGTACTGTGACGGGCACCTGCGCTTCACCAGCCGGAACAACGTCGAGTTCCTGCTCACCGACAAGTCCAAGATCTCGGCGCTCAAGAAGGATCTTGCCGAGCTCGGCTATTCGGTGGGTGGGACCGGCAACGCCATCTCCAACATCGTCCACACCCAGGGCTGGGTCCACTGCCACTCCTCGGCCACCGACGCCTCGGGGGTGGTCAAGTGCATCATGGACGAGGTGCACTCGCACTTCACCCACATGGACATGCCGGCCAAGCTGCGGATCGCCTTCGCCTGCTGTCTGAACATGTGCGGTGCCGTTCACTGCTCCGACATCGCCGTGCTGGGCGTGCACACCCGGCCCCCGAAGATCGACCACAACGAGCTGCCCAAGGTCTGCGAGGTGCCGACGCTGGTGTCCTCCTGCCCGACCGGCGCGATCCGGCCGGCCACCGTCAACGACAAGGCGTCGGTGGAGATCCAGGAAGACCAGTGCATGTACTGCGGCAACTGCTACACGGTCTGCCCGTCGGTGAAGATCAACAACGCCAAGACCGACGGCATCTCGATCTGGGTCGGCGGCAAGGTCTCGAACGCCCGCCACGAGCCGATGTTCTCCAAGCTGGCGATTCCCTACCTGCCCAACAACCCGCCGCGCTGGCCCGAGGTGGTCGGGGCGGTGGTGAAGATCGTGGACGTCTACCGGCAAAACGCCCGCAAGCACGAGCGGATGGGCGAGTGGATCGAGCGCATCGGCTGGCCGCGCTTCTTCAAGATGGCCGAGATCCCGTTCACCAAGTACCACATCGACGACTTCACCCACGCCGGAGAGACCTTCAAGCGTTCGGTCCAGCTCAAGCACTAGGAGGTCAGGATGGCTGAAGCTAACGTCGACCAGGTCGCCGAAGCCATGTACGAGCTGGTCAAGGTGAGCCATGGCAAGAAGAACCTCAAGGCCATGGACCTCACCAAGGCCATGATCGAGAAGTTCGGCGCGGAGGCTTGCGACAAAGCGCTGTGCAAGCTGGCGATCCGGCAACTGATCGACTCGGGACGCTGTATCTACAGCTACGTGGGAGGCAGCTACGTGACGCTGCCTCCAGACAAGGCCTGATCGCCTCGTCTCGAAACGACTGGGGGCCGGCGGCAACGCCGCCGGCCTCCCCGACGAGTCAAACCATCGGCAACCGGAGCAAGGACATGACCAAGAAGGAGAAGGACAAGAAGGCCAAGGGCCCTGAGCGGACCGAGGATCTGGTCAAGGGGCTGCGGCGCTGGCAGGAGGTCGAGCGGCAGTCCATCGAGCACGCGGCCGAGCTGATGGAGCGCACCGAGAACCCGCTGGTCCGCCAGATCATGGAGATCATCAGGAACGACTCGGTCCAGCACCACCGGGTGCAGCAGTTCATCATCGACAGCCTCACCAAGACCCCGGTACGGCTCACCCCCGAGGAGCTGGCCGAGATCTGGGACGAGATCGAGAAGCACGACGAGGCGGAGCGCGAGGTGATCGAGCTCGGCAAGAAGCTGCGGGACGACTGCACCTTCTTCGTCCAGCGCACACTGCTCGACTACCTGATCTACGACGAGGAGAAGCACGACATGCTGCTCGGCGAGCTCGAGAAGTTCAAGAAGAACCTCTACCCCTACGCCTAGCGCCGGGACCGGCGGCGCCAGTGCGCCGCGCCACCCCCTCGTTGCAAGACGCGCGTAGCGACGCGCGAGAAGCGGAGCCACCACATGGGTCTGTTGAAGAAGAAGGACACCTCGAAGCCGTTCGTCGTCCGCGCCGGAGGGGGTGGCTCGGGCAGCGAGATCTCGTCGCTGCGGCCACAGGCGGTGGAGAAGCTGGCCCCCTGCATCGGCCACTGCCCGAGCGGCAACGACATCCGGGGCTGGCTGACGACCATCGCCCAGCGCGAGAAGCAGGGGAAGAGCCTGGAGCAGGCTTGTGACGAGGCCTGGCAGATCGAGGTCGAGACCAACCCGTTCCCGGCGGTGATGGGCCGGGTCTGCCCCCACCCCTGCGAGGGCGAGTGCAACCGCAAGCACAAGGACGGTGCGGTCGCGATCAACTCGGTGGAGCGCTTCATCGGCGACTGGGGGATCGAGCGCAAGCTCGCCCTTCGCAAGCTGGACGCTGGCGGACCCTACCCGGAGAAGGTCGCGGTGATCGGCTCGGGCCCGTCCGGCTTGACGTGCGCCTACCAGATGGCGCGACGCGGATACCAGGTCACGGTCTTCGAGGCCTTCGAGAAGCCGGGTGGCATGCTCCGCTACGGCATCCCCGAGTACCGCCTGCCGCGCCGGGTCCTCGACGCCGAGATCCAGCGCATCCTCGACCTGGGCGTCGAGCTGCGCTGCAGCACCCGGATCGGCGAGCAGATGACGCTCGAGGACCTCAAGAAGGACTACGCGGCGGTGTTCGTCGGGATCGGCGCCCACAAGGGCAAGACCATGGGCCTGCCCGGCGAGGACGGCCCCGGCGTCTACACCGGCACCGACTTCCTGAACCTGGCCAACTCCGGCAAGCAGCCGAAGATCGGCGGCAAGGTCGTGATCGTCGGCGGCGGCGACACCGCGATCGACGCCGCCCGCGTCTCGCTGCGTCTCAGCTCCGACGCGGCCAGCATGTCGCGGCGGCTGGGGGCCGACGTCACCATCCTCTACCGGCGCACCCGCGCCGAGATGCCGGCCATCGGGCGCGAGATCGAGGAGGCTCTGGAAGAGGGGATCAAGATCGAGTTCCTGGCAGCCCCGGCCCGAATCGAGCGCGACGGCTCGGGCCAGATCAAGAAGCTCTCGGTGCAGCGCTTCGAGCTGGGCGAGCCGGACGAGTCCGGGCGACGCCGTCCGGTGCCGATCGAGGGCAACGTCTTCGACATGGACGCCGAGACCGTGATCATGGCGGTCAGCCAGGAGCCCGATTGGTCCTCCCTGGGCGCGATCCAGGGTAAGGGGTCGTGGCTGAACGTGGACGATTGGGGACGCACCGGCGTCGAAGGGGTCTGGTCGGGCGGCGATACCTTGCGGCTGGGCCTCGCCACCATCTCGATCGGCCAGGGCCGCAAGGCGGCCGAGTGTATCCACGCCACCCTGCGCGGCCAGGAGCCGCACCAGCCAGCGGCCAAGCCGCTGATCGGCAAGGACCGGCTGCGTCTCGACTTCTACGACCCGGCCCCTCCCGCGGAACGGAAGCTCCTGGGCCCCGAGGAGCGCCTGGCCAAGCCGATGGACGAGGTGGACCTGGGCATCACCCAGGAGCAGGCCCTCGACGAGGTCAACAGGTGCTTTAGCTGCGGGCTGTGCTTCGGTTGCGAGCGCTGCTGGATGTACTGTCAGAACAACTGTTTCAAGAAGGAGCCCACACCGGTCCAGGGGCACTACTACAAGATCGACCTCAAGGTCTGCGACGGCTGCAAGAAGTGCTCTCCCGAGTGCCCGTGTGGCTTCCTGGACATGGTCTAGCGCGTGCGCCTGTCCGCACCACGCCTGGTCGTGGCCGGGTTGTGCGGTGACAGCGGCAAGACGCTGGTCACCCTGGGCCTCGGCCGAGCGCTGTCGTCGGGCGGCGTGGCCGTGGCCCCCTTCAAGAAGGGCCCCGACTACATCGACGCCGCCTGGCTGGGCGCGGCGACCGGTCGTCCGGGCCGCAACCTGGACACCTTCCTGCACGACGATGCCGCCCTCGGCGAGGCGCTGCGCCGCGGCCTGCCGGCCGATCTCCTGCTGGTGGAGGGAAACCGCGGGCTGTTCGACGGCCTCGACGCCCGCGGGACCCACTCGACCGCCGAGCTGGCCAAGCGGCTCTCGGCGCCGGTGGCGCTGGTGCTGGACGTGACCAAGGCCACCCGCACCGTGGCGGCGATGGTGCGCGGCTGCCAGTGGCTCGACCCCGAGCTGCGGCTCTCGGCAGTGATCCTGAACCGGGTGGCCACCGAGCGCCAGGAGCGCGTGATCCGGGAGGCCATCGCCGAGGTGGGCGGCCCGCCGGTGCTGGGCGCCATTCCCCGTGTCGAGGCCGACCCGTTGCCGGGACGCCACCTGGGCCTGGTGACACCGGTCGAGCACCCGAGCGCTCGGCAAGCGATCGAGCGCTGCGCCGAGCTGGCAGCAAGCTCACTCGACCTGGACGCGCTGCGCTCCCTGGCCGGCACCGCCCCGGCGGTCGAGCTCCCGGACCTCGCGCCGACGGCGGCCGGCCCGAGCGTCCGGATCGGGGTGCTGAAGGACCAGGCGTTCAGCTTCTACTACCCGGAGAACCTGGAGGCGTTACGGGAGGCCGGCGCCGAGACCGTCCTCGTGTCGCCTCTGGCGGACGCCGCCCTCCCCGAGGTCGACGCCTTGTACGCGGGGGGTGGGTTCCCCGAGGTCCATGCCGCCCGCCTTTCCGAGAACCGGCCGTTCCGCGAGAGCGTGAAAAGGGCCGTGGCCGAGGGGCTTCCCGTCTACGCCGAGTGCGGAGGGCTCATGTACCTGTCCCGCGAGCTCCGGGTGAAGGACGTGACCCACCCCATGGTGGGGGCCCTCGACCTGGTCGTCGAGCTGACCGACCGGCCCTGCGGTCACGGGTACGCCACCGGGAAGGTCGACCGGCCCAACCCCTTCTTCGCGGAGGGCGTGAAGCTGCGCGGCCACGAGTTCCACTACTCCCGAGTCACAGGCGGCAGCGAACGAGAGCGCACCGCGCTTTGCCTGCAGCGGGGGGTGGGCATCGCCGGCGGTCGCGACGCGGTGGTCGCGGGGTCGGTCTGGGCCTCCTACCTCCACGTCCACGCATTGGGGACGCCCGGTTGGGCGGCCGCGGTCACCGTGGCGGCACGGCAGCGGCGCCTGGATCGCCGGACCGTGTCGGCCGCATGGGCCTGAGGCGGGAGGTCATGGAGCTGCTCCGCGAGAGTCGCCAGGAAGAGCTGGTGGGGCGAGTGCGCGCCGAGCCCCGCGCCCTGCGCCACCTGCTGGCGCGGCTCTACGACGCCGAGGCAACGGTGCGTCGAAACGCGGCCCGTGCCATCGGAGAGGGGGCCGCCATCCACCGCGAGCTGGGTCTCGAGATCGTCCGGCGCCTGCTGTGGGCCCTGAACGACGAGTCGGCCACCAACGGGGTCTACGGCATCCCCGCCCTCGGAGAGATCGGCAGGGTCTGCCCGGACCGTTTCGCACCCTTCCTGCCGACGCTGGTCGCGGCGGCCGAGGACGACGGCTTGCGACTGGCGATCCTCGAGGCCGTGACCCGGATCGCCGAGGGCGACGCGAACCTGGTACGCCCGCACCTCGGCCGTCTGGCGGCACTCTGCCGAGGGTCGTCTCCCGAGGAACGCCGCACGCTGCGGCGGCTCGAGGGCGCCTTGGCCACCGCCGCGGGAGAACCAGAGCCATGAGCTCACCCGGCAACGAACGGCTGGCCCGCTGCCGCGCCAAGGTCGAAGAGGCGCCCGGCTCGGCCGCGGCCCACTTCAACCTCGGCCTGGCCCACACGGAGGTGGGCCGCGTGGACCGCGCCGCCGCGGCCTATCGAAAGGCCCTCGAGATCGACCCCGACCTGGTCCAGGCCTGGGTCAACCTCGGCGGTATCCTGCTGCTCAAGTGGGACTTTCAGGGTTGCCTCGAGGCCAACCAGCAGGCGGTCCGGCGGAGCCCCGACCTCCTGTTGGCCCACTTCAACATGGGGCAGGCCCACCTCTACCTCGGTGACGCCGAGAGCCTGATCCGCTGCAACCGGCGGGTGCTGGAGCTCGACCCGGGCCACGCGGCGGGCCACTACTTCCTGGCGGTAGGGCTCCTGGCCAAGAACGAGGTGGCCGGGGCCCGGCAAGCTCTGAACAAGGCCCTTTCGCTGGGCCATCGACCGGCGCCCGAGTTCCTGCGCAGCATGGAGCGCGCCGAGCTGGGCGAGGAGCCAACATCTACGCCATTGAGGCACTAAGGAGGACTGATCATGCCTACGTTCACCCGCGGAGACGTTTCGATCGATGTCGACGAAGACGGCTTCATGCAGGAGCCCGACAAGTGGAACGAGGCGGTGGCGGCCGCTCTGGCCAGCACCGAGGGGGTCCAGGAGCTGACCGAGGAGCACTGGAAGGTCGTCCACTACCTGCGCAACTACTTCCTGCAGTTCGGCGTCGCCCCGATGATCCGCAAGCTGTGCAAGGAGACCGGGTTCCAGCTCAAGAAGATCTACGAGCTCTTCCCGTCCGGGCCGGCCAAGGGCGCCTGCAAGGTCGCCGGGCTGCCCAAGCCGACCGGTTGCGTGTAGCGTCACGGCGAGAGGCACGGCGGCAACCGCAAGCCACGGCGGCGCGGGAAGGCTCCGCGCCCCGTGGCCTCGGTTCCCCGCTCGGAGGGCCCTCTCGCGCCAGCGTTACCGAGGGGTAACAGGGCCCTCGGCGAGACCGGGCCTGGGCCTGGGCTCGGGCCGTAACCTGCGGATAACGAGCCTGTTGTGACGTAGCAGCCGGTCTCCGCTCTGGCACGCGGGTTGCTCTTTCAGGACCGTGTGCCCGGGGCACCTCAGCCATCGAGCTTGGAAATGTCCTGTGATCTCTTGCTGAAGGAGAAGCGCGCGGCTCTGCTGAGCCGCTGGCGTGACCGGATCTACGAGTCGTATCCGGGAGAGGCGATTCGCTTCTTCCGGGGAGAGCTCGACCCGTTCAAGAACCCGGTCGGCCATTCGATCCGGCAAGCCACCGAGCTGCTTTTCGATGCCGTCGTCCTGGACCAGCCGGCGGCCGGGGTTGCAGATGCCCTGGAAGGCCTGATCCGGGTCCGCGCGGTCCAGGAGTTCTCCCCCTCGCAGGCGGTGGCCTTCGTCTTCCAGCTCAAGCAGGTGCTTCGGGACGCCCTGGCGGAGCCGGTCGCGGCGGCGGCCGACCGCGACGCGCTCGATTCGCTCTTCGATCGTGTCGACTCGCTCGCCGCGATGGCCTTTGACGGCTACGTGCGCTGCATCGAGCAGATCCACACCATCCGCCTGAACGAGCTGAAGCGGCGTACCGCGGTGCTGGCCGCACGCTTCGGCCTGGATCCGGATCTCGGGCCGGCGCCCCCGGCTACCAAAAAGAAGACGCGTGCAAACGGAGGTGTTTGAAGCATGAAGGCCCTTACCGCCCTGATCCTCACGGCGGTGCTGCTGGGCGTCGTCTACGTTGGGGTCTCCCTCGTCGGGCTCGAGTACCCGTTCGGCGTGGTGATCCCCTACGTGGCCATCGTGATCTTCCTGGTGGGTTTCACCTACAGGATCCTGCGGTGGGCGAGCGCGCCGGTTCAGTACCGAATCACCACACCTTGCGGCCAGGCCCCGTCCCTCCCCTGGATCCCTGCCAATCGGCTGGAGAGCCCTCCGAGCTGGCCCTGGACGGTCCTGCGGATGGCCTTCGAGGTACTGCTCTTCCGGTCGCTGTTCCGGAACACTCGGGTCTCGCTCACGCCGAGCCAGAAGGTCCTCCACCAGCCCGACAAGTGGCTGTGGGCGGGGGCCCTGGTCTTCCACTACAGCTTCCTGGTCATCTTCCTCCGGCACCTGCGCTTCTTCATCGAGCCGACGCCCGCCCTGGTGAACGTGCTGGAGCGCTGGGACGGCTTCTTCCAGCTCGCCGTCCCCACCTTCTTCGTCACCGACGCGGCGATCCTGGCGGGGCTCCTGTATCTGCTGGGCCGTCGCCTGGTCACTCCGCTGGTCCGCTACATCTCCCTGGTGACCGACTACTTCGCCCTGCTGGTGCTGCTGACCATTGCCGTCAGCGGCGTTCTGATGCGCTACGTCACCAAGGTCGACCTGGTGGCGGCCAAGGAGCTGGCTCTGGGGCTGGTCACGCTGCAGCCGGTGGTGACTCCGGGGATCGGCTTGCCCTTCTACATCCACGTCTTCTTCGTCAGCGTGCTGTTCGCCTACTTCCCCTTCAGCAAGCTGGTGCACATGGGCGGGGTCTTCCTGAGCCCCACCCGCAACCTGCCCAACGACAACCGGCGGCACCGCCACGTCAACCCCCTGAACCCGGAGGTCGAGGTCCACACCTACCAGCAGTGGGAGGACGAGTTCAGGGACAAGCTGGTCGCGGCCGGCATCCCGCTCGAGAGGGGTTGATCCGATGACCCAAAAAACACCCGAAGAGCTGCTCAAGATCAGCTACAAGCCCGGCCCCCGCGACTGGATGGACCCGCACGTCGACTTCGAGAAGCGCCGCGGGACCTGGAGCTACCCCGGGGCGGCCAAGAACCTCAGGTACATGGGCTTCGCCAACCCCCGCGAGTGGTCGCCCACCGACGCCGACTGGAAGCTGCCCGAGAACTGGAAGCAGATCATCCGGGACGGGCTCAAGGACCGGCTGAAGCGATATCGCTCGCTCCAGGTCTTCCTCGACACCTGCGTGCGCTGCGGGGCGTGCGCCGACAAGTGCCACTTCTTCATCGGCTCGGGCGACCCCAAGAACATGCCGGTGCTGCGGGCCGAGCTGCTGCGCTCGGTCTACCGCAACGACTTCACCACCGCCGGCAAGATCCTGGGGCGGCTGGCGGGAGGCCGCCCGCTGACCAAGGAGGTGCTCAAGGAGTGGTACTACTACTTCTACCAGTGCACCGAGTGCCGGCGCTGCTCGGTCTTCTGCCCCTACGGCATCGACACCGCCGAGATCACCATGTTCGCCCGCGAGCTGATGAACCTGGTGGGTCTCAACATCAACTGGATCGTGGAGCCGGTGGCCAACTGCCACCGCACCGGTAATCACCTCGGCATCCAGCCCCACACCTTCAAGGACAACGTCGACTTCCTGATGGAGGAGCTGGCGGAGAACACCGGGATCAAGATCGAGCCCTCCATCAACCGCAAGGGCGCCGAGGTCCTGTTCATCATGCCCTCCGCCGACTACTTCGCCGACCCCGGCATATACACCTTCATGGGCTACTTGATGCTCTTCGAGCACATCGGCCTCGACTACACGCTCAGCGCCTATGCCTCGGAGGGAGGCAACTTCGGCCTGTTCACCTCCCACGAGACGATCAAGCGCCTCAACTACAAGATCTACGCCGAGGCCAAGCGGCTCGGCGTCAAGTGGCTGCTCGGCGGCGAGTGCGGCCACATGTGGCGGGTCATGCACCAGTTCATGGACACCATGAACGGCCCCACCGACTTCATGGAGCTGCCGGTCTCGCCTTTGACCGGCACCCGATTCCAGAACGCGGCCTCCACCAAGATGGTGCACATCACCGAGTTCACCTCCGACCTGATCCATCACGGCAAGCTGAAGCTGAAGAAGGGCCGTAACGATCACTGGAAGGTGACCTTCCACGACTCCTGCAACCCGGCACGGGCGGCGGGCATCCTGGAGGAGCCACGCCACGTGATCCGGAGCGTCTGCAACCACTTCTACGAGATGCCCGAGAACACCATCCGCGAGCAGACCTTCTGCTGCGCCGGCGGTGCCGGCCTGGGCAACGACGAGAACATGGAGATGCGCCTTCGCGGCGGCCTGCCTCGCGGCAACGCGGTACGCCACGTACAGGAGAAACACGGCGTGAACCTGCTGTCCTGCATCTGCGCCATCGACCGCGCCACTCTGCCGCCGCTGGTGGAGTACTGGGCTCCCGGCGTGTCCGTCTCCGGAGTCCACGAGCTGGTGGGCAACGCGCTGGTGATGGAGGGAGAGAAGGAGCGGACCACTGACCTGCGCGGCGAGCCGTTCTCGAGCGCCTCGGGCGAGACGGAGGTGAGCCATGTATGACGCGGGCAAGATCCTGCCGGGCTTGGCCGTGTTCCTGGGCTTTGCCACCTTCCCGATCTGGTACAACGTGGGCCGCGGCCAGCAGCCGCAGCGTCCCGAGATCGAGAAGCCGGCCAACCAGGTGCGCTGCGTCGAGGACGTCGAGCACATGCGCCGCGAGCACATGCAGCTGCTGATGACCTGGCGCGACGAGGCGGTCCGCCAGGGCCAACGGGTGTATGTCAGCGCCGACGGCCGTTACTTCGAGAAGAGCCTCACCCGCACCTGCCTCGGCTGCCACACCAACAAGGCCGCGGCCTGCGACCGTTGCCACAACTACCTGGCGGTGAGCCCCTACTGCTGGGACTGCCACGTCGATCCGAAAGGGGGTCGCTGATGGCCGTGAACCGGAGGCGCTTCTTCGAGCTGACCGGCCTGTCCGTGCTGGGCGTGGCGGGGGGCCGGATGCTGCTGGCCCGCACCGAGGAGCCGGCGGACCTGGCTGCCGCCGCGGCCGAGGCCGGCGTTGCCGAGCCCGCCGCGATGGAGGCCGCGGCCGAGGCCCAGCCCCTGGTGGGCCGGCGATGGGCGATGGTGGTGGACCTGGGGAAGTGCCTGGAGCAGGGCGACTGCGACAAGTGCATCACCGCCTGCCACAGTACTCACAACGTCCCGAGCCTCGGCACCAAGAAGGAAGAGGTGAAGTGGATCTGGCGGGAGCCGTACGCCGAGGCCCTGCCCGACCAGTTCAACCCCTACATGGACGAGCACAAGGTCCATGCCGGTGTGCTGGTCTTCTGTAACCACTGCGCCAACCCGCCCTGCACCCGGGTCTGCCCGACCCAGGCCACCTGGAAGCGCGAGGACGGGGTCGTGATGATGGACTGGCACCGCTGCATCGGCTGCCGCTACTGCATCGCCGCCTGCCCCTACGGCTCGCGCAGCTTCAACTGGCGCGACCCGCGCCCCTTCCTCGCCGAGCAGGACCCCGACTTCCCCACCCGCACCCGCGGCGTGGTCGAGAAGTGCAACTTCTGCGAGGAGCGGCTGGCTCGGGGGGAGCTGCCCGCCTGCGCGCTGGCCTGCGAGCAGAAGGCCCTGGTGTTCGGCGACCTCGAGGACCCAGGCTCGGAGGTGCGGCAGCTTCTGCGTGAGTTCCCCGCCGCCCGGCGCAAGCCGGCCCTCGGTACCCAGCCCAACGTCTTCTACCTGGTGTGAGGCTTTCATGTTCGAAAACGCGCTTCGCGGAGACCGCAGATACTGGACCTGGATCCTCGCCCTGCTGGCGCTCATGGGGATCGGGGCCCACTTCTACCTCCGCCAGCTCAACGAGGGGCTGACCATCACCGGCCTCAGCCGCGACGTGACCTGGGGCTTCTACATCGCCCAGCTCACCTTCCTGGTGGGGGTGGCGGCCTCGGCGGTGATGGTGGTGCTCCCCTACTACCTCCACGACTTCAAGGCCTTCGGCCGGATCACCATCCTGGGGGAGTTCCTGGCCATCGCGGCGGTGACCATGTGCGTCATCTTCGTTGGCGTCGACCTCGGGCAGCCGGGTCGGGCGTTCAACATGTTCCTGCACCCGAGCCCGCGATCGATCCTCTTCTGGGACTCCGTGGTGCTGAGCGGGTACTTGCTGATCAACGCGGTGATCAGCCGGGCCAGCCTGGTGGCCGAGCGCAACGGCGAGGCGCCGCCGAGCTGGATCAAGGCGCTGATCCTGCTCTCGATCCCCTGGGCGGTCAGCATCCACACCGTCACCGCCTTCATCTACTCCGGCCTGGCGGCCCGCCCCTTCTGGATGACGGCGATCCTCGCGCCGCGCTTCCTGGCATCGGCCTTCTGCTCGGGTCCGGCGCTTCTGATCCTGCTGTGCCTGGTGCTGCGTCACTTCTCCAAGTTCGACGCCGGCGAGCGGGCGATCCGACAGCTCGCGGTGATCGTCACCTATGCGCTGGCGGCCAATCTCTTCTTCGTGGCGATGGAGTTCTTCACCGCCTTCTACAGCAACATCCCCGAGCACATGGCGCACTTCCGCTACCTGTTCGTCGGGCTCGAGGGGCACACCGAGCTGGTCCCCTGGATGTGGACCGCCGAGCTGCTGGCGTTCGGCTCGCTGCTGGTCCTGCTCCGCCCGTCGTTGCGGGCTCGCACCCCCTGGTTGGCGGCTGTCAGCGTCGCGGTGGTGGTCTCGGTCTGGATCGAGAAGGGGCTAGGGATGGTGGTCACCGGCTTCATCCCCTCGCCGCTCGGCCACGTCACGGCCTACGTGCCGACCATTCCCGAGCTCGGCATCTCGCTGTCGATCTATGCGTTCGGGGCTCTGATGGTGACGATCTTCTACAAGATGACGCTGTCGGTCCGCGGCCAGGTCGCCTGAGGTTGTTGGATGAGCCGCGCCGTCCTCATCGTCGGGGCCTCGGCAGCGGGGCTGCGCTGCGCCTGCCGGTTGAAGCGACTGCGACCCTCCTGGCAGGTGAGCGTGGTCGAGGCGTCCGAGGTGTTCTCGTACGCCGCCTGCGGCCTCCCGTACGTCCTCGGCGGTGAGATCGGCGAGGCCGCCGCGCTCCGCAAGACGACCTACGGCGCGCTCCGCGACGAGCGCTTCTTCCTGGAGGAGAAGGGCGTCGAGGTGCTGACCGGGTGGCGCGCCACCCGGATCGACGCCGACGGCGGCAAGCTCACGGTGGCCCGGGAAACCCACGAGCGCCGCCTGTCCTGGGACGAGCTGGTGCTGGCCACGGGCGCCCGCGCCCGGCGGCTGCCCGGGCAGCCGGACCACTCGCGGGTCCGCACCTTCCACCGCTTCTCTGACCTCGAGCCCCTCAAGCAGGGCCTGGCCGAAGGCAAGATCGGCAGCGTGGCCATCGTCGGCGCCGGCCTGGTGGGCTGCGAGCTGGCCGAGGCGTTCCGCGGGCTCTGGGGCGCGGAGGTGACGCTGCTCGAGGCCGCCGAGTCGGTGCTGCCCGGCGTGCTGGACCCCGAGCTGGCGGCGTGCGTGGCCGCGCATCTGCAGGACCAGGGAGTGACGGTGCGGTGTGGGATCCCGGTTCGGCGGATCGTTCCGACTGACGTCGCGGTCGAGGTCACGGCCGGGGACGAGACGGCCAACGTCGACGTGGTGGTGGTCGCGGTCGGGGTCGAGCCGGACGTCCAGCTCGCCCTGACGGCGGGCGTCCAGCTCGGCTCGACCGGCGCCATCGGCGTCGACGAGCGGCTGGCCACCAACGTCCCTCACGTGTGGGCGGTCGGTGACTGCGTCGAGGTGCGCGACGCCGCCACCGGCGCCTGGTGCCATCGTCCCCTCGGCTCGCTGGCCAACCGGCAGGGGCGCACGCTGGCCAACGTCCTGGCAGGGCGTGAGGACCACTTCCCCAGGGTTGCCGGGGCGGTGGCGGTGAAGGCCTTCGACTTCAACGTGGCGGCAGTCGGCTGGACCGCACGGGCCGCCGCGCGGCGGGGTCTGGCCGCGCGGTCGGTGTGGATCACCGCCGAAGACCGGGCCCACTATTGGCCGGAGGCCGCCCTGCTCCACCTGAAGCTGGTCTACGAGGCGGAGACGCTCCGGGTGCTCGGGGTCCAGGCGGCGGGCCGAGGCGACTCGGTCAAGCGGATCGACGTGGCGACCCAGGTGATCTCGGCGGGGGGCACGCTGCAGGACCTGGCCCAGGTCGAGCACGCCTACGCGCCACCCTATGCCCCGGCGGTGGAGCCGCTGGCCATGGCCGCGTGGGTCGCCCTCAACCAGGAGGATGGCGTCGAGGCGGACGACCCCTTGTCGGAGCTGCACGCCGTGATGGACGTGCGGCAGCCCCACGAGCGCCAGCGGCGGCCGGCCCCCGCCGCTCAGGTCACGGAGGCCGCCATCGGCAGCCTGCGCAGTGCCAAGCGGGCCCCGGAGAGCGGTCTGGTGTTGGTCTGCGAGCGGGGCACCCGCGCCGCGGAGACCGCACGCCTGCTGCTCGGCCGGGGCGGCCACGCCCATTACCTGGGCGGCGGCCTCCAGTGGCGCATTGCCGCGGGCCCCCGTTGACCCGGGCCGTCTGACTGGACATTCTCTCGCCGGCCGGGCATCTTGAGACCTGCCTCGGGCGCCGGGATTCCGCCGGCGCCTCGGGGTCGGAGGATCATTGTTCCCGATCACGCTGAGCCTGGAGGGCCGGGCCTGCCTGGTGGTGGGCGCCGGCGCCGTCGCGACGCGCAAGGTCCACGCCCTGGTGGAGGAAGGCGCTCGGGTCACGGTGGTGGCCCCTCTTTGCGAGCCCGAGATCGAGACCCTGGCCGAGGGCGGCCGGCTGGTCCTCGAGCGGCGCCCCTACCGCCCGGGTGAGAGCCAGGGCTACGCGCTGGTGATGGCGGCCACCAACGACCGATCGGTCAATCGTCAGGTGTTCGAGGACGCCGACCGGGCGGGGATCTGGGTCAACGTGGCGGACGACCCCGACCTGTGCAGCTTCCACCTGCCGGCTCGTGTCCAGCGGCGGCCGCTCGAGCTCACCATCGCCTCCGGGGGAGGGGCGCCCTTCGTGAGCCGGCGGCTACGGCAGCTCCTGGAGCGGCGCTTCGGGCCGGAGTGGGGAGAGTGGGCGGAAGCCGCTGCCCGGTTCCGCCAGGAGGTCCGGAAGAGCGGCCTGCCTCCGGCCCTGCGTGAGGTCTGCTTCGAGCGCTTCTTCGGCGAGACCGTCGACGCCGAGCGCCTGGTGGCACGGGTGCCCACCGCCCCCGAGCGATCGGCCTGGATCGCCGCGGCCACCGTGGGCCAGGTCACCGATCCGGGCCGGGTGGCTGTGCCCTCGGAGCCGGCGGCGCCCACCGCCGGTCTGGTGTCGTTGGTCGGCTCCGGCCCCGGCTGTGCCGGGTTGCTGACGCTCCGGGGTCGGCAGCGGCTGCTGGAAGCCGACGTCGTCGTGTACGACCGGCTGGCCGCGGCGGCGCTCCCATGCGATCTCCCTGCCTCGGTGGAGCTGCGCCCGGTGGGCAAGGAGGCGGGGACCCACCCCATGCCGCAAGAGGAGATCAACGCGCTGCTCCTGCGGCTGTCGCGGGCCGGACGGCGGGTGGTGCGCTTCAAGGGGGGCGACCCCTACGTCTTCGGCCGGGGTGGAGAGGAGGCCGAGGCGCTGGCGGCGGAGGGGCTGCCCTTCGAGGTGGTACCCGGGGTGACGGCCGCCACCGGGGCGGCGGCCTTCGTCGGGATCCCGGTCACCCACCGGCGCGAGGCGGTGCGGCTGACCCTGGTCACGGCCCACGAGAGCATCAAGGAGCAGGGACCACAGGTGCGCTGGGACCTCTTGGCGCAGGACCCACACGCCACCCTGGTCGGCTACATGGGCCTCTCGGCCCTCGACGGGATCGTGACCCGGCTCCTGGCGGCGGGCCTCTCCCCGACGACGCCGGCCGCGATGGTCGAGAGCGCCACCACCTCGGCCCAGAGGGTCGTCCGCGCCGAGCTGTCGCGCCTTCCCGAGGAGGTGCGTCGGGCCGGACTTCGCCCGCCGGCGTTGTTCGTCATCGGCCCCACCGGCGACCATGCCGAGAGGTTAGACTGGTTCGCGCGACGGCCGCTGGCGGACCAGCGGCTGGTGGTCCCGGAGCCCGCCGCGCCGCTGGCCGCCGGTCTCGAGGCGGCCGGCGCCGAGGTGCTTCGGGTGTCGTTGCCGGTGCGGCCAGCGGCGCGGGTCGCCATGGGGGCCCTGCCGCTCACCGGCTGTGTGTTGAGCCGGCCGGTGGAGGTGGAGCTCCTGGACGACGAGCGAGCCGCAGCCCGTTGGCGGGGGGCGCCAGTGGCGTACTGTCGTGGCCCCGAGGTGGCCGAGCACGCTCGCCGAGTCCGCTGGCCGGCGGTGGAGGAGCTGGAGAAGGACGCCGATGTCCCTCGTCTCGTGGCGCGAATCGTGGCCCGGGCGCACCGTGGTGGCTAGCCGGCTCTTGGCCCTGTGGGTCGCTGCGATGGGCGCCAGCCATCTGCTGGCGGCGGCCGAAGGCCAGACACTGCGGCTCGGGGTGGTGAGCCTCGACAGCCCCCGCGTGATCTATGGCCGCTTCCAGCCCCTGGTCGATCACCTGTCGGCGCGCACCGGGCGCCCCTTCGAGCTGCGGCTTCGCCCCAGCTACGACGCCATGATCGAGGATCTGTGCAGCTCGCGGGTGGACTTCGCCTACCTCGGGCCGTTTGGCTACCTTCGGGCCCACGCCCGTTGCGGAGCCACCCCCCTGATGCGGCAGGTCCGGGCCGGGCGCCCCACCTACCGGAGCTACATCCTGGTGCGGTCGGACAGCCGGTTCGGGTCGCTCCCGGAGCTGCGTGGCTGTCTTTTCGGCTTCGGGGATCCCCTCTCCACCTCGGCGCATCTCTTGCCCCGCGCCATGCTCCGCACGGCCGGCATCGATCCCGTTCGCGATCTCGGCTGCCGCTACTACGATCACCACGACCTCGCCGCGCGGGCCGTCCTGCTGGGGGAGGTGGATGCCTGCGCGGTGCGCGACGCGGTGGCGGAGCGGTTCCTGGAGCGGGGCCTACGGGCCCTGGCCCGCTCCGAGCCGATCCCGGCCTTTCCCATCGTGGCGGCGCCCTCGACCCTGGCACGGCTGCGGGCCGAGGTCTCGGACGCCCTGGCCGCCTACCCGGGCTTTCCCGCAAACGGAGATCCTGCCGACGAGGCGGAACGGCTGGGGACCTTCGTGCCGGTGGAGGACGAGGAATACGACGAGGTGAGAGACCTGGCCGAGAGCGTCTTCGGTCCTGATGCCCTGGATCGACCCGCGGCACTGCTGCGGTGCGGGGAGAAGGCCCGATGACGCCGCGTCGCCTCCGCCTGGGCCTGCGGCCCAAGTTCTTCCTCTACTCGAACACGGTGATCGCCATCACCATGGGCCTGGCCACCCTGCTGGTGGTGGTCCACGACCGCCGCCGGCAGTACGAGGCCGTCGAGCGGCGCAGCCGCAGCGTCGCCGAGGCGCTGGCGATCCCGATCACCGACGCGCTGATGTACGAGGAGCAGGGGCTCGGCCAGGACAAGGGGAGGATCGACAACTACATCGACGAGATCCTGGCTCGTAACCGGGACCTGATGCGCTACGTGATCGTGGCCGACGCCCAGGGGAAGGTGACTCACTCGAACCGCTGGCACCTCCTGGGACGCCGCTTCGAGCGTGCCCTCGACCGTTCGGCCCTGGTGGACCCACCCGAGGCCGAGATCCTCACCGCGGCCGGCGACGAGCGGATCCTCGAGGTGCGCGAGCCGCTGGCGATCGCCACCAAGTTCTGGGGATCGCTGACGGTGGGCTTCTCGCTGGAGCCGATCGAGCGGGACTTCGAGGTGATCGCGTCGCGGCTGGTGGCGGTGGCGCTCTTGGTGATCATCGGGAACTCGGTGATGACCGCCGTCTACATGGAGAGCCTGATCCGACCCATCCTCGAGCTCCACCAGATCATGAAGAAGGCTGGGCGGGGCGACCTCACGGTGCGTGCCGCGGCCGACCGCGGAGACGAGATGGGCGAGCTCGGCGCGGCCTTCAATCGGATGATGAAGGAGCTCGGGGATGCCCGGGCGCTGGACAAGGTGCGCCAGTCACAGCTCGCCCACACCGAGAAGATGGCGGCGGTGGGGACGCTGGCGGCGGGGGTGGCGCACGAGGTCAACAACCCCCTCGGCGGCGTGCTGACCTGCATCGACAACATGCGCGCCGACCCCGACGACCGCGAGATGCGAGAGCGCTATCTGGAGCTGATCCACGACGGCGTCAAGCGCATCGAGCGGACCGTGGCCAACCTGCTCAACTTCTCCCGCCAGCGGGGGCTGCACCTGGAGCCCACCTCCATCAACCATAGTCTCCGTCACGTGGTGGAGCTGGCCGCGTACCAGCTTCGGAAGGGAGGGGTGGAGGTCCGTCTCGAGCTCGATTCGGCCGAGCCTCGGGTGATGGCCGATCACTTCCAGATGGAGCAGCTCTTCTTGAACCTGGTTCTCAACGCCCTCCAGGCGATGCCCGGCGGAGGCGACCTGGCACTGAGGACCTACCGGCAGGATGCGGTAGTCGTCGCCGAGGTGCGAGACACCGGCAGCGGCATCCCCGAGGCGATCCGGGAGCGGATCTTCGACCCCTTCTTCACCACCCGCGAGGTCGGCGAGGGGACCGGCCTGGGCCTGGCGGTCAGCGACAGCATCGTGGCCGGCCACGGCGGCCGCATCGAGGTCGAGAGCCAGGTCGGCAAGGGCACGGTGTTCCGGGTCAGCCTCCCGCTGCTCCCGGAGATGTCATCCGAAGAGGAGGCCTGACCGGATGGCGGTGTGTGGTCGTCGCCTGCTGATCGCCGAGGACGAGCCGCTGCTCCGGGTGAGCATGGCCGACGCGCTCAGAAAGGAAGGCTGGAGCGTCGACGCGGTCGAGGACGGCCTCAAGGGGACCGCCCTGTTCGAGCAGCACCTCCACGACGTGGTGGTGACCGACCTGGTGATGCCCCGCGTGAGCGGCCTCGAGCTCCTGCGGCGCATCAAGTCGCTGCAGCCGGACACCACGGTGGTGATGATCACCGCCCACGGGTCGGTGGACAAGGCAGTGGAGGCGATGCGGGAAGGCGCCGCCGACTTCATCGCCAAGCCGTTCTCGATGGGTCAGCTCCTGGTGCGCCTCGACAACGTCTGCTCGGTCCGGCTGCTCAAGGAACAGAACGTGCGGCTCCAGGAGCAGCTCGAGGGCCGCCACTCCTTCTCCAGCATCATCGGCAAGTGCAAGAAGATGCAGGAGGTCTTCGAGCTGATCCGGGAGGTGGCCGACTCCGACGCCAGCGTGGTGATCCACGGCGAGAGCGGCACCGGCAAGGAGCTGGTGGCGGCGGCCATCCACTTCAACTCGGGGCGCCGGACCAAGCCCTACGTGCGGGTGAGCTGCGCCTCGCTCCCCGAGTCGCTGATCGAGTCCGAGCTGTTCGGGTACGAGAAGGGCGCCTTCACCGGTGCCAACCAGCGGCGGATCGGTCGCTTCGAGGCGGCCAGCGGCGGCACCTTGCTGCTGGACGAGATCGGCGAGCTGCCCCTCAGCTTCCAGGTCAAGCTGCTTCGGGTGCTCCAGGAGCAGCAGATCGAGCGGCTGGGCTCCAATCGCCCGATCGACATCGACGTGCGCATCGTGTCGGCATCGCTGCGCCCGCTGGAGGACGAGATCGCCGAGGGGCGCTTTCGCGAGGACCTGTACTTCCGGGTCAACACGGTGGCGATACACCTTCCTCCTCTGCGCGAGCGTCGCGAGGACATCCCGCTCCTGGCGCACGCTTTCCTGCGCGAGTTCAGTCGGGAGCGCAAGAAGGAGATCGAGGACTTCTCGGACCAGGCCCTGGCGCTGCTCGATGCCCACCCCTGGCCAGGCAACGTCCGCGAGCTCCGCAACGTGGTGGAGCGTGCAGTGCTGTTCTGCCGTGGCTCTCGGGTCCTCCCCGAGCATCTGCCCGCCAACCTGCGCGGCCGTGAGGAGCGGCCGGCTCCGGCGCCACCCCAGGAGACGCAGTCGCTGCAGAAGGCGGTCGAGCGCGCCGAGATCGAGGCCATCCGGGTCGCCCTGGCCGCCACCCGCGGCCGACGCAGCGACGCCGCCGAACGGCTGGGGATCAGCCGCAAGACGTTGTGGGAGAAGATGCGCGCCCACGGGATCGTCCCGGAGGGCTGAGTCGGCCCGGCCTTGCTCTCCATCGTCGTCCCGACGCTGAACGAAGGCGAGCAGGTGGCCGATCTGGTCGGGTCGCTCCAGAGCCTGCGGCAGCGGGGCCACGAGGTGGTCCTGGTCGACGGCGGTAGCGATGACGACACCATCGCCCTGGCGAGGGGTCGCGTCGACCAGTTGCTGGCGAGCCCCCAGGGGAGGGCCCGTCAGATGAATGCCGGGGCCCGGGCCGCGCGCGGCGAGGTCCTGGTCTTCCTGCACGCCGACAGCCGGCTGCCGCCCGAGGCGGATCGGCTGATCCTCGAGGCGCTCGCCGACGGTCGTCACGAGTTTGGCTGCTTCGACCTGAGGCTGACGGGGCGGCTTGGGCTTCTTCGGGTGGTGGAAGCGGCCATCAACCTGCGGTCGCGGATGAGTCGGATCTCGACCGGGGACCAGACGTTGTTCGTCACCCGCCGCTCGTTCGACCGGACGGGCGGGTTTCCGGAGATCCCGCTGATGGAGGACGTGGCGCTGTGCCGACGCCTGAGGCGGCTGGGGCCCCCGGCGCGGGCGCAGGGATGGGTGGTCACCTCGAGCCGTCGCTGGGAGGAGCGGGGTGTCGTCCGCACCATCCTGCTGATGTGGGGGCTACGCTCGGCGTTCTCCCTGGGAGTGGACGCGCACCTGCTGGCGCGCCTCTACCCACCCGTCCGAAGCCGCAAGACCTCCGGCAGCGGGGATCCGTGCCGGGCGGCCCGCACGTCCGACGAGGCTAGGTGAGGTTGAAGCGCACCGTCACCGTCATCACCACCGAAACGGGGACGCCGCCCACCAGCGTCGGCGAGTAGATCCACTGCTTGACGGCTTCGATGGCGGCGGCGTCCAGGAGCGGGATGCTGCGCAGCACCTTCACGCCCTGGACCCGACCCTGTGGGTTGATCGTGCACTCCAGGATCACGACACCCTGGACCCGGGCGGCCAGGGCCATGTCCGGGTAGACGGGCGGCACGTTCCGGAGCTTGCGGGGCTCCCGAATGTCCCCTCCCACGCGCACCGGGGCCGCCGGCGGAGCCACCACTGGCAGGCCGCCCACCACACCCCCCACCACGCCGCCGGGGACACCCCCCTCCACGCCACCGGGTAGACCCCCCTCGATTCCGAGGTCCAGGCCCTCCTCGGGGGCGATCTCGTCCGGGACCTCGATCGGTGCCGCGAACTCCACGTCGGTGGGCGCCGACGCCATCTGGGGCCCGGCCGCGTGAGCCGCGGCCGGCGACGGCGGCGGGGGAGGAGGCGGGGGCAGGGCCACGTCGGGTGGCGCTACCAGGAACGCCTTGAGCCCCTGGGCCGGCTCGGGCAGCGTCTCCCTGGCCATCAGCGGGACCAGGAACGCCGCACCCAGGATCACACCGTGAATCAGGAGCGAGATGGACCCTACCGAGAGCCCCTTCCGGGTGCCACCGGACCGGCCCGGGTCGGTGACGATCACGGTTCCGGTCCGCAGCAGGTCGTCTGCCGTGTGGCCGTCCGTAGCCGTCGAATGGGCCACGATCAGGGCGGGTTGCTCGAGAACCGACTCCTGCATGCTGGTCTGCTCCTTCGGGCCCGCGCCAGCCGCGGCTCGGACCACTCCTCCAGAAGGTCTACGAGAGATGCCCCTCCGTCGTTCCCTTTCCAAGCTAGGCGCCGGCGGAGACAGCCCGATGACACCCGCGTGCCGGAAACGCCACGCGGGCGTCGCTGGGCCTTCACCGAGGGGTCGAGGCATTGCCGCATCCGGCCTCGGCTCCCCGGAAGGCGGCCGCATGCAGGAGAATGGGACCCACGAGGTGAACATGAGCAGCCAGATGGGTGCATTCCTCGACTTCGCCATCGACGCCGCCTGGAAAGCTGGCCAGCTCACCCTCGGCCACTTCCAGACCGACGTCTCCGTCGAGCGCAAGCCCGACCGCTCCGTGGTGACGGTCGCTGACAAGGGGGCCGAGAGCCTGGTGCGCGACCTGATCCGGAGCCACTATCCGGACCACGCCGTTGCCGGGGAGGAGCTCGGGGCCGAAGGCGGCGACGCCCCCCACCGCTGGATCGTCGATCCCATCGACGGCACGCAGTCGTTCGTGCGCGGCGTTCCCCTCTACGGCGTCCTCATCGGCCTCGAGATCGAGGGCGAGATGGCGGTGGGCGTGGCCCACTTCCCGGCCCTCGGCGAGATGCTCGCGGCAGCCGCCGGGTTGGGCTGCCGCTGGAACGGCCGCCCGGCGAGCGTCTCGAAGGTGAACCAACTGGAAGAGGCGCTGCTGTGCCACGCCGATGTGGGTGAGCTGATGCGGCGGAACCCCACCGAGTGGGAAAGGCTTCGCGCCGCCACGCCGGTCACGAGGGGCTTCGGCGACTGCTACGGCTATGCGCTGGTGGCCACCGGTCGCGCCGAGATCATGATCGACCCGATCGTGAGCCCGTGGGACATCGCGGCCCTGGTGCCCATCCTGCGGGAGGCGGGGGGCACCCTCACCGACTGGCAGGGGCGCAGCCGCATCGACTCCGGCAAGGCCTTCGCCACCAACAGCGCGCTCTTCGAGGCGGTGCTCGAGCGGCTCCGCGCCTGAGCCAGCCGGCCAGGGGACCGGCCACCAGGATCAGGGCACGATGATGCGCGGCGCCTCGTGGGCGACCGGGTCGGAAGGCTCGAGGCGTGCGGTGAGGCGAGCCGCCGAGTCCAGGAACGCGGTGGGGCCGCCCTTCTCCTGGAGGGTGGCGGCCAGCGCGGCCCCGAACGCTCGCAGCACCGCCAGCAGGTCGCTGTCCCGGGGCACCCGGTCGTCTCCCGGCTGCTTGAGGGCCGCCAGCAGGCGGGTCAGCTCGTTCACCACGCCCTGGACCCGAAGGTCGTCGGCCTGGTGGTCGTAGAGCACGCCTCGCTCCCGCGTCTCAAGGGTCCGGGCATGGGTCGCCACCGCCTCGGCCAGAAGGCGGTCATCGAGGTCGCGCCGTTCGGCGCGAAGTCGGGTGAGCCCGATCAGCATCCCCAGGAACAGCCGACCCTGATCGTCCGTCAGGCCCTGGGCGTGGGCGCCGACGCGGCGGCCGTCGCGAAGACGTTCCGTCTCCCGCCCTTCCCATGAGCCGGCGTGGGCGCCGCTCAGGTAGAGGCAGTCCTCGGGACACGGGACCTCGGTCTGCCGCTTCGTGCCACAACAAGTCGAGCAGATGGGCTCTCCTCGAGCGGGGCACCACCGCTTTCCCTTGCGACGGTTGCAGAGGGGACAGCTCACGGGGCGAGGGGAGACAGGGCGCTCACTTGAGCTTCCCCAGCTCAGCGGCGAAGGCCGATACGCTGGCGAACCGGCGCTCCGGCGCGGAGGTCAGGGCCCGGGCCAGGACCGCGTCGATGCCGGGTGGGGTGCCGGCAACCAGGCGGCTGGGAGGCTCGATGTCGGGGCCCTGCGGACGGCGGCCCGTGAGCAGGTGGTACAACGATGCCGCGAGCGAGAAGATGTCGCCGGCGGCGTCGAGCCTGGCCTCTTTGGCGCGGTAGTGACCCGGGCTCAGACGGAGCGCGGCCCGTCCGAGTCCCAGGTCGGCGAGCAGGAACTTGCCGCTCGCGATCAGGATGTTCGAGGGTTGGACCGAGCCGTGGAAGAGGCCTTGGCGATGGACCGTCTCGAGCACGGACGCGATCTGCTCGCCGAGGCCCAACACCTGTGGCAGGGGCATCCGACGCCCCTTCTGCAAAGGTCCGGCGCAGCTCGGGCCCACGACGTAGTCCGTGATGACGCACCGCTGCCCGCTCACGACGGCCACGCCCAGCACCCGTACCGATCCGGGGTGGGCGATGCGGGAGGCGGCCTTGAGATCGGCCACCAGAGCCTGATACAGCGCCTTGTCCTGAGCCAGCTCCGCCGGCAGCAAGCGGAGCGCCACGGCCTTGCCGTTGCGCAGGTCCTCACCCCGAAAGACCCGCCCGAGAGGGCCTCGACCGACCTCCTGCCGGGGTACGAACGGCGACTTGCCGCCCGGGGCGGCGGCGGGCGAAGGGGGCTGACCGGTGGCGCGTGGCGGCAGAGGAGGCGGCCCCGGAGCCGGTGATGCCGGCGCGCCAGCCGGGGTCGCGCCAGCCGGGGTCGCGCCAGCCGGGGTCGCGCCAGCCGGGGTCGCGCCAGCC
>CAZNNH010000056.1:0-7106 GCA_964574335.1 uncultured Acidobacteriota bacterium | reverse complement strand
GGGGTCGCACCAGCCGCAGGGGCCGGCGCCGCGGGAGGCGGGGCCGCAGGGATCGGGGTCGCCGCGGCCGGTGGAGGAGCCGGTGAGGGTGGGCTGGGCGTGAGCGGGGCAGGCCCGACCGAAGCGGCCTCGACCACCAGGACGGCCGAGGGCTCATCCGCCTGCGAGCTCGCCGACGGCTTGAGGTCCATCAGGCTCCGCAGGGCGTGCTGTGCCTCCGGTGATCGGGCGCTGCCCTCGAGGTATTGACCGAGGTCTCTCGCGAAGTCGAACGCCGATGCGTACCGCGCCCCGATGTCCTTGGCCAGGGCGCGCCTGAGCACCGGCAAGAGCGGAGCGAAATGGGTGTCGGCAGGGATGGTGCCGAAGTCCGGTTGATCGTGGGTGATCTTGTAGAAGACCGTCATCAGGCTCTCGCCCTGGAAGGGGCGACGTCCCGACAGCAGCTCGAAGAGCATGGCCCCGACGCTGAAAAGGTCGCTGCGGCCGTCCACCTTGGCGCCCCGCACCTGCTCCGGCGACATGTAGTCGGCGGTCCCCACCACGTTGCCGGTCTCGGTCATCGAGGCCGCGGTCAGGCGCGCCACCCCGAAGTCCATCAGCTTGACGGTACCGTCCTCGAGGACGAAGACGTTGGCGGGCTTGATGTCCCGATGCACGATCCCCGCATCGTGGGCGTGGGCCAGCCCGGCCAGGACCTGCACGATCACGCCGACCCGCCCGTCGAGGTGGATGGGCGGAGGCTGGCGCAGACGGGTGTGCAGGTCACTCCCCTTCAGAAGCTCCATCGCGATGAAGGGTGAGCCGTCCGCGTGATAGCCGAGGTCGTGCACAGTGACCACGTTGGGGTGGGTCATCCGCGCCACCGCCTTGGCCTCGCGCTCGAAACGGGCACGGGCGTCCGGGTCGTCGACGATGCCCCCCACCATCACCTTGAGCGCCACCTCCCGCTCGAGGACCGTGTCACGAGCCCGGTACACCATGCCCATCGCGCCTCGGCCGACAGGCTCCACGATCTCGTACTTCCCGATCCGGCCGCTCAGCGCCTCGCCGCTGGTCGACACCGGCGAGCCGGTCGCAGGCTGCAGCGGTACCGGGCCGGGCCGGGGCGCCGAGGATGGGGAGGTCTGCAACGCCGCCAGCCGAGCTTGCACGTCGCGATGCTGGAAGTTCTCGGCCAGGATCTTCTTGTAGAGGACGGTGGCCTCGTCGATGTGGGCACAGCGCTCGTGGGCCACGCCGTACCAGTAGTAGAGGTCGATGTTCTCGGCCGAGACCTCTTGCGCGGCCAGCACCTTCTGCAGCCGTTCGACCGCCAGCCCCGGTCGGTTGGCCTGGACGAACAACTGAACCAACAGGAGCGTGGCCTCCTGGAAGCTCTCGTCGCTCGCCGTGACCCGCTGCAGGAGGGCGATCGCGTTCTCGGTCTCGCCGGCGTTGAAGGCCGCCTTGCCGCCCCGGAAGGTGAGGCCAGCCTTCGAGAAGAGCTCGATGGACTTGGGGGTGTTGCCGACCTCGTCGTAGAGCTTGGCGGCGGTCTCGTACTCCCCGGCGCTCTCATACGCCGCCGCCGCGCGGTCCTTGAGGCCCGCGCGTAGGTAGACCGCCCCGGCCGAGGCGAAGCTGTGCCCGGCCTCGAAGGCCCCGGCCGCCTCGGCGAGCATGCCCACGCCCTCGAAGAGCTCGGCCGCCCGCAGGAAGTCCTCGCCAGCCTGGAAGTGGGCGGCCGCCTCCGCGGCGCGGCCTTCCTTGAAGGCCAGCTCCCCCCTCAGGTTGGCCGCTTTTACGGGCTCGCCGGCCCGGTCGAAGGCCTCGGCGGCCTCGGTCATCTTCTCGCCCTTCAGGTACAGCTCGGCGGCCTTCTTGTGCTGGGCGAGGGCGGAGGCTACCCGAGCCGCCGGAACCCAGTACTCGCCCCGGGCCAGGATCTGCAGCGCCCGCTCCGGCTGGCCGGCCTTCTCGTAGAGCTCGCCCGCCTTGAGCGCGCTCTTCTGATCGGGCGAGACCGCGGTCGACGAGTAGGTGGAGCCGTAGGAGACGTTCTCCATGAAGTGCCGCTCGAAGCACTCGGCGGCCTTGAGGAAAGCCCCGTGCTTCTCGTACGCAGCGGCCGCCCGCTCGGGGTAGCCGCCCTTCTCGAACAGGGTGGCGGCCTTCTCCCACTTCTTGGCCTCGGCGTAGAGGCGGGCGGCTTCGAGGTTGTTCCCACGCTCCTCGAACAGCGCGGCCGCCTTCTCGGCCCGCCCGGCAGCCTGGAACACCAGGCCCGCCTTCTTGAAGTCGCCGGCCTTGACGTACAGCTCCCCGGCGCGCTCCAGCCGCCCGAGCCGTTCCAGGGTGGCCGCCGCCGCCCAGGTTTCCTCCCCCTCCACGTAGACGGCAACCGCCTTGTCGAACTTCCCCAGATCCTCGTAGGCCTTCCCGGCGGCGAGGTAGTTGCCGCTCTTCTTGAGCTGGGCGATGTATTTGTTCCACTTGGCTTCGGCGTACGACTTCCCGAGGACCATTCCCAGGATGCCGTCCCAGCTCAGGTCGACTTTCCTGACCTGCAGCTTGTGGCCGAACCGGCGGTACAGGACGTAGACGACGACCAGCGCCGCGATCCAGGGCACGTACGTGTTGGAAAGCAGGCCAGACATGACTGGAGGGACGCAGCCGGAAGGCAAGCGAGCGGGCGCCATTATAGCAGACGGCCCCCGACCGGCAGGTTCGTGATCGTTGACTCCGGGAGGGGCGCTGGCTATGCTCAGCAGACGGCCTCGACTTGAAGACCGACCTCAGGATCCGCCGCGGAAACGTCTATGAACGCAGGCCAAAGGAAGGACCAGCCCGAAACGCCCGCGGAGCCACTCAAGACCTCTGAGGAGCTGTTCGGGGACCTGACGGACAGCTCTCCGGAACCGGCTCGACGGCGCCCCGCCGAGACCTCACGTGCCGGGCCGATCAAGGTCAAGGTCAGCGAGCCGGGCCGCAAGGGGGAGTCGGACGCGGCCTTGCCGAACGAGGTCGCGGCCCTGCTCGACACCTTCGACGAGAGGCGCAGCGGAGGCCAGCCCGGCCAGGCTCAGGGTGCGCGGACGTCGGACCCGCTGGCTCCGTCGGTGTTGCTGGAGCCCGCCGCCGAGCCGTCCCCCAGCGCGCTCGACCTGGCGGCCGTTGCCGCCGACGCCTTGGAGCAGTCGCCCGATCACGCGAGGGCGGTCGAGCCGGCCGCTCGACCCCTCCCGCCTCGGGAGCCTCCCGCCCGCCCGACGCTCCAGAGCAATGCCTACGGTCCCTACCTGCTTCTCGAGCGGGTGGCGCGCGGCGGCATGGCCGAGGTGTTCCGAGCCAAGCGGACCGGTATCGCCGGATTCGAGAAGATCGTGGCGGTGAAGCGGATCCTGCCCCACCTCTCCGACAACGAGGAGTTCGTGAGCATGTTCGTGGACGAGGCCAAGATGGTGGCCAGCCTCACCCACCCGAACATCGTCCAGATCTTCGACCTGGGGAAGCTCGAGACCTCTTACTACATCGCCATGGAGTACGTCCACGGGCGCGACCTGCGCTCGATCCAGCGGCGGGGAGAAGAGAGGGGCTTCCCGATGCCAGCCAACCTCTGCGCGCACGTCGTCTCGAAGGTCTGCGCCGCTCTCGAGTTCGCCCATCGGAAGAAGGACGATCAAGGGCGTCCACTGCGGATCGTGCACCGCGACGTCAGCCCCCAGAACATCCTGATCTCCTTCGACGGCGAGGTGAAGCTGACCGATTTCGGGATCGCCAAGGCGGCGACCCGTGCCTCTACCACCGACAAGGGCGCGCTGCGGGGGAAGCTCATGTTCATGAGCCCCGAGCAGGCGTGGGGCGCGCCCATGGATCAGCGCTCGGACATCTTCTCTCTGGGAGTGGTCTTCTATGAGATGCTCTCCGGCCAGAAGCCGTTCGTGGGCGAGCAGGATCTGGGCGTGCTCGAGATGGTGCGCCGCTGCCAGCTGCTCCCGCTCCGGGAGGCCCAGCCCGAGGTCCCCAGCGTGCTCGAGGCCATCGTGATGAAGGCCCTGGAGAGAGAGCCGGACGGCCGCTTCCAGACCGCCGGTGAGATGCAGCGCGAGATCGACCGGGTCCTGCTCGAGCGCCAGCCTCCCGAGGCCGCCGACCTGGCGGGTTATCTGGGGCTGCTGTTCGATCCGGACGACCGGGGCGAGGTCGACTCCGGCGACGTAGCCACGGGGGAGGACTGGATCGCCAGCGGGTTGCTCGAGCTGGACTTCGACGCACCACGACCCAAGGACGAGAAGACGGCGCCGGGGATTCCTCGCGACCCCATGTCGATCGAGCGGCTGCTGAAGCGGTTCCGCCACCAGTGAGACGGGACGCGGCGAGGCGCGGTCCAAAGACGAACGAGGAGAGACAGCCATGGCGCTCTCGCAGGAGCAGACCCAGTTCTACCAGTCGACGCTGGAGATGACCCGGAAGCAGATCTTGGATATCAACGGCCAGATCGAGGACGAGCTGGCCAAGGTGAAGGAGCGGATCGCTCGGCTCCAGGCCGCCAAGGCGGCGGCGCGCCAGATCTACGACGGGGCATGCAAGATGCTGGGGGTGGACAACGACCTCGAGAAGGAGGAGTAGGCTGAGGGCCCGGCGCCGCATTGCTCGCCGGGCGGCGACCCTGATAGGATGCCTTCCCGCGCCGGCGCCTGGCCGGACGGGGTGACCACAAGTGGCTTGGTTTCGCAGAGACCGCGCGCCTCTCTCTCCCACCGGACAGGCGAGCCGCGTCCCGGAGGGGTTGTGGGTGAAGTGCGGCTCCTGCAAGGAGCTGCTCTACCGCAAGGACCTGGTGAAGAACCTGAGCGTCTGCCTGAAGTGCTCGTATCACTTCAGGATCTCCGCCCGGCAACGGTTGGAGCTTCTTTTCGACGACGGCTGGGAAGAGTTCGACCAGGGCCTGGCCAGCACCGATCCCCTGCAGTTCACCGACACCAAGCGCTACGCCGATCGGCTGGCGTGGGGTCGCAAGACCACCAACTCGCTGGATGCCATCGTCTCGGCGGTGGGCCGGATGGGGGGGCGCACCGCCATCATCGCGGCGATGGAGTACGGCTTCATCGGCGGCTCGATGGGAGTGGTGGTGGGGGAGAAGGTGACCCGGGCGGCGGAGCGCGCCAGGCGCGAGGGGCACCCGCTGGTGGTGGTGTCGTGCTCGGGGGGCGCGCGGATGATGGAGGGCGCCCTCTCGCTGATGCAGATGGCCAAGATCTCGGCGGCGCTGGCGCGCCTGGACGAGGCGGCGGTTCCCTTCCTGAGCGTCCTCACCGACCCGACCACCGGCGGCGTGACGGCGTCGTTCGCGATGCTGGGCGACCTGAACATCGGTGAGCCCGGCGCCCTGATCGGATTCGCCGGCCCGCGGGTGATCGAGCAGACGATCCGCCAGAAGCTACCAGCCGGCTTCCAGCGCTCGGAGTTCCTGCTCGAGCACGGGATGCTGGACATGGTCGTCGACCGCCGCGAGCTGAAGTCGACCTTGGTTCGCTGCCTGGGGCTCCTGCTCGACAAGGCCTGACGTGCTGATCGTCGAGCGACGCCACTGTCCACGCATCGAGCTCAGCCTGCCGACGGTCGTCGAGGGCCACTCCGCCGGGGAGCCGTGGAAGGAGCTGGTCCGGTCCATCGACGCGTCGCTGGGCGGTGCCTCCCTGCCCCTCGAGCACGAGGTTCGATGCGGCCAGGTGCTGCGCCTGTCGCTGCCCCTGCCCGAGGGGCTGCGGCGCTACGACCTGGGAGACCCGTCCTACGAGGTGTACGCGGTGGTGCGTCACGTGGTGGGGTCCACGCCACGTCGGGTGGGAACGGTGTTCCTGGGTCGCAATCCGCCCGTGGGCTACACCGATGACCCGGAGGCCCTGTTCCTGCTCCCCTCGGATCCCGTGCCAGCGGGCGGGGACCGACGACGCTTTCGACGCCTGGCCCCGCTGATCGGATTCCGGGTACGGCAAGACGACGGTCCTTGGGATCCGACCGTGGCCGAGAACCTGTCCCGACATGGCGCCCGGATCATGAGCGCCCTGTCGGTCTCGCCCGGCCAGTGGCTGGACTTCGAGGAGCTGGAGGGGGGCTTCCGCACCCGGGCCGAGGTGGGCGGCAGCTACGTCGGCTCGGACGGCATCCCCCGGATCGAGCTCAGTTTCGAGACCCCGGCCCCGGAACGGCTGGCCCACCCCACCAGCGCCGATCAGTAGCGCTCGGGAACGAAGGTCTGGTCGGTCCGCGGAGGCCTCACGTACCCGTGCAGCTCCTGCCGGGGCGGCAACGAGATGGCCTCCGGGGTCAGGTCCTGGTAGGGGATCAGGCTGAGCAGGTGCGAGATGCAGTTGAGGCGGGCGCTCCTCTTGTTGTCTGCCTCGACCACGTACCACGGCGCCTGCTTGATGTCGGTAGAGGCGAACATCTCGTCCTTGGCCTTCGAGTACTCCACCCACCGCGCGCGGGACTGTAGGTCCATGGGGCTCAGCTTCCAGCGCTTGGTGGGATTCTCGATGCGTTGGTGGAAGCGGCGCTCCTGCTCCTCGTCGCTGACCGAGAACCAGTACTTGATCAGGACGACGCCGGACCGCACCAGCATCCGCTCGAACTCCGGGCAGGAGCGCAGGAACTCCCGGTACTCCTCGTCGGTGCAGAAGCCCATCACGCGCTCGACGCCGGCGCGGTTGTACCAGCTCCGATCAAAGAGCACCATCTCGCCGGCGGCCGGCAGGTGCGGGACGTAGCGCTGGAAGTACCACTGGGTCTTCTCGCGCTCGGTCGGGGTGCCGAGGGCGACCACGCGGCAGACGCGCGGGTTGAGCTTCTCGGTGATGCGCTTGATCACGCCACCCTTGCCGGCCGCGTCGCGGCCCTCGAAGATGACGACGACCTTGAGCCCCGCGGACTTGAGCCACTCCTGGAGCTTGACCAGCTCGACCTGGAGGCTGACCAGCTCCTTCTCGTAGAACTTGTTCTTCAGCTTCTTGGGCTTGCCCCGCTTCTCCTCGGGGTGCTCGGCTGATTCGCTCATCCCACCTCCCGCTCTCGGATCGCCGACTGTACGCGGCGCTTCGCAGCAACACAAGCGGCCCGATTCG
>CAZNNH010000055.1:0-34137 GCA_964574335.1 uncultured Acidobacteriota bacterium | reverse complement strand
TGCCGAAGGTGGCCGAGGCCTTCCAGCCCGAGCTGGTCCTCTACGTGGCGGGTTCCGACGTGGCCAGCGACGACGAGCTCGGAGACTGGCAGCTCGATCCGGCCGCCGTGCTCGAGCGCGACCGTTTCGTGGCCGAGCTGTTCCGGCGTCCGGGGCGCCGGGTTCCGCTGGTGGTCACGCTGTCGGGCGGCTACGGGAGCGGCGCCTGGCGCTATCCGGCGCGGTTCGCGTCCTGGCTGCTGTCGGGGGGCGTGGTCGAGCCGCCGCCGGACGAGGAGATCACGCTGGATCGGCTGCGGCGCATCGGCCGATCGCTGAGCCCGGCGGAGCTGACCCTGGAGCGGGACGACGATTCCTTCGAGTTGCGCGAGTCGGACCTGTTCGGGTTGACCCCCGGCCTCCCCTTCGACACCCGCTTCCTGGGCTACTTCTCCCGTCACGGGATCGAGCTGGTGCTGGAGCGCTTCGGCATCCTGGACCGGCTCCGGGAGAAGGGCTTTTCCGACCTCCGGCTGGAGGTCACCACCAGCACCCAGACCGGCCACACGTTGCGCATCCACGCCGCCGAGTCCGGGACGCTGGAGCTGGTGGTGGAGCTGCGGGTCCACCGCAGCCGGGCGCTGCTGCCCGGCCTGGAGATGCTGGTGATCGAGTGGCTGCTGCTGCAGAACCCGCGCGTCTCGTTCGGGACCCAGCGCCCCCCGTTGCCGGGCCAGCAGCACCCGGGCCTCGGGATGCTCAGGGAGTTCCTGGGAGCCCTGGTGGTCGTCTGCGAGATCCTGAGGCTGGACGGCATCTTCTTCACGCCGTCCCACTACCACGTGGCGGTCCAGAGCCGGCGGGTGGTGCGGTTCCTCCACCCCCACCACGAGGCCCGGATGCGGGCCTTCACGGCCGCCCTGGCGGGCCGCCCCCTCGACGAGGCCACGCGGCTGGTGACCGAGGGAAGGGTGGTGGACCGCGGCAACCGAAGCCCGGTCTCCTGGGACACCCTGCCGATGGTGGTGCCGGTCTCGGAGCGGCTCAAGGTCCGGGTGTACGGCGGTGCCTACGAGGCCGAGGTCGAGGCGGCCCTTTCGGGGCTGGAGCTCGAGGTGGCCCCACCGCAGCCGCACGCCTGAGGGCGCCCTCGGCAAGACCGTGCCCGCCGCGAGACGCGCCGGTCGCGGTGGGGGCGCTTCTTGCTTCACCCTGCCGCGCCCCAGCCCCGCGTGACCGGAGGCTGCGGCTGAGGCCGGCTACAGGCCGAGCTCCTCGGCGACGGGCAGCAGCGCCGCGATCACGAAGCCGATGTGCTCCTCGAGAGGACGCCCCACGGCTTCGGCCCCGCCGTAGACGCAGGCGCGGTCCACCGAACGGGCGAAGGCCTTCTCCTTGAGCCGCTTGACCACCGAGGAGATGGGAAGGTCGGCGAGCTTCTTGGTCGGCCGCACCTTCACGCAGGCGCCGATGAACCCGGACAGCTCGTCGCAGGCGTAGAGGGCCTTCTTGAGAGGCGTGTCCCGGGGGACGCCCATGTAGTCGGCGTGGGAAGCGACCGCCTCCACGATCTCCTCGGGATAGCCCCGCTCACGCAACACCCGACAGCCCACGTGGAGGTGGGTCTCCTCGGTGGGGTTCTGCTCGTAGTCGAAGTCGTGCAGCAGGCCGACGATCCCCCACTTGTCGACCTCGGCGGGGTCGGTGATGCCGTACCAGCCGGCATAGGCGCGCATCGACTCCTCGACCGCACGAGCGTGGCGACGCAGGGGCTCCGAGGCGGTGTGCTCGAAGAGCAGGGCCTCGGCCTCGGCGCGCGATGGGGCCGTCACTCGTGGGCGCTCCCCGTCACCGCGGCCCGGAGCGCGGTGAGCCGGAGCTGCTCGCGGATGGCGGCCGCCACCTCGGCAGCAGGCTGGGTGCCGTCCACCTCCACCACCAGCTCCTTGCGCCGGAACAGGTCGATGATCGGCCGGGTGCTGGCGTGATACTCGGCCAGCCGCTCCCGAATCGGCTCCGGCTGGTCGTCGGGTCGGCGCACCAGCTTGGCGCCGCACACGTCACAGGTGTCGGGGACCTTGGGGCGGTGCTGGATCAGGTTGTAGTCGAGGCCGCATCCGGAGCAGAGCCGGCGGCCCAGCATGCGCTCGAAGACGATGTCGTCGGGGACCTCGATCAGGATCACGGCGTCGATGTCGTAGCTCTCCAGGAAGAAGTCGGCCTGGGCCCGGTTGCGGGGGAAGCCATCGAGGATGAAGCCGTAGTTCCAGTCGTGCCGGTCGAGGCGGCTCTTGACCACCTCCTCGATCAGCTCGTCCGGAACCAGTTGCCCCGAGGCTACGATCCGCTTGACCCGGGCCCCGAGCTTGGTGTGGCTCTGGATGTTCCAGCGGAAGATGTCGCCGGTGCTGATGTGCACCAGGCCAAACTCCTCGGCCAGCAGCCGGGCCTGGGTGCCCTTGCCGCTCCCCTGGACGCCCATGATGATGTACTTGCGCATTCACCCTCCCTTGGCGGCTCCCGCGGCCCGCCCTCGGTCCGGCCCCGCTACAACGCCTCCCGCAGCCGAGCGCAGAACGTCTCCAGCGTCGTCAGCCGGGCCGTCCTCTTGTCGTTGCCCGAGACCAGCGTCCACGGAGCATGGGAGGTGCTGGTGCGCGCCACCATCTCGTTGACCGCGGCCTCGTAGGCCGGCCACTTCTCCCGGTTGCGCCAGTCCTCATCGGTGATCTTGTGCCGCTTGTAGGCCGTCTTCTGCCGGTCCTCGAAGCGGCGCAACTGCTCCTCGGGGCTGATGTGGATCCAGAACTTGAGCACCAGCGCCCCGTGGTCGGCGAGCTGCTGCTCCAGCTCGTTGATCTCCAGGAAGGCGCGCTGCCACTCGTCCGGCCGAGCGAACCCCTCCACCCGCTCCACCAGCACCCGGCCGTACCAGGAGCGGTCGAAGATGGTCACCCGGCCGGCAGCCGGGACGTAGCGCCAGAAGCGCCACAGGTAGTGATGGGCCCGCTCCTCGTCGGTGGGCGCCGCAATGGGGATGACCCGGTAGTGGCGGGCGTCCATCCCGGCGGTGATCCGGCGAATGTTGCCTCCCTTGCCGGAGGCGTCCCAGCCTTCGAAGACCGCCACCGTCGAGACCCCCTTCTCGAAGGCCTCCCGCGCCAGCCGGCCGAGCCGGCCCTGGGCCCGCTTGAGGCGCTTCTGATAGTCGGCTTCGTCGACCCGCGCCGGCAGGTCCACGGTCGACAAGATCGAGGGGGGAGGCTCGGCAGCCGGCGCCGTGTCGTCCACCGTCGGCGGGGCCGGTCGCGGGGCCGGGGCCGCCTTCAGCCGCCGCTCGAGGGCGTCCAGCAGGGTCCGGGCCACGGTCAGGTCGCGGAAGCGATCGTCAGCGGCCTCGACGACGTGCCAGGGGGCGTGGCCCGAGTCGGTCTGGTGGATGACGCTGCCGCACACGGAGGTGAACGAGTCGTAGAGCTTGAAGTGCTTCCAGTCGAGGGGCGTGACTCGGAAGCGGGTCTTGGGGTCGCGCTCGAACGCCCGCAGCCGCTTGCGCTGGGCCTTCTTGGAGAGGTGGAGCCAGAACTTGACGATCAGGGCCCCGTCGTCGACCAGCATCCGCTCGAAGAAGGCGATCCGGCTGAGCTCCCGCTCCAGACGGGATCGCCCCCACTTGCCGTAGACGCGACGCAGGATCGGGTCGGTGTACCAGGAGCCGAAGAAGATGCCGATCCGGCCCTTCGGAGGCAGCGTGCGCCAGAAGCGCCAGTAGGCCGGCCGCTGGCGCTCCTCGTCGGTCGGGAGGCCGAACACCTGGGTCTCGAGACCACGCGGATCGAGCCACTCGTGGAGACGCCGGACCGTGTCGCCCTTGCCCGCGCCGTCGGCGCCGGAGATCACCAGAAGCACCGGGAAGCCCGCCTGGCGCAGCTCGAACTGCGCCTCCAGCAGGCGGGACCGGAGCTCGGGGACCTGGTCCTCGTACTCCTGCTTGGAGGTCTTGCTCCCCAGCTCGGCCGCTTCGAACATGGCTCGCCGCCTTTCGCCCGCCTTCGGGCCGTTGCGATTATGTCTCCGGGGCACGGGGCCGGAAATGGATCATTGGATCCAGGGACGCGCCGCGCCTGCCGAAGCGGTGCTATCTTAATGAGGATCGGCCCGCCGCGCCCGCGGCGGGCCGCCAACGAGGCGCCGATGGGTGAGTGGCTGGGAATCGTCATCGTAATGGTCGTCTGGCTGGTGCTGCAGAGCTTCGTGCTGCCACGGCTCGGGGTGCCCACTTGAGCCGTGCCCGACCCGCCCGGCAAGGGGCGGGACGAGGGGGGCAAGCCCGGCGGCAGGAAGGGGTGCTGAGATGAGCTCGTTCGGCATTCGCAAGGAGCTGAGCTGTGGCTACGAGGAGGCCCTGGCCCAGCTCCCCGAGGCTCTGAAGAGCGAGGGGTTCGGCGTCCTCACCGAGATCGACGTCAAGGAGACGCTCAAGAAGAAGCTGGACATCGACTTCCGCCGCTACAAGATCCTGGGCGCCTGCAACCCCCGGCTTGCCCACCAGGCCCTGCAGACCGAGCTGGAGATCGGCCTGCTCTTGCCGTGTAACGTGATCATCTATGAGGACGACGCCGGGCGGGCGGTGGTCTCGGCGATCGACCCGGTACAGGCGATGGCGGCCCAGGCCGGCGGCGGCTTCGAGAAGCTGGCGGCAGAGGTCCAAGCCAAGCTCACGCGGGTCCTCGACAAGCTGTAGGGGACATGACCGGATTCGACCGGTCGTGTCGGCGAATCCGGATCGTGTCCCCCGATAGCCGGCATGACCGGATTCGACCGGTCGTGTCGGCGAATCCGGATCGTGTCCCCCGATAGCCGGCATGACCCGATTCTGTCGTCCGGACAAGGGAATCGGGATCGTGTCCCCCGAGAGCCGGCATGACCCGATTCTGTCGTCCGGGCAAGGGAATCGGGATCGTGTCCCCCAAAGGCCGGCGACTATCGAATTGTAACAATCGGTATTGTGTCCCCCGAGCGCTCCCGAGCGCTCCCCGGGTAGAATCGGGGTTTCGCCCCCGAGACAGGTCATGGAGCTCGATCACATCATCATCACCGGAGCCCGGCAGCACAACCTCAAGAACGTCACCGTCGAGATCCCCAAGAAGCGGCTGGTGGTGATCACCGGCCCGTCCGGCTCCGGCAAGTCGAGCCTGGCGTTCGACACCCTCTACGCCGAGGGACAGCGCCGTTACATCGAGAGCCTCAACGCCTACGCCCGCCAGTTCCTGGGCCAGATGGACAAGCCCCTCTACGACTCGATCCGGGGCCTGGCCCCCACCATCTCGATCGAGCAGAAGGTGGCCTCCAGCAACCCCCGCTCCACGGTGGGGACCATCACCGAGATCCACGACTACCTGCGGGTGCTCTGGGCCAGGGTCGGCCGCCTGACCTGCCACCGGTGCGGCCGGCGCGTCTCCCAGCAATCGTCGCAGCAGATCGTCAACGAGATCGCCGAGCTCGAGGCGGGGACCAAGTTCCTGCTGCTGGCCCCGCTGGTGCGGGAGCGCAAGGGCGAGCACCGTGACGTCTTCCAGCAGGTACGCAAGGCCGGCTTCGCCCGGGTCCGGGTGGACGGAGTGGTGGTCTCGCTGGAGGACGAGATCCGCCTCGACAAGAAGAGGAAGCACTCGATCGACGCGGTGGTGGACCGGCTGGTGGCCAAGCCCGGGATCGAGCGGCGGCTGCACGACTCGGTGGAGACGGCGCTCCGGTACGGTCAGGGGATCGTGGTGCTGGCGGCGGAGGGACACCCGGAGGAGGTGATGTCGCAGCACCGGGCCTGCCACCACTGCGGCATCTCGTTCCCGGAGCCGACCCCCCAGCTCTTCTCGTTCAACTCGCCCCAGGGGATGTGCCCCCAGTGCCTGGGGCTGGGGACACGGATGGAGATGGACCCCGAGCTGGTGGTCCCCAACCCCGACCTCTCGATCAACGAGGGTGCGGTCAAGCCGCTGGGGGCGGTCGGCGAAGGGACCGGCTGGGGAACCGACATCGTCCGCGGCGTGGCGCGCGAGCGGGGGATCGACCTGAACCGACCCTGGCGCGAGCTGCCCACCGCCCACCAGCGGGTGATCCTCTACGGGACCGGCGAGGACCGGGTGCGGATCCAGATGCGCGGCTCCTGGGGGGCGGGCTCGTTCCGGGTGCGCTACGAAGGGGCGATCAACTCGATGATGCGGCGCATGCGCGAGACCAAGTCCGAGGACATGCGCCAGTACTACCAGCGTTTCCTGTCGACCCGCCCGTGCTCGGCCTGCGAGGGGAAGAGGATCCGAGCCGAGGCGCTGGGCGTCAAGCTGGGCGGCAGGAGCATCGCCGAGGTCGCCGGCCAGAGCGTCCTCGACGCCTACACCTTCTTCGACACCCTGGCCCTCAAGGGCAGCGAGGCGCGGATCGCCCAGGAGCTGCTCAAGGAGATCCGCTCCCGCCTGCGCTTCCTGCTCGACGTGGGCCTCGGCTACCTGACCCTGGACCGACCCGCCCCCAGCCTCTCCGGCGGCGAGGGGCAGCGGATCCGGCTGGCCAGCCAGATCGGCTCGGAGCTCACCGGCGTGATCTACGTGCTCGACGAGCCCTCGATCGGCCTGCACCAGCGGGACAACAAGAAGCTGCTGGCCGCGCTCAAGCACCTGCGCGACATCGGCAACACCGTGGTGGTGGTGGAGCACGACCGGGAGGCGATGGAAGAGGCCGACTGGCTGATCGACTTCGGCCCCGGCGCCGGCCGCAGGGGGGGCGAGATCGTGGCCGCCGGGACACCGGCCCAGGTGATGGCCACCCCGGCCAGCGTGACCGGCCGCTACCTCAAGGCGGAGCTTTCGATCCCGATCCCGCCCCGGCGGCGCCCACCCGACGGCCGGGTCCTGCGCCTCAGCGGCGCCGGTGAGAACAACCTCAAGAACCTGAGCGTGGATTTCCCGCTGGGCCTGCTGATCTGCGTCACCGGCGTCAGCGGCGCCGGCAAGAGCACCCTGGTCAACCAGACCCTCTACCCGGCCCTGGCCCGGGCCATCTACCGCAGCGACGTCACGGTGGGCCGCCATCTCTCCATCGAAGGGCTCGAGCAGATCGACAAGGTGATCGACATCGACCAGAGCCCAATCGGCCGGACCCCACGCTCCAACCCGGCCACCTACACCAAGGTCTTCGACCTGATCCGCCAGCTCTTCGCCCTCCTGCCCGAGGCGCGCATGCACGGCTACACGCCGGGCCGCTTCTCCTTCAACGTCAAGGGGGGTCGCTGCGAGGCCTGCGAGGGGGACGGCGTCAAGCGCGTGGAGATGCACTTCCTGCCCGACGTCTACGTCCCGTGCGAGGTCTGCCAGGGAAAGCGCTTCAACGAGGCGACGCTGCAGGTCAAGTACAACCACCTGTCGATCGCCGACGTCCTGGAGCGGACTGTGGACGAGGCCCTCGAGCTGTTCCGCAACCACCCACAGATCCGCCGGGGCCTGGAGACGCTGGTCGACGTCGGGCTCGGCTACATCGCCCTCGGCCAGTCCTCGCCCACGCTCTCCGGCGGCGAGGCGCAGCGGGTGAAGCTGTCGCGGGAGCTCAGCAAGCGGGCCACCGGCCGGACCCTCTACATCCTCGACGAGCCCACCACCGGCCTCCACTTCGACGACATCAAGAAGCTGCTGCGGGTCCTCGACCGCCTGGTCGAGGCGGGCAACACGGTGATCGTGATCGAGCACAACCTGGATGTGATCAAGACCGCCGACCACGTGATCGACATGGGGCCCGAGGGGGGCGATGCCGGCGGCGCGGTGATCGCCACCGGCACCCCCGAGGCGGTGGCCGCGGTGGCCGGCTCCTACACCGGCCGGTTCCTGGCGGGACTGCTTCCCGGCGCGCCCCGCAAGGCTCGCAAGACCCGCAAGGCTCGAGCCAGCCGGTAGGACGACCGGATCCGGGTTTCCCCCATCCCGGCCGCCGCGCGATCTGGAGCGTCTACATCATAGTGGGGCTTCGCCTTCTCGAGAGAGGGGCCCCCACGGCGACCCTCGACCGCTCAAGGGACGGGGAGCCCGCTCGAAGGCCGAGCGGCAGCCGGGGGACGCAAGACGCTGTCTACCAACGACATGAGACCAGCCATGGGCGGCGACGGGCGGCACCAGCGACTGTGATATCTTCAGCGGTCGTCGCCATCTTCGCATTCGGTCCCGGCGGGCACCGCGAAGGAGCCTGGCCAAGACGGGCTGCCGGGACCTCTGTTGCGGAACGAGAGGAGAGCGCTTCGCATGACGCCTGAGTTGGACACGGCCCCGGCCGAGGCCGGCGGCCCCGAGCCGCAAGCGCCGCACGTGATGATCGAGGCCCGGGGCCTCTGCAAGTACTACGGCCCCTTCGTGGCCATCCAAGACATCAGCTTCAGCATCCCCGAGGGGCAGATCGTCGCCTTCCTGGGACCCAACGGGGCCGGCAAGAGCACCACCATGAAGATCCTGGCCGGCTACCTGGCCCCGAGCGAGGGGAGCGCGTCGGTGGCCGGGCTCGACGTCGGGCGCTCGCGCCTGGAGGCGGCGCGCCGCTTCGGCTACCTGCCCGAGAACGGCCCCCTCTACCCGGACATGACCCCCAAGGAGCTGCTGAGCTTCTTCGGCGAGGCGCGGGAGCTGGAGGCCCCGCTGCTGAGGCAGCGGATCGAGGCGGTCACCCAGCAGTGCTCGCTGGAGCTGGTGCTGGACAAGCCGATCGGCAAGCTCTCCAAGGGGTTGCGGCAGCGGGTGGGGCTGGCCCAGGCCCTGCTCCACGACCCGGAGGTGCTGATCATGGACGAGCCCACCGCCGGGCTCGACCCCAACCAGATCCACGAGTTCCGCGTCAACCTGCAGGCGCTGCGTCGCGAGAAGCGGAAGACGATCATGATCTCGACCCACATCCTGCAGGAGGTGAGCGCGGTGGCCGAGCGCATTCTTTTCGTGCACGGCGGCCGACTCATCTTCGACGGCACCCTCGAGAAGCTGCAGAGGGGCGGCGAGACCCTGGAGGAGTCCTTCCACCGGCTCACCGGAGGCCGCGACCGGATCGAGCCGCCCTCTTCCCCGGCCCCAGCGCCGGCCGAGACCGGAGGGGCGGCATGAAGCGGTGGATCAACCTCAAGGTGGTGACGGCGCTGCTGCGCCGCGACCTCCGGATGTACTTCTCCAACCCGACCGGCTACGTGTTCATCACCCTGTTCATCTTCCTGAGCGCGGCAGCCGCCTTCTGGCAGGAGCGTTTCTTCCTCAACAACCTGGCCAACCTCGAGCAGCTCAACGCGGTCTTCCCCTACCTGCTGATGCTCTTCGTCCCCGCCCTCACCATGGCGGCCTGGGCCGAGGAGCGCCGCCAGGGGACCGACGAGCTGCTGCTGACGCTGCCCGCCACCGACCTCGAGGTGGTGCTCGGCAAGTACCTGGCGGTGCTGAGCGTCTACGGGGTCTCCCTCCTCCTCTCCCTCAGCCACGTGCTGGTGCTGGAATGGCTGGGCAGCCCCGACCTCGGCCTGATGCTGGGCAACTACCTGGGCTACTTCCTGCTCGGGGGCGCCCTGATCGCGGTGGGCATGCTGGGCTCGCTGCTGGCCCCCACCGCCACCATCGCCTTCGTGCTGGGGGCGCTCCTGTGCGGGGCGCTGGTCTTCGTGGGTGACGGCGCTGCCCTGTTCAGCCGGGAGCTCGGTCGCCTGGGTGACTCGGTCAGCGTCCTCCCCCACTTCGCCGACTTCGCCCGGGGGGTGGCCAGCCTGAAGGGCCTGCTCTACTTCCTGAGCGTGGCCGGGCTGGCCCTCTACCTCAACGTGCTGCTGATCGGCCGCCGGCACTGGCCGGCGAGCCCGAAGGGCCAGCCGATGTGGCGACACCAGTTGGTGCGAGCGCTTTGCGTGGCGGTGGGGCTGGTCGGCCTCAACGCCGCCCTGGGACGGGCCAGCCTGCGTCTGGACACCACGGCCGAGCGCCTCCACTCGCTCAGCCCGGAGACGCGGCACCTGATCGGGGAGCTCTCCGCGGAGCGGCCGGTCTTCATCCAGGCCTACGTGAGCCCGCAGGTGCCGCAGCAGTACGTGGAGGCCCGCGAGAACCTGCTGTCGGTGCTGGCCGAGATCGACGCCATCGCCGGCGACAAGGTCGAGGTGCTGGTCCAGGGGACCGAGCCCTATACCGACGCCGCCCGTGAGGCGCGGGAGCGCTTCGGCATCCAGCCCCGCCAGATCCCCGACCTCGGCAGCGCCCGCGCCGGCGTCGAGGACGTCTTCATGGGCGTGGCCTTCACCTGCGGCGCCGAGGAGCAGGTGATCCCGTTCTTCGACCGCGGTCTGCCGGTGGAGTACGAGATCGTGCGCAGCCTGCGGGTCGTCGCCAAGACCGAACGGCGTCGCATCGGCGTGGTCAACACCGCACTGAACCTCTTCGGCGGCCTCGACTTCCAGACCCTGCGCTCGACCCCCCAGTGGTCGGTGGTCGAGGAGCTGAAGAAGCAGTACGAGGTGGTCCAGATCCGCCCGGACAGCCCGATCGAAGAGAAGATCGATGCGCTGCTGGTGGTGCTCCCGTCCTCGCTCACCCAGGAGGAGATGGACAACCTGCGCCACGCCATCGAGGGCGGCACTCCGACCCTGCTGCTGGTCGACCCCATGCCGATGGTCAACCTGGGACTGTCTCCCTCCGAGCGCGCCGGCGCGGAGATGAACCCGTTCATGCGGCAGCAGGGGCCGCCCCCCCGACCCAAGGGGAACATCCAGGCCTTTCTCTCCGGGCTCGGCGTGAGCTGGAGCTCGGGTCGGGTGGTGTGGGACGGCTACAACCCCCACCCTGATCTGGCCCAGCTCCCACCGGAGGTGGTCTTCGTGGGCGCGGGCAACCAGAGCCAGGCGCCCTTCAACGAGGAGAACGCGGCCAGCCGGGGGATGCAGGAGCTGGTCCTGATCTACCCGGGCAGCCTGCAACCAACGGCCGGCAAGGAAGCCCAGTTCACGCCGCTTCTGCGTACCGGCCGGCTCTCTGGGAGCTCCGACTACAGCCAGTTGGTGGTTCGTAGCTTCCTCGGCGCGCAGCTCAACCGCAACCTGCCTCACCGTCCCGACGAGAAGGACTACGTGCTGGCCGCCCAGGTCCGGGGCCAGGCCCAGCCGGAGAAGGGAGACGAGGCGGCGACGCCGGGCGAAGGCGACGCCCAGCCCGCCGGGGAGGGCGGGGCCAAACCCGAGGTGAAGAAGGGCACCGTCGACCTGATGGTGATCGCCGACGTGGACTTCATCTCGGAGCAGTTCTTCGAGATCCGTCGGATCGGCCCGCCCAACCTCACCTTCGACAACGTCAGCTTCTTCCTCAACTGCATCGACACGCTGATGGGCGACGAGTCGTTCGTGACGCTGCGCGACCGGCGGGTCCGGCACCGGACCCTGCGGCGGGTCGAGGGCCGGACCCAGGAGTCCCTGGAGCGGCGGGTAGCCGACGAGAAGGAGGCCGAGGCCGCCGCCGACCAGGCGCTCAGCGACGCCCAGAAGCGCCTGGACGCGAAGGTCCAGGAGGTGCGCCAGCGGGTCGACCTCGATGCCCAGACCAAGCAGATCATGGCGCGGAACCTCCAGGAGGTCGAGAACCGCCGCTTCGAGACCCTCAAGGCGGGGATCGAGTCCGAGAAGCAGGCGCGGATCCAGCTCAGCAAGGAGACGGTGGAGTCGCAGATCCGCAACATCCAGAGCACCATCCGCAGCGTCGCCGTGCTGCTCCCGCCGATCCCGGTGTTCGCGATGGGCGTGGTCATCTTCATCAGGCGCCACCGCCGCGAGAAGGAAGGGGCGGCGGCGGCGCGGAGGCTGAGGGCGGGACGATGAGCGAGACCAAGAAGACCCTGACCTACGTCGCGGCCGCCGCCTTTCTGCTACTGGTTGCCTGGGCGACGGCGCCGCGGAGGGCGGTCCCCGAGGCCTTCGCCGACCGGGGAGAGCCGTTCTTCCCGGGGTTCGAGGACCCGAACGCCGCCAAGACCCTGGAGGTGATCGAGTTCGACCAGGCCACCGGGTCGGCGCGACCGTTCAAGGTCACGTTCTCGGACGGCCGCTGGACCATCCCCTCGCACCACGACTACCCCGCCGACGGCGCCGACCGCCTGGCCAAGACCGCGGCCGGCGTGATCGGGATCCGCAAGGACGACTTCCGCTCCGACAACGTGGCCGACCACGTGGCCTGCGGCGTGGTCGATCCCCTCGACGAGACCACCTCCTCCCTGGAAGGGCGCGGTACCCGGGTCACCCTCAAGGGCGAGGGGGAGCAGGTGCTGGCCGACTTCATCATCGGCAAGACGCCTGAGGGCCGAACCGGCTACCGTTTCGTCCGCGTGCCGGGGCAGAAGCGGGTGTACGTGGCCAAGATGGACATCGACCTCTCGACCAAGTTCCAGGACTGGATCGAGAAGGACCTGCTCAAGGTCGACCGGGACGCCATCCGCAAGGTGGTGCTCAAGGACTACTCGATCGACGAGATGACCCGCCGCGTCGACGAGCGTGACCTGGTGACCGTCGAGAAGCGGGACAACGAGTGGCGGATGGACCGGGCTCCCGCCGGCCAGGAGCTCGACATCTCCAAGCTCAACTCGCTGCTGACCGCGATCGACGAGCTTGCGATCGTGGGGGTGCGGCCCAAGCCGGCCGGCCTGTCCGCCAGCCTCAGCCAGACCGAGGCCAGCATGCCCCTGACGCATGCGGACCTCCTCTCGCTGCAGTCCCGGGGCTACTACCTGACCCGCATGGGGGAGCTCCTCTCCAACGAGGGGGAGACGCAGGTGGAAACCAAGGACGGCGTCACCTACACGCTGCGCTTCGGCGAGGTTGTCTACGGGAGCGGAGATGCGGTCACCGCCGGCACCGAGGAGAGCGACGACCAGGCCAGCGGGCCGGGCGAGAACCGCTACCTCTTCATCACCACCACCTTCGACCCGCGCCTGCTCCCCGAGCCCAAGGCCCCGGCCAGCCTCGCCTTCCAGAGCAAGGCCGAAGCCGAGCTGAGCCCGGAGGACCGGGAGAACAAGCGGCTCTTCGAGACCCACGAGGCCTGGAGGAAGCAGGTCGAGGAGGGGAAGAAGGCCTCGGAAGAGCTGAATGCCCGCTTCGCCGGCTGGTACTACGTGATCCCGGCCAGCGCCTTCGAGAAGGTGCACCTCAAGAGGAAGGACCTGCTCAAGGCCAGGAAGTCGTGATCGGCCCGGAAGCTCCGTCGAACCGGTAGAATCCTCCCCGATCGGAGGGGTGATGAGCCGGGTGGGCTCCGGAACGCCGGCCGGCGGCTCGACGGACGCCGTCGAGCGGCTGTCCACCTACTGTGCCATCTCCTCCGAGAGCGGGAACACGGTCGGCTTGCGGGCAATGGCGAGCCGGCTCGCCGCGGATCTGGAGCGCTGCGGGCTTTCCACGGATGTCACAGACGAGCCGGACGCGAGCGGAGCGCCTCAGCCGGTTCTGGTCGCCCGAGGGCCGGCGGTGGGCGAGGCCCACCTGCTGCTGGTCGGGCATCTGGACACGGTGCTCCCGGCGATCGAGCCGCGACTGGAAGGTCGCCGGCTTCACGCCAGCGGCGCCCTGGACATGAAAGGGGGGCTGGCGACGCTGGTGGGTGCTCTCGAGCGCCTTGCCGAGCGCGGGCAGGCCCCGCCGGCCGACCTCTTGCTGGTTGCGGTTCCCGACGAAGAGGCCGAGGGCGCGATCTCGGCCCGGGCAATGCGGCGCTTCAGCCGTGACGCGCGGGCTGTGCTGGTGCTGGAGCCGGGCGGCCTGCGAGACGGTAGTGAGACGCTGGTGGCCGGGCGTCGAGGCCTGACCGAGTGGCGGCTCGAGGTCCGCGGCCGAAGCGCCCACTCGGGGCTGGCCTACTGGAGCGGGCGATCAGCGCTTCTGGCGGCCGCCGACTGGTGCGTGCGCGCGCAGGCGCTGTCGCGCCCCGGCCCCGGGCCAACGGTCAACGTCGGCCGGCTGGTGGCCGGGGGCGCCGACTTCGTGGGGAATCTGGCTCGCCATCACGGTCTGCTCGGCACCTCACGTCAGCTCAACGTGGTTCCGGACCGCGCGCGCGCGGAGGGCGAGCTCCGCTTTCTCTCGCGGGACGACGGCCCAGAGGCGGAGGCAAGGCTCGCCTCGGCGGCCGAGAGCGTCGCTCGCGACCACGAGGTGGCGGCCGCCTTCGAGGTCGGCGCCACCATCCCACCGGTGGACCCGCGGGGTCCGGGCGCGCCGCTGGTGCGGCGGGTGGTCGACCTCGCTGCGCGGCGCGGCTTCCCGCTCGTGGTCGAGGAGGATCGCGGCGGGGTCTCCTTCCCCAACTTCATGGCGAGCCCCGAGACGGTCCCCGTCGTCGACGGTCTCGGTCCAACCGGTGACGGCATGCACACAACCGCCGAGTACCTCGATCTCGACTCCCTGGACCGCCGGGCGGACCTGCTGGCGGACCTGCTGGCAACACTGTGACCTCCGGTCCGGCGACAGAGCCCGCCCCGCCCGCCGTCCGCATGCCCCACACGCTGGTGATCGTGGGGGCGCTGGTCGCCCTGGTCCTGCTGATGTCCTGGCTGGTCCCCTCGGGCACCTATCAGCGTATCGAGCGCGAGGGACGGCAGGTGACGGTGTCCGGCACCTACCAGCGCGTGGACAAGGTCTACCTGGGCCCGCAGTGGCTGGTAGTCGCCCCGATCCGTGGCTTTCTCGACGGGGCGGAGATCATCGCCTTTCTGCTCCTGATCGGCGGCTCCTTTGGCGTCATCCAGGACACCGGCACCTTCCACTTCGCCATCCGGCGCCTCACCGCCGCGCTGACCGCACGGCCTCGCCTGGAAAGGCTGCTGATCCCGGCGATGATGGTCCTCTTCTCACTCGGCGGCTCGATCTTCGGCATGGGGGAGGAGACGATCCCGTTCGTGCTGGTCTTCGTACCGCTCTCGATGTCGCTGGGCTACGACTCCATCGTGGGGGTGTCGATCCCGTTCCTGGGCGCTGCCGCCGGCTTCGCGGCGGCCTTCTTCAACCCGTTCACGGTGGGAATCGCCCAGGGGCTCGCGGACCTGCCGCTCTACTCCGGGTTGGGCTATCGCCTGCTGACGTGGCTCATCGGGACCGGAGTGGTGACCGCGTGGGTGATGGTCTACGCGGCGCGGGTCAAGCGACGGCCCGAGTCGAGCCCGGTCTTCCAGCTCGACCGCCAGCGGGACCGCGCCGCTCCCCCCAGCGATGACGACACCGAGCCGTGGACGCTGCGTCGGGCGCTGGTCCTGCTGCTGCTGCTGGCCTGCCTGGTGGTCCTGGTCTGGGGGATCCTGGAGAAACAGTGGTTCATCGAGGAGATCGGCGCCCTCTTCCTCGCCGCCGGCCTGCTGATGGGGGCGGTGGGCGGGCGAGGACCCAGCCAGATCGCGGTGAGCTTCGTGGCCGGCGCCAGGGACATGGTGGGCGTCGCCCTGATCGTGGCCTGCGGCCGGGCCCTCCTGATCATCGCCCGGGAGGGACTGATCCTCGACACCCTGCTCCAGTACAGCTCGGGGGCGATCGCCGGCCTCCCCCCAATCGTGGCCGCCCAGGTGATGTTCGTGGTCCAGGCAGTGATCAACTTCTTCATCCACTCGGGGACCGCCCAGGCCGCGCTGACCATGCCGATCATGACGCCGCTCGCCGACCTGATCGGCCTGACCCGTCAGACCATGGTCTACGCCTTCCAGCTCTGCGAGTTCATCAACCCGATCCTGCCCACCTCGGCGATCACGATGGGGGTGCTGGGCATGGCCCGGATCCCATGGGAGACGTGGGCGCGGTGGTTCCTGCCGTTGATGCTGGTGCTGGTCGCGCTGAGCTTCCTGCTTCTCGTCCCGCCGGTGCTGATGGGCTGGGGCCCGTTCTGAGGCCGGTCGGAGCGCCGTGGGTCCGCCGCTTCGCGCGCTCCAGCCTGGTCAGCCGCACGGCATGACTCGCGGCTGACATCGGCGTTCATCAACGAGTCGCGCGCTCCGGGCGACCCACGGCACACCGTTGCTCTCAGGCCGCAGCCGTCACGGCGAGAGCCAATGGCTCGGGCCGAGGGCCTCTTTCAGTCGAGGGGCGTTCGGGAGGCCAGGTCGAAACGTTGTCCCGCCCGGAGCAGGTGCAGCGTCAGCCCTTCGCCGGACAGCCGGCCTTCGGCGTCGGCGCCGAGGTTGCGGGCCGACGAGGCGTCGAGCACCAGCACCTGCCGGCGCCCGAGCACCTCGAAGGTGCGGTCGGGAGACACCAGGATTGCCGTGTCTTCGTCGATCCCGATCCCCAGCAGCTCGGGGTGCTCGAGCACCAGGCAGATCAGCCGATTGTGCCGCTTGCGGGCCAGGAAGTGCTGGTCGACGATGGTGCCTTCCAGAAGGTCGAAGCCGGCGGCGGTGACGACGTCGTCCTTCAGGATGACGCTGAACGCCTCGTCCTCCTCAGGGCGGCGGCGCTCGTCTCCGGTGATCATCAGGCCGCTCATCACCGCCGCGCCGGCGCTGGTCCCGCCCACCACGCCACCGTCGGCGTAGAGGCGCCGGATCCTCTCCAGAAGAGGGGTGCCGCCGAGAGCGGCCGTCAGCCTCGACTGGTCGCCCCCGCAGAAGAAGACGCCGGTTGTGCCCTCCAAGGCCTGCAGCGTCGACGCCGCGTCCGGGGGCTGTCGGGTCAGGTTCACGTCGAAGGCGTGACCCGCCCCGGCAGCGACCAGCTCGGCGACCTGCTCCTTACCGACCTCGTCGGGCACCGAGCTGGCGTTGGGAATGACGGCGATCCGGGCGCGAGCCCCACCGGCGAGCTGGACGAAACGGGCCATGACGTCGCCGGTCCGCTCCCCACCGCCAATGATCAGCAGGTACCCCCTGGCCGGACCGGCCGACGACGGAACCGCGGCGGGCGCCAGCCCGACGGCCACCACCAAGAACGCCAACCGGAGCGGGCGCATGGCCCTCCAGCGGGTCACTCACACCTCCACGCGGCCCGGAATCCGGTCCTGCCGCGATCCCCACCCTGGGCAGTGCGCCAGGCTACGGCCTCCCCGGAGCGAAGTCAACGATCGCCGACCAACCGGCCAACCGGCGCGTCATCGGTCCGGGAGCGCCGGAGGATCCGACGGCGCCGCCGGCAACCGGATCTCGACGCTGGTCCCCTCGCCGAGCTGGCTGGCCACGCGGATCTCGCCTCCGTGCTCCTCGACGATCTGGCGGGCGATCGCCAGGCCCAGGCCGGTCCCCTTCACCTTGGTGGTGTAGTGGGGCTCGAAGATCCGCTCCACGTCCTCGATGCCGGCACCGCCGTCGCGCACCGTCACCACCGCCAGGTGCGCGGCGGTGTCGTGGGAGGTGGTCACCATCAGCTCGCCGCCGGCCGGCTCCATCGCCTCGATGCCGTTGTTGATGACGTTCAGCAGCACCCGCTTGAGCTGGTCGGCGTCGGCCTCGACTGGCGGCAGCTCCGCCGCCAGGCGCGAGGTCACCCGCACCCCGTCGATGCTGCCGTGCTGATAGGGGGCGAGAGCGTCCTGGACCAGGGGGTTCAGCTCGCACCGCTGCAGCAGGACCTTGGGCAGACGGCTGAACTGGGTGAAGTCGGAGATCAACGCCTTCAGGTCACGCACCGCGCCCAGGATCATCCCGATCGCCGAGGGGAAGATCTCGTCGAACTTGCGCCGATCGCGGGCGTGGGCGCTCTGCAGCGTCTGAGCCGCCAGCCCCACCGGGGTCAGCGGGTTCTTGATCTCGTGGATCACCTTCTCGACCGCCTCCTTCCAGATCTCGAGCCGCTGGGACGCCAGGAGCTGGGTGAGGTCCTCCAGCACCACCACCACGCCGCCGTCGGCCTGGCCGTCGCCGTGAAGCGAGGAGGCCACCACCGAAAGGGTTCGACGCCCACGGGGCAGGCGGCAGCTCACCTGGGCCTCGCGGATGGCGGTCCGCCCCTCCTGCACCGCGGTCACCAGATCGATCAGCCGCCAGGCCTCGCCCTCGCCCAGCACCTGCTCCAGGTGTTGCCCCTCCAGCGGACGGACCGTCACCGACAGGATCTCGGCGGCGCGGTCGTTGAAGGTAGTGATGCGGCCCTGCCCGTCGAGGGAGATCACGCCGGTAGCCACGTTGGCGATGACGGTGGCCAGGCGGTTCTTGACCGCCAGCAGCTTGGCCTCGGACTGGCGAAGCTCCCGGGTGCGTTCCTCGACCCGCGCCTCCAGGTTGCGCGAGTAGTCCTCGATCGCCCGCTTGGAGGCGGCCAGCTCCTCGACCATCCGATTGAACGAGCCGGCGATGGCGCCGATCTCGTCCCGCGAGTGGACCGGCAGCCGGGTCGAGAGCTCCCCACGGGCCGCCTGGCTCATCGCCTCGCGGACCCGCTGGACGGGGGCGATCACCATCCGTGAGATGAACACGTTGAGCAGCAGCAGCAGCAGCACGAAGGTGGTGCCAACCAGCCCGAAGAAGGTGAAACGGGTCAGCGCCTCGGCCCGGCTGACCACCGCCAGCGAGTAGAGGACGTGGAGCCGGCCGTACTCGTCGCCGGCCGCCTCCAAAGCCGCGGTGAAGTACAGCATCGGCTCGCCGCCGACCCGCCGCTCCTCGAACCAGGCGGCCGGGGTAGCCGTGGCCGGGGTGTCGAGGCTGGGGACCCGCTCCCACGGCACCGGCCGGCGTTGGATCACCAGGCGGCCGTCCAGGCCCAGGACGTCGGCGTGTCCGTCCTGGGTGACCAGGAGCACCAGCGGCTCGTCCCGGCGGGCGGCCAGCGCCGGGTTCTCGCCGATCAGGCGGTGGATCCAGGCCCGGTCGGCGGTCGCCGCCAGGTCCGCCCGCTGCGCCTGGATACGCACCCACGCGATCCCCCGCTGGCGGGCCAGGTCGGCGGCGGTCACCTCCAGCGACTCCTGGTTCTCGCTCAGCAGGTCGTAGATGATCTGACGCTGGTAGTTGTCGCGCAGGGTCAGCAGCAGATGTTTGTCCTGCTCCAGGAGCCGCTGGCGCTGCTCGGCCAGGAAGGGGAGGAGCGCCACCAGGAAGAAGCTGACGATCGTGGTGAAGACCGCCGTCAGGGTGAGCGTGACCTTGCCCTTCAGGCTCATGTCACGCAGCCGGGCCACGATCGCGAAGGCCATCTCAGCGCTCGCCCAGCCAGCGGTAGAGGTGCGGCCGGTAGCCCCCCTTGGGACCCTTCCAGATCTCCATGATCGCCACCCCCCTCCGGCAGTCGCCGTGCTCGTCGAAGGCGATGGTCCCCACCTCCCCGCGGACCCGCTCACCCTGGAGCGCGTCACGCAGGCGGGACCTGGTGACCGACACCGAGGAACGCAGGTCGGTCTCGGTCAGGGGGCCGAGCTTCTCCAGGGCTGCCGCCACGGCGGTGACGGCCTCGTGGGCGAGCACCGCTCGGCAGCCGCTCGGCTCCTCTCCAAAGGCCTGCCGGTACCGCTCGACGAAGGTGCCGGGCGGGTCGCACAGGTCCGCGTGGTAGGCCGGCCGGCTCGGCCCACCCCGAGCGAACAGCAGCGGATTGGACCAACCGTCGGCCCCGAGGAGGGTGGGCCGTATCCCCATCCGCTCCGCCTGGATCGCGATCAGGGTGGAGTCGGTGGACGAGCCCGGCACGAACAGGACGTCGGCGCCGAAGGCGGCGACGGCGGCGAGCTGGGTGTGGAAGTCCGTCTCCAGGGGGAGGTAGGAGAGCTCCTCGACCACGCGGCCGGAGGGCTCGTCGACGAACTGGTCGATGAAGCTCCGGGCCAGCTTGGCGCTGTAGACGCGCCCCACCTCGTAGAGAACGGCGACCCGGCGAGCCCTCAGGTAGTCACGGGCGAACTCCGCCAGCCGGGCTCCGATCACCACGTCGGAGCTGCAGACCCGGAAGACGAAGCGACGATTGGCGCCGGTTGCGGGGTCCCAGGTGAGGTCCTGGGCGGTCGAGACGTTCGAGATCTGGACCACCCCGGCGGCCTCGGCCATCTCGGCGACGGCCATCGACAGCGACGAGGAGTTCGAGCCGACCAGCGCCAGCGCCTGGGCCTCGATGGCCAGCTCGGCGGCGTGGCGCGCGTCGATGAAGTAGCTGCCGGTGTTGTACTCGAGCAGCTCGAGCAGCCGCCCGTGGACTCCGCCCCGGCGGTTGATCTCGTCCACGGCCAGCCGCGCCCCATTGACCGACTGCTGGCCCGAGATCGCATAGCGTCCCAGCGACGGGAAGACCGAGGCCAGGCGTAGGCGCCCCGAGAAGGCGGCGTCGTCGGGACCGGACACGACCGGCTCGAGCTGCGAGGCCGGTGGGGTCGCCGCCGGGGGCGGCGCCTGTTGTCGACACCCCGCCAGCACCAATACGACCGCTACCACCGCGATCTGGGTCCGGCCGTTGCCGAGAACCACGTGCCGGTCCAGTGTGTTGGGGTGGGGCACGGCTGTCAAGGGAGCCTTTGCCGCCACTACAATCCGGGCGTGGGCGCCCAGGCACGGGAAGGTCGGGATCCAGCGGCGGCCTACGCCGCCCGGCTGGCCGAGCGCCGGCGGGCCCACCTGCGGCTGTCTCACTGGGAGCAGGCGATCTCGGCCGGTCGGGGGCTTTGCTTCGTGGCGGGCGCCATCTGCTGGTGGCTGGCGATCGGCCCCCGAGCCCTCTCGTTGTTCTGGCTGGCCGGCCTCGCCCTGGCCTTCCTGGCGCTGGTGCTGGCCCACGACCAGGTGATCCGGAGGACCCGGCGGTTGGCGCGGGCCATGGACCTCTACCGGACCGGGCTGGCCCGGCTGGCCGACGAGTGGGTCGGCGCCTCGGAAGGCGGCGAGCGCTTCCACGACCCGCACCACCCCTACGCAGAGGACCTGGACGTCTTCGGGAAGGGATCGCTCTACCAGCGCATCGGTGCCCCCCACACGCCGATGGGACAGCGGACGCTGGCGGGTTGGCTTTGCCGCGCGGCCACCCCGGACGAGGTGCGGGCCCGCCAGGCGGCGGTGGCCGACCTCTGCCCTCGGCTCGATTTCCGTGAGCGGCTGTCGCTCCTGGGAGACGACGTCCGGGTGGCGCTTCGGCCGGAGGCCTTGGCCCGCTGGGCGGGCGGGCCGCCCGCCGCCTTCCCTCCCGGGACGTCCCTGCTCGGAGCTGCGCTGTCGGCGCTGACCCTGGCAGGTCTGGTGGCCTGGTTCGGCTTCGACTGGGGACCCGATCCCTTCGTCCTCGCGCTGCTGCCACAGGCCGCCTTCGCGCTGGCGCTGCGCCGTCGGGTACAACGTGTGGTGGGCGGCATCGACCGACCCGGCCGCGAGCTCGAGGTGCTCCGCGGCGCGCTGCTGCAGATCGAGGGCGAGCCGTTCCACGCCTCGCGCCTCTGCCAGATTCGGTCGAGCCTCGACGCGCACGGCGCGGCGCCGTCGCGGGCGATCGGACGCCTCTCACGACGGATCGACCTCCTGGAGTCGCGGCGCAACCCGTTCTTCGCGCCGATTGCGGCACTGCTTCTGTGGGAGACCCAGCTCGCCTTGTCCCTCGAGGCCTGGCGGGTGGACCACGGCGAGGCCGTGTCTCGCTGGCTGGTGGCCGTCGGCGAGGTCGAGGCCCTGAGCGCCCTCGCCGGCTACGCCTTCGAGCGTCCTCAGGACCCGTTCCCCGAGCTGGTCGAGGCCGGCCCCCTGCTCGAGGCGGACGGCCTCGGGCATCCGCTGCTCCCCGACCGCACCAGCGTGCGCAACGACCTGCACTTGGACGAGCATCTGCAGGTCCTGGTGGTGAGCGGCTCCAACATGTCGGGGAAGTCGACGCTCCTGCGCACCGCAGGCGTCAACGTGGTGCTGGCCCTGGCCGGGGCACCCGTGCGGGCACGTCGGATGCGGCTGTCGCCGCTCACCATCGGGGCCTCGATTCGGACCCACGACTCGCTCCAGGACGGCACCTCCCGCTTCTACGCCGAGATCACACGGCTGCGGCAGTTGATGGACCTGGCTCGCGACGAGGCGCCCCTCTTGTTCCTGCTGGACGAGGTGCTGCACGGCACCAACTCCAGCGATCGGCGCGCCGGGGCGGAGGCGCTGGTACGCGGCTTCCTGGCACGGGGCGCGATCGGACTGGTCACCACCCACGACCTGGCCCTGGCCGAGGTCGCGACGCGGCTCGCCCCGCGGGCCGGCAACGTGCACTTCGAGGACCACCTGGAAGGAGGTCGTGTGGTCTTCGACTACCGGAAGCGCGAGGGGGTGGTGCGCAGGAGCAACGCCCTCGCCCTCATGCGCGCGATCGGCCTCGAGGTGTGACGGCCCGCTTCCGGCGCGGCGGGGCGGGGGGGGCCCCTCCCTCGACCAGGGCGGCGGCCAGCAGCGGCACCAGGATCTCGTGGTGGCCGGTGAGGCTGTAGCCGCGCCCCACCCCCTGGGTCGGGCGAGAGACCACGTTGGTCAGGGGTCGGTAGGAGGGGATGAAGTCCAGGTTGGCGGTGGAGAAGTCGACCAGCCGGTGCCCCAGGTTTCGGGCCAGGGTGACCGCCTTCAGGAAGACCTCGGGCAGCACCACCGCGGACCCCACGTTGAGGTAGGCCCCGCCGCCGCCGAGCCGAGCCACCTGGGCGGCAAAGAGCCGAAAGTCCAGGTGGGTGGCGCGCCCCACCGCCCCCGGATCGCAGGCGGGGTGCATGTGGACGATGTCGGTCCCGATGGCCACGTGGACGGTGGCCGGGATGCCGAGACGGAAAGCCGCCGCCAAGACGCTCTTGTCGGCGTGGGCGGCGCGCCGGGCCACGATGTGCCGCCCCACCGCGGCGCCGATGCCGAGGCCGTCGCGGTCTCCCTCCACGATCGCCCGGTTGACGTCCCGGCCCGTCTCACGGGCCATGCCGAAACGCCCCGAGCCGAGACCGTCCCCCACCTCCTCCGAGGTGTGACCGGCCACCGCCAGCTCGAAGTCGTGCACGATGCCGGCGCCGTTCATGGCCAGCCCGGTGAGAAAGCCACGCTCCATCAGGTCGATCAGGACCGGCGAGAGCCCGACCTTGAGGACGTGAGCGCCGATACCCCAGAGGATCGGCTTCCAGTGCCGCCGTGCCGCGATCACCTCGTCCGCCAGCGCGCGTAGCGTCTGGCCGGCGAGCAGGCGCGGCAGCCGTTCGAGCAGCTCGGCGACGGTGCCCCCGGCCACGTGGGGTCGGGCGAAGCTCGACACGTCGACCTTGCTCGTCCGGGAGGCCAGCGGGTAGGTGCGCAGGCGCGACAGCCGCAGTGGCCGAAGTGCGGCTCGCCCGGACCTGCGACTCGGGAGGCGGGGCATGGCCAGAGTCTCCTTCAGCGCCGCATCGCGTCTTCGACGAGCTGGCACAGGATGTGGATCACCAGGCCATGGACCTCCTGGATCCGGGCGGTCTCGTGGTGGGGGACGTCGACCAGGTAGTGACACAGCCCGCCCAGGCGGCCGCCGCCCCCGCCCGTCAGACCGATGGTCAGCAGCCCGCGCAGCCGGGCCAGGCGCAATGCCTCCACCACGTTGGGCGAGCGACCCGAGGTGGAGATGCCGATCGCCACGTCGCCGGCGCGGCCCAAGGCGTCGACCTGCCGCCGGAAGACAGCCTCGAAGCCGAGGTCGTTGGCGGCGGCCGTCAGGATCGAGGGGTCGGTGGTGAGGGCGATGGCCGGCAGCGCCGGGCGGTCGTGCATGAAGCGCACCACCAGCTCGGCGACCAGGTGCTGGGCGTCCGCCGCCGAGCCGCCGTTGCCGAAGGCCAGGATCTTGCCACCCGAGCGCAGGCACTCGGTGAGCCGCCGACCCACCTCGACGAGCAGGCGCGCGCTCTGGGCGAAGAAGCGCTCCTGTAGGGCGATGCTTTCCGCGGCGATCCGGCGAACGGCGGTTTCGTCCATACGAAGGCGGATTATATGTCGCGCGGGCTCGACTGCCGGATCAATAGTGGGGTCGAATGTGGACGGTGACCACGGCGGTCATCACGGTGGGGCGGTCCATGCGCACCTGGAAGACGGTTCCGTCGCGGACCCCGGGCGGAATGCAGAGGGGAACCGGGAGCCGGACCGTCACGGTTCCGCTGCCACCGCACTCGGCGCAGCCGAACCCGGCTCCGCCGGTGCCCTGACAGACCGGACAGGTGGCCTCCACCGGGAGCTCGATCGGCAGCGTGCCCCCACGTCGCGCCTCGTGCGAGCCCAGGAGGACCTCGCCGCTGATGCTCCCGGGCTGCACCGGCCGGCGGAGGGCCCCTTCCGCCGCGTCGCGAGCCACGCGGGAGGTGAGCTGCTCGAGGGTGCCTTCGCTCCGCTTCAGACGCTCGTCGTAGCGCTGTCGGAGCTCGGCGTCCGAGAGGGTCTCGTAGGCGGCGCGGATCGCCTGGAAGGCCTCGGTGCTCTTGCGCCGCGCCGATCCCATCTGACGGGTCAGGCGGCGGAAGGCACGGTGGATCGCGGCAGGGGTCGCGTCCCGCGACACGCCGAGCACGCCGTAGTAGTCCTTGGGCCTTTCCATCCTATCCACACCATAGGTCGTGGCTGGAACGGGTGTCAAGATGAGCCGTACGGCCCGACCCGACCCAGGGCCTCCCCCTGGCCACAGCCGGCTGCGGCCAATGCCAGGTTGTGCCGCGAGAAGTGCCCCTGGCTCAGCCACCTCACGGGCCCCTCGCGCCCGAGCAGCCTCCGCGTCACCTCCCGGTTGGACAGCCCGGCCTGAAGCAGCTCCCGGGCTCGCTCGACCAGCTCCTCGAGCCACGCGGCCTTGCGCCGAAGGGCCACGGTCCCTCCCAGAACCTCCCCCCGATGGGCGCAGTAGACGGCGCGGGCGGGCAGCTCGGCCACCCGCTTGAGCGATCGGATGAGCTGGCCGAGGTCCTCGTCGGCTCGGAGGTAGCGCACCCGCTCGGCCAGGAACAGATCTCCCGTGAACAGCCAGCCGCGCTCGGCCTCGTACAGGCAGATGTGGTCGGGGCAGTGTCCCGGCGTGTGGATCACGTCGAAACGGAGCCGTCCACACCGGAGCTCGGCCCCGAGCATCCGGGCCTCGACGGCCTTCGGTCGTCCCCAGACGAGACGCCGATACGGCTCGAGGCGGAAGCCTCGCGCCAGCGGGTCGATACCGGCGGCGTGGATCCGTGGAGTGAGGCCACGACGCGCCGCCAGAAGGGCGGCGCCTCCAGAGTGGTCCTCATGGTGGTGGGTGAGGACGAGGTCGGTCAACGCCTGCCCGGCGAGCGCCGCCAGCAGCCGGCCCGCAGTGGCGGGGGGACCGCAGTCCAGCAGCAGGCCTTCCAGGAGGTAGGCGCCGGTCCAGTAGAGGGGACGGCCGAGCAGGGTCCGGGCGAAGCGAAGGTGGACGATCGTCTCGCCGAGGCGGCGGGTCTGGAGGACGGCGCCCACCGGCTAGGCCGGGCTGGAGCGTCGCCGGTGGAGCAGCTCCGCTGCCAGCGAGAGAAGCAGCAGCAGGCACGACGCGACCAGCAGCGTGGGCCGCAGGCGCGGCAGCCAGCCCCCGCCTGGGCGAACGTGGACCACGCCCGTGGTGGCCACCGTCGATTCCACGTCACCCTCGCTGGCGGAGGCCAGCACCACGATCCCCACGTCGGCGTCGCCCACACCTGTCGCCCGCATCAGCCGCACCCGAGCCTCCACCGCCCCCGAGCCGGGGACCTGAACCTCGTCGGGAGTCTCCAGGACGCGGAGCGAGGGCGGGACGTGGACTCGCAGGCGGACCCGGTGGGGGCGGCCGTCAGCGCTGCGGACTGCGACGCCGAGGGTGCCCTGGAGCGAGAGGTCGAGGGGCGGCACGTCGAGACCCAGGGCCGACTGGGGGTTCTCGCCCAGAGAGACCAGCAGGAAGGCGCACTGCGACACGCGCTGGCCCGGGGGGTCTTCGTAGGTCAATAGCAGGACGACCGGATACGTCCCCGGTCGCGGCGGCAGAAGCGGGAACCGCAGCGGGACCTCCCGTGCCTCCCCGGCTCCGAGCGGCAGATCGAGACCGGCCTGGTCCTCGGCGCCGAGCAGCTCGCCCGTGACAACCAGGCCGTTCGCGGCCCGGTCACCCCGGTTGGTGAGCTCGACCTGCACCTCGAGCGTGGACGGGTCGGGACCGGCCCGGGCGCTACCGCCCACGTCGAGCCGCGCCCCAGCCGAGGCGGCAGCCACCGGAGAGAGAAGAACCAGCGCCCAGCAGCAGGAGCTCCTGGCTACGGCTGTCCCGGCCCCCCCGGTCGGAAGCCGCCCCGCCACGCCGGCCACGGCCGCCAGCTCACCGAGCCACCGGCACGAACGTCACACCGGTATCGACGAAGTCCTTGGGGAGCTTCTTGCCCTGCTTCTTGTGGGTGGCGTAGACGGTGATGGCGGAGGCCCGGGCCGGGTCGGTCTCCACCGGTGGGAACTGGCACACGCCCTCCGCCTGGATCGCGAGCTGGTAGGTGCTCGATCGCGTGGCCTGGTACGCGGTGTCCACCGCCTGGATGTAGTACTCGAGGCTCTTGACCTTCCCCTCCTTGGGCGCCGGCAGCGTGCCGCAGTAGTTGAGGCCGCCGAAGGTCATCTCGACGTAGCTGAAGTACTTGTCTCTCGCCTTTCGGAAGTAGATGCTGGCCTTGGCCACCTGCACGTCGTCGGAGATCCCCCCGCAAAGCTTGATGGGCCGGTCCGGCAGGGAGCAGGGGACCGGCTGGAACTCGACGTCGGGCGGGTCGTCGCACAGCGCCGGGGAGGCGAATAGGAGCCAGACGGCCACGAAGCAGAGTCTGCGCTTGTCCATCGATCTTGCCCCACGTTCTTGGGACCGGGACCAAGACGGCAACGCCCCGGCTAGCGCCAGTTCACGGTGTTCTTGTAGAGCTCGCCGCGAGTGGTACGGACCTGGACCTCCATCGACCACGAGCTCGTGTCTTCTCGCCAGTAGTTCCCCGAGAGCACCAGAAGCTGGGCGCGGTCGCGGGGCGCCACGTCCTTCACCAGGGGGGGCACCGGGCCGGCGCTCCGCTTGCCGTTGACCACCGTGGTGACCTGCATGGTCTCGATCTGGATCGGCGCCGAGCCCTCGTTGGCGAAGGTGATGGTCACCGTGTACGCCTCGCCCGGCTTCGGCGACTTGGGGGAGATGTCGAAGTGGATCTTGCCCGGAAGCTCGGCGGCCTGGGTGCCTCTCTGCACGTTGACGCCCGGCGTCTCCTCGAAGCCCGGCGGCAGGTTGCCGGCCCGGGTCTGCGAGCTGGAGGCCTCGGTCTTGCCGGCCACGAACGACTTCCCCGCCGCCGCCGGGCTGCCGACGGCGGCGGCGGCGGCGGCATCCGCCACCGCCTTGGCGCCCACCGCGCTGGCGCGCAACGTGGCCGCGGTCTGGTTGCCGGGATCCAGCTTGAGCACCTCGTCGTAGAGGCTGACCGCGGCGGCGAACTTCTTGGCCGTCAACTGCTGCTCAGCCTGCGCCAGCAGCGCGTTGACCTGGGTGGCCAGCGCCTGCCGCTTCTGCTGCTCGGACTGCTGCCGGGCCAGCCGCTCCGCCTGCTGGATCGAGCGGACCAGCTCCGGCACCCGAGAGTCCCACGGCGCCAGCGAGCGGCCGGCCTCGACCTCGGATCGGGCTCGGGTGAAGTCGTTCTGGGCCAGCGCGGTCCGCGCCGACTGGAAACGCACCTCGGCCTTCTGCCCGTTGAGGGCGCTCTCCATGATGCGCTTGGCCCCGGAGTTGCCCGGATCCGCCTTCAGGGCGTCCTGCGCCTGGGCGATGGCCTGCGCGTAGTCCTGGCGGGAGAAGGCCGCCTGGGCCCGCTGGGCGGCCGCCGCCCCCCGGCCCTGGGTCGGCTTGAAGCTGGGCTGCGGCTCCGGCGTGGGTGGCGGCGTGGGCTCGGGCGTTGCCTGGGTGGGTGGCGGCGCGGGCGTCGTCTGCTGCGCCAGGGTCGAAGGCGGCGCCTCCGGCGGCTGCTGGCGTTGGTACCACACGTAGCCGCCCAGGCCCAGCAGCGCGACCCCCATCGCTCCCAGCACCACGTAGAGGACCGGGCTGCCGGAGCTCTGGGGCACCGGCCGCGGCGTCATCCGGGGTGGAGCCGCCGGGCGCACCACGGTGGGCTGCACCCCCGGCTGCGGGTGGGGCTGCAGCACGGTCGGCGCCACCCCACCGGACGCCGTTCGCCCCCCGCGAACGGTCGGCGTGCCGGTGCCTCGAGCCGTGGCCGCGGTGGCCGCGACCGGACCGACGTCCATGGTCCCGGCGGTGATGTGGGTCTCGTCACCCAGCTCCGCCTCTCCCGGTGACGTGCCGAACGAAGGCGGCGTGGTGGGCGGCGGCTCCAGGTCCACGAGCTGCTCGAGGGCGCGTTCGCCCGAGGCGCTGGTTGTCTGCGTCCTCAGGTAGTCGCGAAGGTCGATGGCGAACTCGTAGGCGCTCTGGTAGCGGTCGCCGAGGTCCTTGGCCAGGGCCTTCTTCAGGATCGGCAGCAGCGCGTCGTACTCGGGTCCGGAGGGGATGAGGTCGAAGGCCGGCTGCTCATGGGTGATCTTGTAGAAGATCGCCATGAGGTTCTCGGAGTGGAACGGCCGTCGGCCGGTGAGCAGCTCGAACAGCATGCAGCCGACGCTGAACACGTCGCTGCGGCCATCGACCTTGGCGCCCTTGACCTGCTCGGGCGACATGTAGTCGGCGGTCCCCACGATGTTGCCGGTCCCGGTCATCGAAGCGGTGGTGAGCCGAGCCACGCCGAAGTCCATGATCTTGACGGAGCCATCGTCGTTGATGAAGACGTTGGCCGGCTTGATGTCCCGGTGGACGATGCCGGCCTGGTGGGCGTGGGAGAGCCCCGCCAGCACCTGCAGGATGATGGTGATCTTGCGGTCCAGCGACATCGGTGGCGGGGTACGTATCGCCTTCTGCAGGTCGCTGCCCTTGAGCAGCTCCATGGCCAGGAATGGCGACCCGTCGCTGTGGTAGCCCAGGTCGAAGACCATCACCACGTTCGGGTGGGTCATCTTGGCGACGGCCTTGGCCTCCCGCTCGAAGCGCTTCTTGAGCTCGGGGTCGTCGGCGATCGCCGCCACCATCACCTTGAGCGCGACGTCGCGCTCCAGCATCGTGTCGCGAGCCAGCAACACCTCGCCCATGGCCCCCTTGCCGAGCGAGCGCAGGATCTCGTACTTACCGATGCGGGTGGGGGTGGTCTTGCCGGGCTCGCCGGCAGCGGTGGGCTGGGACTGCTCGCTCATCAGTGCTCGCGCGCGAGAGGGCTCGACAAACCTCAGAGACAGTTGGCATTAGAAGCCAAAGCCCCGAAGGTGTCAAGACACGAGGACTCCCCGCTGGACTCGTAGAAGGCCCGCCTGGCAGGCCAGGGGAGCCCCGGAAGAGCAGGACCGCGCCTGAGCGGGGCGGAGGGGGACGCCCACGGGCGCGCCCCTCCGCCGCACCTTGGGTCTACTCGGCCTTGCCGGTGACGGTGAAGTGCGCCCGGCGGTTACGCGCCCAGCACTCCTCGGTGGACTCGCGGCAGAGCGGGACCTCCTTGCCGTACGAGACAGTCTTGAGGCGCTCCACCGGCACCCCCAGGGAGATCAGGTACTCGTGGGCCGCGGCGGCACGGCGCTCGCCGAGGGCGAGGTTGTACTCCACGGTGCCGCGCTCGTCGCAGTGCCCCTCGATGGTGATCTTGAGGTAGTCGAACTTCTTCAGGGTCGCCGCGTTCTTCTCGAGGATGGCCCGGTCGCCTTCGCGGATCTCGGACTTGTCGAAGTCGAAGTGGATCTCCTCGAGGAGCTTCAGCCGCTCGATGTCGTCGATCGACATCACCTTGATGCGATCGTACTCGCTCGGCTGCGGGATCGGCGTCGGCTCCGGGGTCGGGGCCGGCGGCGGCGGCGTGGGGGCCGGCGGCGGCGGCGGAGCAGCCGGCGGGGGGGTCTTGCCGCAGCCGGCGAGCGCCACGGCGGCAAGCAGCGCAAGAACCAGGGTCGAGTGTCTCATACCTTCACCCCTCATCAGGAAGGCGGCATGACCGCAGGTGGCCAGCCGGATGTGTCACTGCTTCTCCTCGTCCTCTCCCTTGATCGCCTTCTTGAAGTTCTTGATCCCTTGCCCGAGCCCCTTGCCGAGCTCAGGGATCCGGCTGGTACCGAAGATGAGGACGATGATCACGAGGATGACGAGTATCTCAGGAACGCCGAGGCCGAACATGGATCCCTCCGGCGGGCGCGCACACGCACGCCCCTGCCTACGGACGTCAAATCATACCCCAGAGCGGTCGTGCCCGGCGCTCCTATCGGCGTCGAGGGCATCGTTGAGACGCCCCCTCCGGTACCCCTCCGGGTCGATGGCCACGTCCTCGTAGCCTGCCTCCGCCACCGCCCGCTTCAGCTCGGTCCGCAAATCCGGGTCGGAGAGCCGCGGAAGCTCCTCGGGGGCCACCTCGATCCGTGCGGCTGCGCCTCCCAGGTGGCGGACCCGGAGCTCGCGGAAACCGTGGCGGCGCACCGCCTCCTCGGCCTTCTCCACCCGGCGCAGCACCTCGGGCGTCACGGCGGTGCCGTACGCCACCCGCGAGGCGAGGCAGGGAGACGCCGGCATGTCCCAGGTGGGAAGGCCCAGGCGCCGCGACAACGCCCGCACGTCGGCCTTGGTGAGCTCGGCCTCGGCCAGGGGACAGCGCACGCCGGCCTCGACGGCGGCCCTCTGGCCGGGCCGGAAGTCGGACCGGTCATCCGCGATCAGGCCGTACGCCACGAAGGCGCAACCTTCGCTCCGGGCCAGCGGGATCAGCTTGCGGAAGAGCTCGCTCTTGCAGTGGAAGCAGCGGTCGGCGACGTTTCGGGCGTAGCGGGGGTCCCTGACCTCGTCGGTGGGCACGAAGAGGTGGCGCAGCCCGAACCGCGAGACGACGTCCACGGCCACGGAGCGCTGATGGTGGGAGAGCGACTCGGACTCGGCGGTGACCGAAAGTGCGCGCTCGGCGAGGACCTGGAACGCCCGCACGGCGAGGTAGGAGCTGTCGACCCCGCCGCTGAAGGCCACCAGCACCGATCCCATCTCGTCCAGGATCTGGTCGAGGCGACGCTCCCGGGCGTCGGTCTCTTCGGAGACGCCCCGCTCCAGCCCGGCGACCTCGGCGATCACTCCTCCCATTCGTCCTCGTCCTTGGGGGCGAGGTCCAGCTCCAGCGGCGAGAGGCCCACCACCTCGAGCTCCACGCCACACTCCGGACAACTGATGATCTCGCCCTTGTCCACGTCGAACTCGTCGATCTCGATGTCCGCCTCGCACTCCGGACACACCGCCATGCCAACCCCCGTGGATCTGGTCGTTTCCAAGCCTATCGGATCTGCCCCCCGGATCGTCAAGGGGCCTGGAGCTTCCCGAAGACCGGCCGGCCGCCCACCAGGGTCAGGGCCACCTTGGTCGAGAGCCACCGCTCGGGCGGCAGGCGGGTGAGGTCCTGATCGAGCACGGTGAGGTCGGCGCGCTTGCCCGGGGCGATCGTGCCGCGCTCCTTCTCCTCGAAGGCGGCGAAGGCGGCGTGTCGGGTGAACATTTCGAGCGCCTCCAGGAACGAGACCCGCTCCTGGGGCTCGAAGCCACCCGGCGGCCACCCCTTGGCGTCCTGCCGCGTCACGGCGGCGTAGAGGCCGGGCACCACCGCCACCGACTCGACCGGGGCGTCGCTGCCGGCGGGTACCGGGAGGCCCAAGTCGAGGAAGGAGCGCCAGCGATAGGAGTCGTGGAGGCGGTCCGGGCCCAGTCGGTCGCCGGCCCAGTACATGTCGCTCGTGCAGTGGGTGGGCTGGACCGAGGGGACCACGCCCAGGCTCGCGAAGCGCACCACGTCCGGCGCAGCGACCACCTGGGCGTGCTCGATGCGGAAGCGGTGCGCGGCGCCGGACCGACCCCCGAAGGCCTTCTCGTAGGCGTCGACGACCAGCCGGTTGGCGCCGTCACCGATGGCGTGGGTACACACCTGGAACCCCTGGGCCAGGGCCCGCTTCAGCACCGCCTGGAGCGCCGAGGGCTCGATGGTGAGCAGGCCCCGGCGGGCCGGCTCGTCCGCATACGGCTCGAGCAGCAGGGCCCCCCGCGAGCCGAGCGCCCCGTCGGCCAGCAGCTTCACCGCCCGCACCGTGAGCCTGCCGTCGCCCAGCCCGACCTCGGGCCGCAGCTCGGGCCCAGCGGCCAGGAAGCCTTCCGGACCCATGAGCATCGCGTAGACCCGGACCGGGAGCTGGTCCTCGGCCAGCAGCTCCTTGTAGAGGCGGATGGTCTCCAGGTCGACGCCGGCGTCGTGGACGGACGTGATCCCGGCCGCAGCGCAGGCGGCCAGCCCCCGCAGCAGCCGGCGGCGGCGGACCTCGGGGCCCGGGCGCGGGATCTTGGCCTCGACCAGCTCCATCGCCGCGTCGATCAGCACGCCGGTCGGTCGGCCCTGAGGGTCCCGGATCAGGCGCCCGCCGACCGGATCCTCCGTGCTCGAGGAGACCCCGGCTCGGGCCAGCGCCAGGGAATTGGCCCAGCCGGCGTGGCCGTCGACCCGCGTCAGCCAGACCGGACGGTCGGCCACCACCGCGTCGAGGTCGCTGGCGCTCGGGAAGCGAGGCTCGGGCCAGTCGTTCTGGTCCCAGCCCCGTCCCTGCAGCCACTCGCCGGGCGGCAGCGCCGAAGCGGCGCGCGTCGCCCGTCGCTTCACCGCTTCAAGGCTGTCGGTCCCGACCAGGTCGAGGACCTCGAGCGACCGTCCCAGTCCCTCGACATGGGCGTGGGCGTCGGTGAAGCCGGGCACCACCAGACGGCCGGCCAGGTCGAGGCGGCGCGTCCGCGGCCCCAGGAAGGGGGCGAGGTCACGGGCGTCGCCGACGGCCACGATCCGGCCCCCCCGGATCGCCACCGCGCTCGCCCTCGGGCGCGACTCCTCGAGGGTGACCACCACGCCGCCCGTCAGCACCAGGTCAGCGGCGTCATCGCTCCTGCTGATGCCCGTCGCGGATCCCAGCCCGGCCAGCAGGAATAGCCCCCACGTGATCATGGTCTCCCTCTCTCGCTCGCGACGCGCGGCCTCTCACGGTGCCCAGGCCGCGGAGTGGTAGCTGTGGAGGGGCGACGCCTCCAGTACCCCCAGCTTCCGGCCGTGGAGGTCCAGCAGCCAGAGCTCCTCGGTGGTGCGCAGCAGCCGGGTCGGGTCGGATCCCAGGTCGTAGGCGAAGGTCGCCGCCAGGTAGCGGCCGTCCGTCGACGGGGCCAGCTCCCGGTAGAAGGTGGTGCCCTCGAACAGCGTGGAACGGTTGGCGCCATCTTCGTCCATGACCTCGAGACCGTGCCGCTTCCCCTCCGTGAACAGCGCCATCACGCGGCCGGAGGGGAGGAACCGTGGCTGGCGACGGGTCCGGAAGCCCGCGGTCAGCCGTTTGGCCTCGGAGCCGCCCAGGTCGAGGCGGAAAAGCTGGCCGTCGCGGACGTACACCACGAAGGTGCCCTCGGGGCTGACCGCCGGGCTCTCCTCCTCCAGCCCGGGGGTCAAGAGGAGCGGCTCCCGGCTCGCCTCGGCCTGACCCAGGCCGGGCGGCGTGAGCAGGTACAGGTCAGCCCGCTCCGCGGCCGTGCGCCGCGAGACCGCCACCAGCCGCTGGCCGTCGGGAAGGAAGCTCGGGGCCGAGTCCTTCCAGGCGACGCCGAGGGTCAGGAAGGTCACGCTCCCGTCCTGGAGCGAGACCACCCCGATGCGGCCCCCCATCGAGAAGGCCACCCGCCGGCCGTCCGGCGAGAGCGCCGGCTCGAGGGTGTCCTCGCCGAAGGCCGTCAGCCGCTGCTCTTTTCCGTCCGGAAGCCGCTTGGCGAACAGCGAGTGGGCTCCCGACCGATCGCAGACGTGGACCAGCGTGCCGCGAAGGTCGGAGGGAAGGGCAGGCTCGCGAGAGGTCGGGGTGCAGGCGGTGGCCAGCAGCAGAAGGCCGACCAGGATCCGCCGGGAATGAGGTGTCGGGGACACGATCCGGTTGCGACCGTCCTTTCGGGGGACACGATCGCTCAGGGGACATGACCAGGTTTCGAGAGTCTCGGACAGGAAACCTGGATCGTGTCCCCCGAGGTGGTCCCCCGAAGGGACGCCAGCGATCCGGTCATGTCCCGGCCGGGAATGCGGTGTCGTTTGCGGTAGGGACGCCGGTTGCCCGGCGCCCCCCGCACAGATCCCAGCTCGC
>CAZNNH010000054.1:0-34430 GCA_964574335.1 uncultured Acidobacteriota bacterium | reverse complement strand
GGGGGCGGGAGCCCCCCGCTCGATAGCGGCGACCGAATTCACTTCGGGCGCCGCGGAAGGAGGGTTCCTTGGAGATCCTCATCCTGGATGACGAGCCGATCGTGGGCCGGCGGCTGCGGGCGGCCCTGGAGAAGAACGGCCACGCGGTGGAGGTCTTCGAGGATAGCCGCGCGGCCCTCCAGCGTCTCTCTTCGAAGGACTTCGACATCGTGGTCACCGACGTCCGGATGGAGGAGGTGGACGGCATCCAGGTGCTCGAGCACGTGCTGGAGCACTCGGACCGGACCAAGGTGATCGTGATCACCGGCTACGCGACGGTCGAGGTGGCCCGCGAGGCGCTGGCCAAGGGCGCCTTCGACTTCATCGCCAAGCCGTTCAAGCCCGACGACCTGCGCCAGGTGATCGCGCGGGCCGCCGCCGAGCTGAAAGGCTGAGCCGGGGGCCGGCGGCGATGCCCGAGACCGTCGGGGCCGTGGAGATCCGCTCGCGGCACGAGGCGCTGCGCGACCTGCTCGACCGCAACGGCGAGCTCCTCGAGCTGCTGGCCGAGCTGCAGTTCGACCTGCGGCTGCTGGTGCCGGGCGACCCGGTGATCCGGGCTCGCACCCGGCGGCTGCTGGACGGGACCCTGCTCCAGGCTCAGACCACCAACCTGCTGGCGCGGGGTCGTCACCGCGGCCTGTACCCGGTCCACGCCGGCATCGAGGGCGAGATCCGGCGGCTGCTGGCGGCGGAGCGCTCGCGGGTGCAGCTCGACCCGCTGGTGGTGCCGCTGTTCTCCTGCGGCCGGAATGAGGCGCCCCTGGTCGGCGGCAAGGCGGCGCGGCTGGGGGAGCTGGCGGCGGCGCTGCCGGAGCGGGTCCCCGACGGCTTCGTGGTCACCACCGCCGCCCACGCCCGCCTCTTGGCCCGCGACGGGATCGGCTATCGCCTCCGCGAGCTGCTCAAGGAGGTCGACCTCGCCGTCGAGGCCCGCCGGCTGAGACGGGACCTGGCCCAGGCCCGGTCCCTGCTGCTCGGGGCCACGGTGCCGGGCGAGCTGGTGGAGGCGATCCGGTCGGCGGCCGTCGCGTGGCCGGCCGAGACGCGTTGGGCGGTGCGGTCCAGCGCGGTGGGCGAGGACGGCCCCTTCAGCTTCGCCGGCCAGTTCGAGAGCCTCCTCGACGTCCCGTCGTCCGAGCTGGCCTCGGCCTGGCGGCAGGTGGTGGCCAGCAGCCTCTCCGAGCACGCCGTCTACTACCGCCTGGCGTGTGGCTGCTTCGAGCTGGCCACGCCGATGGCGGTGCTGTGCCTGCCGATGGTCGACGCCTGGGCGGCCGGCGTCCTCTATACCCGCGACCCGTCCGACCCGCACGACGACAGCATGATCGTCAGCTCGGTGCGGGGCCTGGCATCCGATCTGGTGAGCGGCGCGGTCGAAGGCGAGACCCGCCGGGTCCCCCGCGCGGTCGCCGAGACCACCCCCGAGCCGCCAGCGCAAGCCGCGCCCGGGACGGCCGAGCCACCGGGCGGGCCGCGCGGGACTTCTGAGACGCTGGCCGGCCGCGGCGCGCGCGCCATGCCTGACACGCTGGCCGACCGCGGTACGCGCGCGACGGCTGAGACGCTGGCCGACCGCGGTACGCGCGCCATGCCTGACACCGCGCGTACCGCGCCGAGCGGGGCTCCTGAGACGTCGCTCGCCGAGACACCGCTCACCGCCGCAGCCCTCGCCCGCCTCGGCCTCGAGGCCGAGCGGGTCTTCGACGAGCCCCTCGACATCGAGTGGGCGATCGATCGTGACGGGCGGGTGTTCCTGCTGCAGGCCCGTCCGCTGACCGCGGTGGCGTCCGCCGGAACCGGCGCCGTCTCTCCCGCCTCTCCGCCCATCCTCAAGGGCGGGGTCACCATCGTCGGCGGACGGGTGGTGGGCCGTGTCTTTCACCTGCAGGGGAGCGTGGGCGCGGAGGAGATCCCCGACGACAGCATCCTGGTCGTCTCGCAGGCCGCCCCGGAGCTGGGACACCTGCTGGCCCGGGTCGAGGGCTTGATCGCCGAGCACGGCAGCCTGACCGGTCACCTGGCCTCGCTGGCGCGCGGCTTCGGCGTGCCCAGCGTCTTCGGCATGCCCCGGGCCACCCAGGTGCTGGTCCAGGGGGCGCGGGTCTCGCTGGATGCCGGCCGCCTGGAGGTGTACGACGGCGAGGCCTGGCCCCGGCCGCGCCGCGAGGCCCGCCGGCGCACCCGCGACCTGCGCTCCGGGGCCCGGAACCCGCTACATCGTCGAATCCTCCAGCTCGACCTGACCGACCCTCAGGCCGCCTCCTTCCGTCCCGAGGACTGCGGCTCGCTGCACGACATCGTCCGCTTCTGCCACGAGCGCGGAGTGGCGGCCCTGTTCGAGCAGGGCGGGCCCCGAGGCGGGCCCTCGCCCGCCGGGGCGCGCCGGCTGCGGACCGAGACCCTGGCCGAGGCGGTCTTCGTCATCGACACCGGCGGCGGCATCGCGGAGGCGGAAGGCCCGGCCCGCGGGTCCCCTGAGGTCACGCCCGAGCAGGTGCTGTCGCGGCCGTTCCAGGCCCTGTGGCGGGGGATGACGGCGCCGGGCATCCGCTGGAGCGGTCGCCAGAACCTCGACCTGGGCGGGCTGGCCTCGGTGTTCTCATCCGCCGTGACCGAGGCCGGCCGGGACGTGGAGCGTCTGGGGGGCGGCATCTACGTGGTGGTGGCCCAGGACTACCTCAACCTCAACGCCCGCCTGGCCTACCACTACGCCATGATCGACGCCTTCGTGGGCGAGATCCCCGAGAGCAACCACGTCACCTTCCGCTTCTGGGGGGGCGGGGCGGGCCGGGTCCAGCGGGACCTGCGGGCGCTGTTCCTGGCCCAGGTCCTGGAGCGCCTGGGCTTCGCCGCCGAGCGGCGCGGCGACCTGGTGGCGGCCCGGCTGCGCCGCTATCCGGAGCCGGTGTGCGAGCGGGGGCTCGCGGCGCTGGGCAGGCTGATGGGCTGCGCGCGGCAGCTCGACATGCTGGTCCGCTCCGAGGCCGCCGTGTCGCGCTTCGTCGACCGCTTCCTGGCCGGCGACTTCGAGGAGTTCGCGTGAGAGACGAAAGCCTGGCCGCCGAGCCCGAGACCCAGGCCCGGGCCACCGACGCGGAGCTCACCGACAAGGTGGACCGGGCCCTGCTGGAGCGCCCCGGCTTCAGCATCCGGGCGCGGCTGGCCCTGGTCTTCCTGCTCTTCTTCGCGCTGAGCGCCGGCATCACCATCGGCACCTGGATGATCCTCAACCGCCTGGAGACCCGGCTGCAGTTCATCGAGATCGCCGACCAGTTCAACAACGAGGTGCTGCAGGCCCGTCGCTTCGAGAAGAACTTCTTCCTCTACGGCACCAACCTCGAGGACGTGCTGGAGCACATCGACGCCGCCGACCTGCACCTCTCCTCGTCCAAGCTGGAGTTCGGCTCGATCGTGGGGCTGGGCCCGCTGGAGCGCCTGGAGGCGCACCTGCGCCGCTACCGGGAGCTGGTGGCCCAGCTCCAGGGCCTGGAGGCGCCCGGTACCGCCGACGCCTCCGCGCGTCGGAGCGAGATCGAGGCCACCCTCAGGACCCACGGGGCGGAGCTGGTCTCCTCCGCCCTGGAGCTGGCCCAGCGGGAGCGGAACACGGTGAGGACGCTGCTGCAGGTCACCAAGGGGGCGCCGGTGGCGTTCCTGCTCTTGATCCTGCTGGTCTCCGTCTACAGCGCCGACTTCCTCTCCCGGCACATCATCCGCCGCCTCAACCGGCTGATGGAGGTGACCCGGCGCATCGGCCAGGGGGACCGCTCGCTGATCGTGCCGGTGCGCAAGTACCGGGACGAGTTCACCAACCTGGTGGTGGCCCTCAACCACATGATGGTCGAGGTCGAGCACCGGCACCAGGTGATGGTCCAGTCGCACAAGCTGCGGGCGGTGGGCCGGCTCACCGCCGGCGTCGCCCACGAGCTCAACAACCCGATCAACAACATCATGCTCACCGCCGCCATGCTGCAGGAGGACTACGGTGCGCTCTCCGACCCGGAGCGGCTGGAGATGATCCGGGATCTGCAGGAGCAGGCCGAGCGGTCGCGCAAGATCGTGCGCAACCTGCTCGACTTCGCCCGCGAGGGCGAGGTGGAGATGGGCCGGCTCGAGGTCCGCGACATCGTCGCCGAGTCGCTGCTGCTGGTGGCCAACCAGCTCAAGCTGTCGCGGGTCAAGACGGTGGTCGACCTTCCCGACAACCTGCCCCCGGTCAACGGCGACCGCCAGTACCTCAGCCAGGTCTTCGTCAACCTGGCCCTGAACGCGGTGGACGCCATGCCCCAGGGCGGCGTGCTCCGGGTCCACGCCGACCTCCCCGACGGGGGGGGCTTCCTGGCGGTCCACGTCTCCGACACCGGCTCCGGCATCCCGGACCACGTCAAGCAGTCCATCTTCGACCCCTTCTTCACCACCAAGGCCACCGGCAAGGGGACGGGCCTCGGCCTCTCCGTCTCGCTGGGCATCGTCAAGAGCCACGGCGGCGACATCCGCGTCAGAAGCCGCCTCGGCGAAGGCACCACCTTCAGCGTCCTCCTCCCCGTCCTCCAGGTGCCGGCAGGCCGGGGGTCAGGTCTAGACTTTTGACTTTGGTGCCCCAGGCGTCATGCTGGGTCCCACGCTGAGATGAGCGACCCTCAGAACCCCGCACCCGTGGCCCGCGTCGCCGCCCTCGGCCTGGTCATCGCCGCGATGCTGGTGGCGGTGGTGGTCTCGAGCTTCCTGGCCACCCGCCGCGAGCTCCTCCACCTGCTGCGGGCCCAGGCCAGCGCGCTGACCCAGACGGTAGCGGCGGCGGCGCGCTCCAGCCGGGAGGCGGGCCGGATCACCGAGGAGCAGCTCGCGGCGCGCCTGCTGGACAACGCCCGCCTGCTGGGCGAGCTGGATCACGAGGGACGGCTGACCGAGCCGTTGCTCGACGAGATCGTGGAGCGGCACGGCCTGTTCCGGGTCGGCGTCTTCGACGCCGACGGTCAGCTCACCCTGGGCAGCGCCTCCGGCGGGAGACCCCGCGAGCCGCGCGGCTTCGGGGGTGGGCGCGGGCCACGCGGCCTCGGCCTGGGACGCGGCGCCGGGGGTGGTCCGGGAGGCGGACCCGGATGGGGCCTCGGCGCGAGCGGCGGGGGAGGAGGCGGCCTCCTCGGCGAGCTGCTCTCCGGCGAGCGACGCGAGGCGGCGAGCGACGTGCACGCCTCGCGCTGGGGCGGGAGCATGCGCCTCTCGGCCGGCGTGCGCCGGAAGGGCGGCGGCGCCATCATCGTCAACGCCGACGCCCACCAGGTCGAGGACCTACAGCGGCAGGTCTCGCTCGACGGCCTGCTCGAGCAGATCGTGAAGGATACCGAAGAGATGGCGTACGTGATCTACCGGCAGGGCGACGTTCGCCTCGCCTATGGCACGCTGCCCGAAGACGAGGCCGATCTCGCGGCGCCCGGCCCGCAGCTCTCCTCGCGCCCGGTGGTGGTGGGCGCCGAGTCCCTGATGGAGTTCGCCCGGGCGATCGATCTCCCCGAAGGGCCGGCCGGGCTGCGGCTCGGGATGCGGCTCTCCAACTTGCGCGCCGCCGAGTGGCGGATGATGGCCCAGCTCGCGCTGTCGCTGCTGGTGGCGGCCAGCCTGGTCGGCCTCGGCGTGGTGACGCTGGGGTTGCGCCGCCGCTACGGCCGCCTCAGCCGGCGCCACGCCCAGGCCGAGGAGGCGCTACGCCGCCGCGACCGGCTGGCGGCGATGGGCGAGCTGGCCTCGACGGTGGCCCACGAGGTGCGCAACCCGCTGAACGCCATCGCCATGAGCGCGCGCCGCCTGCGCGCCGAGTTCGCCTCCGCCGCATCCTTGGCGGACGCAGCGGCGGAGGTGGCCGAGCGCGACGAGCTGCTCGCGGTGCTCGAGGGCGAGACCCAGCGCATCAACCGGATCGTCCAGCAGTTCCTCGACTTCGCCCGGCCGCCGCGGCTGGACCTCCAGCCCACCGACCTCGCTGAGCTGCTCGGCGGCCTGGTGGAGGCGCAACGCTCGCTGGCCGAGTCCCGCGGCGTGCGCCTCGAGCTCGCGGCCCCCACCCACGCCCCCGCCGAAGTCGACGCCGGCCAGCTCCGCCAGGCGCTCGAGAACCTGGTTCGCAACGCTTTCGACGCCAGCCCCGAGGGCGGGCAGGTGACCATCACGCTGCGCACCAGCCCGGCCGAGCACGCGATCGAGGTTTGCGACACCGGCGGCGGGATCGCCCCCGAGCACCTGCCCCGCATCTTCGACCTGTACTTCACCACCAAGCCCGACGGCACCGGCGTCGGCCTGGCGGTGAGCCAGCAGGTGGTGGCCGGGCATGGCGGCCGCATCGACGTCGAGTCGACGCCGGGCGCCGGGACCCGGATGACGGTGCGGCTGCCCGGCAGCCGGCAGGAGGTCCCCCTTGGCTGAGCGCTGCGTCTTGGTGGTGGACGACGAGGAGCCGCAGCGCAAGGTGCTGGGCGGCTTCCTGCGCAAGCGCGGCTTCGAGGTGCTGGCGGCGGGGAGCGTGGACGAAGCGCTTTCGCTGGCCGCCGCCCGCACCGTCGACGTGGCGATCACCGACCTCAAGATGCCGGGCAAGGGGGGCCTGGAGCTGCTCGACGGCCTGCGCCGCCTCAACCCCGAGATCCCCGTGATCGTGGTCACCGCGTTCGGTACCGTGAGAAGCGCCGTCGACGCCATGAAGCGCGGCGCCGCCGACTACCTGACCAAGCCCATCGACCTCGACGAGCTGGAGCTGCTGCTGGCACGCACCCTGGAGCGGCGCGCCCTGGAGTCGGAGGTGCGCGAGCTGCGCCGCGAGCTCGGCTCGCGCCACGGCCTGGCCGGCCTCACCACCGCCAACAGCCGGATGGCCCAGGCCCTCAGCGTCGCCGCCCGGGCCGCCACCAGCCGCGCCACCGTCCTGATCCGTGGCGAGAGCGGCACCGGCAAGGAGCTGATGGCCCGCGCCATCCACCAGGCCAGCCCGCGCGCCCGCCAGCCGTTCGTGGCCGTCAACGCCGCCGCCCTCCCCGAGACGCTGGTGGAGTCGGAGCTGTTCGGCCACGAGCGCGGCGCCTTCACCGGCGCCGACCGCGAGCGCCGCGGCCGTTTCGAGAACGCCGACGGCGGCACCCTGTTCCTGGACGAGATCGGCGACCTGCCGCGGGGCACCCAGGTCAAGCTGCTCCGGGTGCTGCAGGACCAGTGCTTCCAGCGCCTGGGGGGCAGCCGCGAGGTCTGCGTCGACGTGCGGCTGCTAGCCGCCACCAACCGCGACCTGGAGGCGGCGGTCCGCTCCGGCGAGTTCCGCGAGGACCTGTACTACCGCCTCAACGTCATCTCGATCGAGCTGCCGCCGCTGCGCGACCGAAAGGAAGACGTCCCCGCCCTGATCGACACCTTCGTGCGACGCTTCGCCCAGGAGAGCGGCACCGGCGTCGAGGGGGTCTCGCGCGAGGCGATGGACCGGCTGCTCAAGCACTCGTTCCCGGGCAACGTGCGCGAGCTCGAGAACCTGATCCACCGCGCCGTGGTGCTCTGCCGCGATCGGCTGATCACCACCGCCGATCTGCCCCTCCACCTGACCGACCTGCGCGCCGAAGCCGAGGTGCCGCAAGGCTCGCTGACCGAGCGCCTGGCGACCTTCGAGCGGCGCCTGTTGCTCGAGGCGATGGACGCCGCCGGCGGCGTCCAGACCCGCGCCGCCCGCGCCCTGGGCATCAGCGAGCGCCACCTCCGCTACCGCCTCCGCAAGCACCAGCTCTAGGACGGGGTCAGGTCTAGACTTTTGACTTCGCGATTGTCGGAGAGTCGAGGAGTGGGGGTCTGACCCCGACAGACCCGAACCACGATGTAGCTGCCGTGCGGGGCCCACTTAGCAAGAACCTTGGAAAACCCCTGGGCTTTGCCCGAGGAGTCGGGGGCGGCCGACTCCTATCGTCCCAGCGAAGGGCAACGCGGCTGCGCGGGAGTGGCCGGCGCAGCGCGGTCGCCGCAGGGGGTGACTGATGCCGCGAACACGGTCTCTGGCATGTCGAATCCATCTGACGATCTGGCTCGCGGTCGGGGCCACGTCCGGGCTGGCCGCGGAGCAGGGCCTGGTGTGGAAGGCACGCACCGACTCGAGCTTGTCGCGGCGTATCGAGGCTGCGGACCGAGTCGCCGACAGCCGCCTGAGACAGAGGCTCCTGCACGAGATCCTGCTCACCGCCTCGCCGGAATCCGGCGACCGGGAGGCGCTCGTCGGTGTCGTCGAACGCCTCGAGGACGGGGCGGTCCTGAGCCGCGTCGCCCGGAACAGGCGTCTGGACGACGGCGTTCGCCGGGCCGCCATTGCCAGGCTCTCGGACCAGACGCTGCTCGCCGCGATCGCGCGCGACGACGACGACGACGACGTCCGAGGGGCGGCCCTGGCCCGGCTCACCGATCGATCGCTGATGGTCGAGATCCTCCGCAGCACGGCGGGCTGCGGCCCTGTGTACGTCCCGGCCAGCGGTGCGTCGTGGGTGGCGGGCAGGGAGGTACCGCTCGCTCCCCAGGTGGCCGTGGTCAGCGCGACGCGGCTTCTGCCCGGGGACGTCCTCCTGGAGATGGCCGCGCCGGGCTCGCCGCCGGCCGTCCGTCAGGAGGCCGTGTCTGCGCTCGAGGACGTCCGCGTGCTCCAGCGGATCGCCCTCACGGACGCCGACCACCACCTGCGGTTCGCGGCCCTCCGGCGGCTTTTCCGTGGCCCCGCAGACGAGACGGCGCGGGCGAGCGCCACGGTCTCCGAGGCCATGCGTGGGGCCGGCCCGCGCTTCCGGCGTGCCTTGCTCGACCTGGCCGACGAGGACCTGCTGTCCCGGATCGCTCGCGATCCCGAGGAGCCGGAGGAGATCCGCATCCGCGCCCTGCTGTCGGTTCGCGACCGGTCGCTGGTGGCCGAGCTCGCCAGCACGCCCGGTCCGGTACCGCTTCGGATCGCGGCGGTGTGGTGGCTGGCGAGACGCGGCGGCGAAGACGAGCTGGCCCGGCTGCTTCCCGGGTTGCAGCCGCCGGCCGTGCGGGCCGCCGCCGAGCGGGCATTGGGCCAGGCCCAGGTGCTCCCGGAGCTGGCGGACCTCGACGAGGAGGCACGGCGGGAGAAGGTCGGAACGATCCGGGACGCCGCTCTGTTGGCGAGGATCGCGCGACAGGATCCGTCGCTCGGCGTCCGGCTGGCCGCCAGGGAACGGCTCGCCTATGGCGACCTGAGGGATGCGATCGCCCTGGAGCACCTCGCCGAGCGGTGGGCGTCCACACACTCCACCGGTGGGATCGAGGACATCCGTGACCCACGGACGCTCGCTCGGCTGGCTTCCACGCACCCGCTCAGCGCGGTCCGTGAAGCGGCGCTCGCCAGGGCCGACCCGGGCCTGCTTCGGGAGACGCTGCTTCACGAGGTCGACGACTCGACCCTCCGGGTGGCCGTCCGGCGGACCACCGACACCGAACTGCTGGCCGACCTCGCGCCCTCGTTTCCCGCTTGGGCCCGAGGGGCGGCGATGAAGCGTCTGCCCCAAGCGGCCCTGGTCGAGATCGCCGGCTCGGCCCCGTCTCTGGTTACCCGCCTCGCCGCCGTCGAGGCGCTCGAGGATCCGGCCGCCCTCGCGGCGCTGGCGCGGAGCGACGCCCCTCGGCGGGTCCGTCGGGCGGCGATCGAGCGGACGAGCAGCCCGTCGGTTCTCGCCGAGATCGTCCGCACGGAGACGGACGCGGACCTGCGTACCGCCGCCGCCGAGCGAATCTCGGGGAAGGCGGTGCTCCTCGGGTTGATGCGGGGCGAGACCGACCCGCTGGTGCGGGCTGCCCTGGTGGCGCGTCTCACGGACCTGCGGCGTCTCGTGGAGATCGCCGTGGACGACTCGGAGCCGGTCGAGGTGCAGGTGGCGGCGGTCCGTGCCCTCGGCAGGCACTGGAAGACCTGGGCCATGGCGCGTGGGTGTCGGGAAGGGGACGAGGGCGCCTGCCGGCGCCTGCTCGGGCGCGCCCGGGACGCCAAGGACGCCTGGGATCGTGCGCAGGCGGCTCGGTGGCTCACCGACCCGGCTGCCGTCGGACGGATCGCCCGCAGCGACATGTCGCCCGCGGTGCGGTTGGCGGCCGCCGACCGGATCGAGGACGCGACCGAGCGCCTGGCGGTGCTGTTCGCGATCGCGGCCACCGACTGCACGAAGGCCGCGTCGGCCCGCATCGCCGACCCGGAGATCGCTGCGTGGATCGCCCTCGACTGGGGCCCCGACGTCGCCGCCGGCGCGGCGTGGCAGGTGACCGACCCGAGCGTGCTGCGCGAGCTGGCCCTGGTCAGGGGCGGGCCGGCGGGGCAGGTCGCCCTCCAGAGGCTCGGGGACCCTCGGCTGGCCGCCCGAGTGGTCCGCGCCTCGAGAGAGAGGATGTCGTTCGACATGATCGAGGATCGGGAGCAGCTTCGCGAGCTGGCGTCGAGCGCCCGTCAGCGTGAGAACCGGATGGAGGCCTGCGCGAAGCTCGGCGATCCCCGGTTGCTCGCCGGCCTCGCCAAGGGCTCGCCGTGGAAGGCGGCTCGACTGACGGCCATCGTGGCCCTCCAGGACAACCCCGTCCTCGCCGAGATCGCGACGGGCACGGACACACCCGACGTGCGGGAGAGCGCGGTCTGGTTCCTCGACGACCAGCGGGTCCTCTCGGAGATCGCCCGGCAGGACCCGAGCCTTGCGGTCCGCAGAGCCGCCGCGGCCCAGCTCGAGGATGGCCCCACACTCGCCGCGCTGGTTGCCGACGAGGGCCAGGACGAGGGGGTCCGGCTGGCCGCCCTCGACCGGCTGGACCGCCATCGACCCGCACACCCCTATGAGCTCTCGATCGAGGCGCTCTGGACCCGGGAGGGGCTGGCGCGCGTGACGGACGACGCGCTCCTGAAGCGTCTCGTGTACAGCCAGACCGACTCCCAAGCGCGCCGCTACGTCCTGCGGCTGCTGGAGAGCCGGGGCGGCATCGACGCTGCCACCTGGCAGGAGCTGGCCCTCGGCCACGGCGACAAAGAGGTCCGCCACCACGCCACCACGATGGTCTCCGACCCGACCACGCTGGAGCGCGTCGCCCGCTTCGACCAGGAGACGGGGGTGAGGAAGGCCGCCGTCGAACGGATCGAAGCCCAGAGCGTGCTCGTCACCGTCCTGGGCACGGACCCGGAGCCGGAGGTGCGCTCGGCGGCCGCCAAGCGGCTCGACCTCGACACCCTGCTCTCGGTCGCTACCGGGGACGCCTGGGTGGCGGCCCGGCTCTCCGCCATCGACGAGCTGAGGCGCCGGAGCCCGGACGCGTCGGCTCCCACGCTGCTGGACCTGGCCTGGCACGACCCCGATCCCGAGGTGAGGACCGAGATCATCCGTGGGCTGCCGCAGACGGCCCTGGCCCGGCTGGCCGTCGAGCACCCGGATCCCCTGGCACGGCGCGCCGCCGTGCAGCGGCTCGACGACGAGACCCTGCTGCTGCGCCTGGCCCGCTCCGGCCAGGAGCCGGTGCTCCTGCGCATCGCCGCCGTCCAGCGGCTCGAGGACCCCGCCGTCCTGAGCGAGCTGGCCATCGGCTCCGGCAGCCGGACGGTGGCCCTGAGCGCGGCACGGCGGATCGGCCTCCTGCGCCGGTGTCGGAGCAACGACGACGGCTCCACGGATCAGACCCTCGCCGGGGTCGCCCAGGCCTCGCAGGACGTCGTCGTTCGTGAGCTCGTGTACGCGGCCCTCTGTGACCATCGGGCCCTCGGCCGCCTGGCGGGTCGCTCCGAGTCGGCCCGTGCCGTGCAGGCGCGACGCCGCGCCGAGGAGCGGCGCCGGAGAGCCGCGGCGTGGGCCATGGTCGGCGGCCTGGGGTTGGAGGTGGGCTCGCCGCTGGGCGTCGGCGTGTCGGCCCCTGGCGCCCTCATCACCGGTGCCGGGGGCACCTACCACGGGCCTTCAGGCCGCCTGGGTCTGGGCTACCGGGGGGCGAGCGCGGAGCTCGGATACAGGGTGGGGCTCCTGGGAGGGACCTACCTCCACAACGTCGGGGTGATCCCCTTCCCCCTGCTCGACGTGACAGCCGGAGGCCTGCTCTTCCAGAGCTTCGATCGGAACGTCGGGTGCCCGGGAACGTGTTGGGGGCTCAAGGTCGACGTCGGCCTCTTCTCCGTGCTCCGAGTCGGCCACACCCGCCTGTGGCCCAGTGGCGGAGGCCGTCCCAACGACTCGTGGCACGTTGCCATCGAGGTCCCGCTGTGGTGGCGGGGGTCAGGTCTAGACTTTTGACTTCGCGATTGTCGGAGAGGTCGAGGACTGGGGGGAGACCCCTCTCCTCGATTGAAGCCCAGGCATCGGACGACGGCGCCGTGGTACTTTCCCTTCGTGCGACTGCTCCAAGCGGTTGTTCGGCGCCGCGTGTTTTCTCATGGGTGCTTCGCTGTCCCGGCAAGGCGCCGATCCCAGGCTTCGTCAAGTCGGGTGACCATCATTCGCACTTGGCTCTCTCTGGCTTGTTGCCCCTCGATGAACACGGTCTGCGTGGCCAGCAGCATGTAGTCGGCGGCGTCCTTCTCGTTGTCCGCGCGCTCAGCAGCGATGGCGAGCCGCCCATATGTCAGGCCTAGGTCGACCTCCGCCCCCGGGCCTACCAGCGGGTTAGCGGCAGCCTCCGGTGTCGACAGCCGCTGGGCGTGCTCCAGCAAGGCCGCCTTCGCCACTTCGTACGACCCGTAGCGGTACTTGACGTAGGCGTCAGTGCCCGACCGCTCGAGATCGAGCGAAGCAAGAGAAGTTGCTGACGCCGGCACCGTCCGGAAGAGCATCACAGCGGCCCCGACCGCTGAGCCCAGGACGAAGCTACCGAGAAGGCCAACGACCACCACGACCTTCCTGCAATTCATCACTCAACCTCTGCCCGGGCGGCCGCCCCTTCCTTCGTCCGCCGAACGCGGGGCTTCAGCTGCACGCCCTTGTTCGGTGGCCCGCTGTTCCAGCCGACTGGTCGATCCATCACCAGGTCAACGCGAACTCCGAGAAGACGGCAGGAAAGCGTCCACGGATTCCTGAGTAGAAAGCGTTGAAGCGTCTCTTGTCGTACCGATCACCGCCATCGCTCCGGTGCTGCAGTTCCCGAAGATACGCCCCTGCGCGGTCCCTGGCGCCCTCACTCGCGTCGATGGCCAGGACCTGCTCGTAGGGAGTGTGGTTGAGGACCCAGCCGTCCTGCCTGGCGAGGTGGTCTCTGACCGTGTGCACGTCCCGAAATCGCGGTGGTACGGGATCACGAAGCCACGCACAAACGCGCGGACGCCCTCCTCGATCTCCCGCAGCGCCACGGGCGACTCGATACCGAACCAGACAGTCGCGCCATCGAACTCCATGTCCCGGCCTGGTGCGATGTTGTACGAGTTCTGGAAGATCGTCCTGCATTAGGGCGTCACCGGCCCAGCGTTGGTGTCGGCGATCAGCCGTTCAACAGCGTGGTGGTGGACACCGAAGTAGAACGCCAGGGTATACGGTGCGCCTCCGCCACGACACGCAGTCACCGAAGCAGTGAGATCGTCAGTCGTGTCCTGATCCCGAAGGCGGAACTGGCTGTGGGACCTGTAGTAGCGGTAGCCCTCCAGATCTGGCTGGAGCAGAGCGGCGACCCCTGCGCCAAGTCATCTGTGCCGGCCATGGAGTCTCAGTCCTCTAGGTCCGCCGAACGCTCCAGATCAGCTGCAAGACGCGAATTGAATGATGACGGCCCGCGGAGCGGGCCTACATGCAGTTCTTGCGCCTTGGCAGCTGCATCTGGTTGCTAGTCGCGGCCGCCGGCCAGCTCTCTGAGGCCTTTGGCGACCGCTGCAGCTCAGCCATCAGAAGCGGCCGTTCACGGCCCGGAATCGGCGGCTCACGGCCCAGAACCGCATCCTGACCTCGTTGCCGATCCCACGATCCCGCTTGCCTCCAGCCCGCAGGTGACCGTCTTCCTGGACTTTTGACTTCGAGATTGTAGGAGAGCCAAGGACTATGATTCGTCGAGTGGCGCTGGCCGGCGTGGGACCGGCCTAGGAGGAGAGCATGCGTTGGCGGGGCGCACGACAGAGCGCGAACGTAGAGGATCGGAGGGGCCGGGCGCTGCCCGGCGGGCGGGTGGGAGGCCTGGGCTGCGCCGGCTTGCTGGTCATCCTGGGGATCTCGTTCCTCACCGGCGCCGACCCGCGGAAGCTCCTGCCGCTGCTGGGGCTGGTGGAGCAGGTGGCGTCGCCGCCGGCCGAGACGGGGGGAACGCCGCCTCCCGACGACCCTCAGGCGCGGTTCATCGCCCGGGTTCTCGGCTCGACCGAGGACGTCTGGTCGGGGCTGCTCGAAGGCCAGTACCGTGAGCCGACGCTGGTCCTGTTCGACGGGCGGGTCTCCTCCGCCTGCGGGTTCGCGTCGGCCGCGTCGGGGCCCTTCTACTGCCCGGGCGACCAGCACGTCTACCTGGACCTGTCGTTCTTCCGGGAGCTGGACCGCCGCTTCGGCGCCCCCGGGGACTTCGCCCAGGCCTACGTGGTGGCCCACGAGATCGGCCACCACGTGCAGACCCTGCTGGGCATCTCGGACCAGGTGACCGCCATGCAGGAGCGAGCGCGCAGCCAGGAGGCGGCGAACGATCTCTCGATCCGGCTCGAGCTGCAGGCCGACTGCTTCGCCGGCGTCTGGGGGAGCCGCGCCGCGGCGGCCGGCCACTATCAGCTCGAGCCGGGCGATCTCGAAGAGGGGCTGCGCGCCGCCTCGGCGATCGGCGACGACAAGATCCAGGCACAGGCCCAGGGCTACGTCGTGCCCGAGTCCTGGACGCACGGATCGTCGGAGATGCGCGTGCGCTGGCTGCGGCGGGGCCTGGAGAGCGGCGACCCCAGCGCGTGCGACACCTTCAACGCCCCTCGGCTCTGAGCATCGCGCGGATCAGCGGGACGCCCACCAGCAGCGACAGGCCCCACACCACGATCAGCACCCCCGGGTCCGGCGGCAGGCTCGGCTCCATCCCACCTCCGTTCGTCGGTTCCGTCGGCGCGTCCCCCTACCGAACCGGTCCGCTCCATCGGCGCCTCGAGCCCGCGTGCGGGCGCCTGCCGTTCCGCGGAGGAGACGCCCGTTCCCTGGAACGACCGCTCATTCCCCAGATCGACCGTTCATTCCCCAGAACGACCGTCAGTTCCCGTCCCTCCACGCGGAGGGTGGCGACCTAGAGGGGCTCCGGTCTGCAGAGGTTGTCGGCGTTGCGGGCCGCGCGACCGCACTTGCGGCACACGTAGGCGGGGTCGCGGACGAGCTGCTTGTACTCCTCCAGGTGCTCTTGGATCTGCTTGCGCAGGTCGCAGAGGCTCTCCTCGGTCGAGAAGCTGTGGCGTTTCTTGTCCTTGCCCACGCGATCACCTCTGGCTGGGCGTAGAGTGACGCCCCACCCGCAGCCTACTTCTGCAGAGCGTGGAGAATCAACGGCGCGCAGCGCGCCGGCGCCCGCCGTTGCCCCTACTGCCACCACGGACCGCTAGATCGTCGATCCCAGAACCGCCCTCGAGCACATGGTCACCGCGGGTCCCGACGGTGACCTGGAACGAGAGCGGAAGGCGGTGCCCGGCCCGCGTCCCGCGCAGCAGGGGTGGGGGTCGTCGCCCCGTGTCGTTGTACGATTCGGCCGGGTGTCCGTCACCTGCCGCCCTGCGCCCCGATGAGGAGGAGGTCCATGCGCCTGGTCGTACCACTCCCGCTGTGTCTGTGTCTGGCCGGTTCACCGGCTTTCGCCGATGACGGGAAGGTCGTCTCGTCCAAGGAGGAGCTGTTCCGCTCGGTGGTGGCGAACGTCCCGGACTATCGGGACTTCCTGACCGTGGACGAGCTGTACCAGTCGGTGCTTCGCCTGGGCGAGCAGTATCCGGAGATCGTCACGGTCAGGACGCTGGGGCACACGGCGACGGGGACTCCGATCTACGAGTGCCGAGTCGGCCAGGGCCGCAACCACGCGCTGCTATTCAGGTTTCCTCATCCCAACGAGCCCATCGGCTCGATGATGCTGCACTACCTGGCGGGAGAGCTGGCGCGCAACCAGGCGCTCAGAGACCACTTCGACTTCACCTGGCACCTGGTGGTCTGCGCCGAGCCGGACAAGGCCAGGCTGAACGAAGGCTGGTTCAAGGGTGAGCTGAGCCTCACCCGCTACGCGCGCAACTACTACCGGCCCCCCAGCTACCAGCAGGTCCAGTGGACCTTCCCGGTGAGCTACAAGTCCTATCGGTTCGAGACGCCGACGCCCGAAGCACAGGCACTGATGGAGATCATCGACGACAACCCCATCAACTTCTCCTTCGGCTTGCACAACTCCGGGTTCGGAGGCGTCTACTTCTACTGGTCCCAGGACGTCTCCGAGCTGTACCCACGACTCTACGACCTCGTCGCGGAGCAGGGCCTTCCGCTGCACCAGGGTGAGCCGGAGGTCCCCTGGGGCGTCAAGCTCGACGACAGGTCCATGTTCGCGATGCTCTACTTCACCGACGGCTACGACTACCTGGAGGCGCATTCGCCGATCCCCCCGGGCGAGGTGCTCAGAAGCGGCGCCTCGAGCGACGACTACATCAGGGCCAGCCACCGCGCGCTCACCGTCAACTGCGAGCTCCCCTACTTCTTCGATCCCCGGATCGAGGACGTGGGACAAAGCGACACGACCCGTCGGCAGGCCAACCTTGCGGCGATCGCCGAGGAGCGGCAGCGGTACCAGTGGACGAAGTCGCGATACGAGAAGGTCCGGCCGGTGCTGACGGTGAGATCGCCCTTCGTCTCTGCGGTCGAGGAACGCCTGAGGACGGCCGAGAACGATCTGGACACCATGGAGGACGCGGTGCGCTCCGACCCGGCGTACGAACGCAGGGCGACGAAGGCCGAGAAGTGGGATGCTTTGGTGCTGAGGCGATTCTGGGGTCTGCTCGACCTGGGTCAGTTCGTCCGGCTGCTGGAGCACGAGAAGGGCCACCGCGGCACGGATCCTCCCGCACTGCTCCTGACGGTCTTGGAGGAGGCCCTGGCGGAGTTCCAGGCCCGCGCCGCCGAGGCCGAAGCGAGCCTCGACTACCGGGTGATCCCGATTCGCAAGCTCGCCTCGGTCCAGCTCGCGACGGCTCTCTGGGCGATGGACTACGTCCAGGACAGCCCGGAGCTCAGGGCACCCCGATGAGAAGGGCTTCGGGAAGTCGATCCCTCCGCGGTATCTCTCCGGCCCCCGTCAGTCCAGCAGCGCCAGGCGTGTGCCCGGGCGGCCCGGCACCAGGATCTCGGGAAGGCCCTCGCTGACGGATCGGACCAGGGCGTCGATGTCGCGGCGCTGGTCCGGGTCGAGGTGCATCACGACCACCCGGCCCGGCTTCAGGCAGCGACGGATCGTGGCCGCGCGTTGCGCGGTCGGCTCCCAGAGCAGATCCCCGACGAAGGCGAGGTCGAGGCGCTCCGAGTCCAGGTCGAAGCGACAGTGCTCGTCGCCCGGGTAGAGGACGCCGTCGCCGATGTGGAGCAGCGCATGGCCTCCGAGCCTGACCACATACCCGACGTTCTCCACGTCCTGGTGGCGGTTGTACTGCCTGCCCGTCTTCTCGTCCGTGACCATGTAGGGGCTGTGACGCAGCCGCAGCGCGCGGACCCCGATCTCACCGATCTCCAGCGTCTCGGACGAGCCGAGCTTCGGCGTCACCTCGCGGACCTGCCCGGCCACCGAGGCGAAGTCGGGTTGTTCCCGAAGGGCCGCCACGACCTGTCTGGGGCCCACCAGCACGGCCTGGGGCCGGGCCTTCAGGAAGCGGGTGGCCAGCGTCGGCTCGAAGTGGTCGATGTGCCGGTGCGTGACGAGGGCGACGTCCACCTGGTCGAACGGGGGGGAGGTGGCCTCGAGGCGCCTCCGCGTCTCTTGGTCCGGCACGTCGCAGAAGTCCAGCGGACGCCCACCGAAGAGGGCGTCGATCAACACCGCCCGCTGACCGGCGCGGAGCAGGAAGCCGTCGTTGGCCACGTAGGTGATCTCGAGGGGAGGCCGATCCTCGGCGGTGGCTTCGGGAGCGGGGCCCAGGGCCAGCACGGCCAGGGCACAGGCGGGGAGCAGCGAAGGCCTTCTCACGATTCACCCCATCACGGGCGGCTGCCCCCGAGCCGCGCCGCCGACGGATGATACCTCGGTGGGCATGCGATCTCGACGTTCTCGTCGAAGCTCGACCCTTCGGTCGACCCGGCGAGCGGCACCTCCCGCCTGGCCTTTCCTCCAAGCCGAGTCTCCAGAAGGCCCTGTGCGGCTCGGACCGGTAGCCCGCGAGCTGGTGCGCGGCTTGCACAAGGAGCAGGTGGGCGGCCCAGAGCCGCCCCAGAAGGAGAAGAGACCGATGAGACAGCTCACAGCGATCACGTTCGGCCTGGCGCTGGCGTGGGCCCTGCCCGTGGCGGCGGAGGACCCGGCGGCCCCGCAGCAGACGAAGGTCCAGGTGCAGGAGACGGCCCAGGCGCAGCAGCAGGCCCAGGTCCCGCCGGGCGGCTTCGTCGACCGGGACGGCGACGGCATCTGCGACAACTACCCGGCTCGCGCGGGTCGTGGCCAGGGTCAGGGCCAGGTCCAGGGGAAGGGACAGGCCAACGGCAACGGCCAGGGGCGTCAGGCGGGACGGAGCGGCGGTCGCGGCTACGGGCCGGGTGACGGGACCGGGACCGGCGTCGGGCCGGCCGATGGCACCGGTTACGGCGCGCGCTCCGGCGGCTGCGACGGAACTGGCCCGCGCGGTCGTGGCCGGCGTGGCGGCCGCGGAGCCGGCGGCCGCCGGTGATTCGGCCACGGGTCGTGCTCGCGGCGCTCGCCCTGGCCGTGAGCACGACGGCCTTCGGCCAGCCGCGCCTCGAGTCCTCGCTCGGCGGCGCGCTGGCCTCGTGCCTGGCCCCGGGCGAAGACTCGCAGATCCGGGGAAGCTTCGCCGGTCAGCTCCTGGGCGCCTACGACTTCGGCGCCGGCCGGGGCCGGATCCACTACTCGCTCGACGGCGGCAGCTACGGCACGCCCGGTGACTGGGGCTTCCTTCGCCACGAGCTGGGCGTCGGCTATCGATTCGCCCTCGACGAAACCGAGCGCGTGGGCGTGTCGTTGGGCGCGTCTGGCCAGCTCCGCGACAACGGCGCGAGCTGGTCCCACGCTGACTACCGGGGCCTCTCCGGCTGGCTGGTGGCCGACCTGCAGCCGCGGCCGACCGCGGCCCTGAGGCTCGGCTACCGGCTGGACCAGCGCCGCTTCCCGGACCTCTCGCCGCTCGACCAGCTTGAGCACGGCTTGTCGCTGGATGGGCGAGTGAACCTCGCCAGCCGCACCACGCTGATCGGCGAGCTGGCGTTCGGCCTCAAGTCCTTCCAGGGCGAGCTGACGACGTCTCCCGAGCTGGCGTCGCTCGGCGCCGGGTCGGGACAGGGAAGGGGTCGCGGCATGGGGCCGGGGCTGCGGACCGCGTCGGTTGCGCTCTCGCCCGACGGCGACCACGCCCGGCTGTGGGCGGGGCTCTTCCGCGTGGCGCAGTCCCTCGGCGACCAGGCCGGCGTGCGCGTGCAGGCGAGCCTGCGCCGCGTCGCGGGCCGGACGCCCCCGGCGCTGGTGACCACGCCCGAGGGCTTCTTCGACGATGGCGTCTACGACGACCCTTACGCCAGCGACCAGCGGGCGCTGCTGCTGGCCGTCAAGGGCGTCTTTTCGGGAGGGGCCGAGCTCGAGGCCCTGGCCGGCTGGCGCGACCGGGACTATGTCTCGGCGGTGGCCCTCGCCGAAGACGGCCTCCCCCAGCCGGGCGAGCCGCTCCGCGCCGACGAGATCGTCCACGCCCGCCTCTCCCTCGCCCAGCCCTTCCTGGCCGGCCACACCGGCCCGGTCACCCTCGACCTCCTCCTCGCCTACGACCTCACCCGCCACCACTCCAACGACGCCTTCTACAACTACACGAGCCACACCGTCAGCGTGACGCTTCGGGGGTCAGGTCTAGACTTTTGACTTCGAGAATCTGGGAAAGCCAAGGAATGGGGTCTGAACCCCCGCTCCTGACCGCACTACGAGTGAAGACGCCGAGCACCTGAGTCCCCATCACCCGCGCCTGGCCGTCGGCGTCCGGGCCTGCAGCGTCAGCGGCTTGAACACGTGGTTGCGATCGCCGTCGCGCCGGATTGCCTTGGCGGTCACGGAGGCAGGGCTGGAGGTCGGGTGTGGCAGGCTGCTGAAGGACGCCCCGGTCGAATAGGCCTGCTCCGCAGCTTCTTCGGAGGCCCCCGGGGCGACTGGTGCCGGGGCGTTGACGTGCCAACTGCTTCGTAGTTACCTAGTCCTCGAGCATGCCGACCACACGCCTGTCTCGGCCCGGCCTCGTGGGCCTCCTCTGCGAGCTGATCCTCGCGCTGGCGCTGGCCCTGCCGATCGACGCCTCGGCGGCCGAGGTCGGCCCGATCGAGCTTCTGAAGGTCGCCGGCATCGACCCCGGCCCGCATGCGGTCGGCTTCGCCTCGCTGCGGCTTCGGGACACCTCGCGCCCGTGGCCGTCCTCCACCGACCCTTCGGGCACGCGGGGGAGGCCGGTCCAGGTCTCGGTCTGGTATCCGGCCGCCGGGCCGGGCGGGGCTCCCTTGGATGTCGAGGACTACGTGGTGGCGGACTGGACGGGAGCCGCCCCGGTGCTTGCGTCCGAGAGCGTGCGAGCGGATGCGCTCGCCGCCGCCCGCCGCAGCTTCGATGCCGGACGGACGTCACCTCTCTCCGAGGCCGCATGGCGGCGTGTCCTTTCGGCGCGCAGCGGCGCCTCCCTCGGAGCGCCCCTCCTTCCCGGCCGACACCCGCTGGTGTTGTTCGAGACGGGGCTCGGCGGGCGCAGCTTCTGGAACCTGCCCCTGGTGGAGGCGCTCGCCGGCCACGGCTACGTCGTGGCGTGCCTCGCCAGTTATGGAAAGAGCGAGACCGAGCGGCTCGGCTTCGACCTGGACGGCGTCCAGGCCCAGGTGGAGGACATGGAGCGGGCCCTGAAGGCGCTCGCGGCCCGCCCGGACGTCGATGTCTCTCGCCTGGGGCTGGTCGCCTGGAGCGCGGGTGGCGTGTCGCAGGCGCTGCTGCGCTTGCGACACCCGGGCCGGTTCCGGGCGGCCGTCAGCCTCGACAGCGGGACCGGATACGCGTACGGGGCGGCGTTGCTCGCCGCCGCCGGCGGGGTCGAGGCCGACGCGCTGCTGACGCCCTTCCTCCACTTCGACGCGGGGTGGAGCGACGTCCCGGTACAGCGAGACGGCCGCTTCTTCCGCGAACACGGGCGCGCGCCCGCGCTCTGCCTCGAGCTGACCGGGCTGAGACACCGCGACCTGGTCCTGTCGCAGGGCGCGGGACGCGCCATCGCGCTGGGCGACGAGGCCGACCCCGAGGCCCTCGTCGGGTTGGGAGGGATGGCGGAGCACGTCCGGCTGTTCCTCGACGCCCACCTCCGTGGCGACGCCGCCTCGTGGCGCCAGATGCTCCGCCGGCTGGAGGAGCGGCGTCCCGACGGTGTTCGCCTGAGCGAGCGGCGCGAGAGGCTGTCGATCGCGAGCGACGGATGGAAGCTGGTCAGCGATCTCGTGATCCCTGGCGGCGAGTCGGACGTCCCCGCCGTCCTGATGCTGAACAAGGCGGCGGGGACGCGCGCCGCCTACGCCCCCCTCGCCGAGCGGCTGGCCCGGCAGGGACTGGCCAGCCTGCGCCTGGACCTGCGCGCCCACGGCGACAGCACCAACCACAAGCTAGAGTGAGGCCATGGAACGAGTGCTTGCGATCCTGAGGTCGCGGGGACCGGCGTTGGACGATTCCAGGCCGCCAAAGGGGACGCGTGACGCGCTCGTGATCGTGCCCGTGTCGAGCGCCGGCCAGGTCCTCCAGCGGCCCGGGTCACTCGAGACGACGCGTTCGCGAGCAGGGTGAAGGGTGAGGAGTTCGTCTCCGGCTGTTGTCGAGGGCATGCCCGTGTGTCAGCTCATGGAGTGGCTGCGTACGGGTGTGCCCCCGCGGCCGGCCTCGGCCGAATCCGCGGTCGAGCTGGCGACGGCCGCGCGCGCGCAACGCGTCGCCCCGCTGCTGCACGTCGCCATCGAGACGAAAGGGGAGGGCTGGCCGGAGCCGATCCGCAGGGAGCTGCGCGAGGCCTACCACCAGGGCTTCTCGAACGGCGTCGTGCAACTCGAGCTGGCGGCGCGGGCCGAGCGCCTGCTCGAGCAAGCGGGCCTTCGCTGCCTCCCGCTCAAGGGCGCCGCGGTCGCCGAGCGGCTGTACGAGTCGGTGGCCGAGCGGCCGATGGCCGACGTCGATCTCATCGCCCTGGACGACTTCGCCGCGTCCGTCGAGACCCTGAGGAAGGCCGGGTTCGAAGCCGGGCCCCGGGCCGATCATGCGTGGGCCTTCTCGGACCCGGTGACGGGAGGCTCACTCGAGCTGCACCACAGCTTCTGCTCGTGCCCCGGGCTGTTCCCGGTGGATGCGGACGGCCTCTGGCGTCGCCGCGAGAGCGGATCGGGCCAGGTCGGGCGGCGCCCGTCCAGCGCCGATCTGCTCGTCCAGCTCAGCCTGCACGCGGCCTTTCAGAACGGGCTCGGGCTGTCACTCCTGCAGTACCTGGACCTCCGGCGCTTGATGGAGCGCGCGCCACCTGAGCCGGAGGTGTTGGTGGAGGTGGCACGCCACGCCCGTGCCGCGCCGGCGGTGATCGCGGCGGTGGAAGCGGCGCGCGTCACCACAGGGTGTCCGCGGCTGCCTGGGGAAGCGGAGCGGGTGCTGGGAGCCGCGCTGGGCGGCGGCTTCCAGAGCTGGCTGCGGGAGAGGCTGGGCCAGCCGGAGGGCCTGCTCGCCTCGGGGCCCAGATCCCTCGGCCGGGCCCGTTGGGAGCTGTCGGCCGGGCGTCGCGGAGCCTTGCTCGTGGCCACGCTGGCGCCGCGCGACCCGGGCGCGCCGGCCTGGAGCTGCCGGCGCCTGGCTCGGGCGCTGGGGCGGGGCACCCGCCTGGCCTGGAGCCGGGTCTCCTCTGGGTCGCGCGCGTCGCCCGGGGCTGGGCCCTGAAGTCATTGCAGCAGATAGCTTTGGCGTGAGGGCGTGTGCTACCCTGGAGCCTGGAGACGCCGATGCTCGGTGTGCCGCGACTGCGCCGGCCGGACGGTTGAGTGGCCAAGCTCGATCGCCTCGGGTGGAAGGCAGGTCTTGCCTTCGGGGCTTTCGGTTGCCGGGCGGGCGTCCGCGTGAACGACCCGGCCATCATGGATCGATTGCTCGAGCGGCTTCCTCCCGGCTGGCGGCCGGCGTCCTCTCCGACCGTCGACCACCTCTTCTCGCTCATCGTCGGCGGATCCGGCCGCAACGGTACTCGTCGCTACCATCTTGCCTACTCCGGCTCGGCCCAGCTCGCCCGCAGCTTCGACCTCGACCAGACGCTGCGGGCGCTCGAGGTCGGCATTCACTATCACGTCGCGGAGCGCTCGCCGCGCCGGGTCTTCGTCCACGCCGGAGTCGTCGGCTGGAACGGGTGCGCGATCGTGATCCCCGGTCGTAGCTGGAGCGGCAAGAGCCGCCTGGTCGAGGCCCTGGTGAAGGCCGGCGGGACGTACTACTCGGACGAGTTCGCGCTGCTCGACGATCGCGGTCGCGTCCACCCGTATCCGATCCCGCTGTCGAGGCGCGACCGGAAGACCGGGAGGTCGTCCAGACGCCCGGTCCAGGACCTGGGGGGAGACGTGGGGCACGGCCCGCTGCGCGTCGGTCTCGTCATCGTGACGCGCTACCGCCGGGGCGCGGCGTGGCGGCCGAGGCGGGTGAGCAGGGGCCAGGCCCTGCTCGAGCTGCTGAACCACACGATTCCGGCCCGCCGCCGCCCCGAGCGCGTCTTCGACGTGCTGACGCGGGTGGTGGATCAGGCCCCGACCTGGAAGGGCGTTCGCGGTGGCACGCGGGAGCTGCTGGCGAGGCTCGGGAAACGCTGGGACGCGCTCACCCTCCCTGCCGTTGCGACCCCGGAGGCGCGCGGCACGGTCCTGCAGGGTTGTGCATGAGCGCCACGCTGCCGCGCGCGCGGAAGGCCGGGCTGGTGACCCGGAGGCTGCACGACGAGGTCCTGGTCTACGACCTGGACCGCCACAAGGCCTCGTGCCTGAACCAGACGGCCGCCCTCGTCTGGCGGCATTGTGACGGTCGGACCAGCGTCTCGAGCCTGGTGCCGAAGCTGCAAGCCGAGATGGAGGCCGAGGTCGACGAGACCGCCGTCTGGTTGGCGCTCGAGCGGCTGCACCAGGCCCATCTGCTCGAAGGCGAGCCACCGGTTCCGGTTGTCGAAGAGGGCACCTCGCGCCGTGACTACCTGCGCGCGCTGGGTCGCTTCGGGGTGCGGGCGGCGCTGGTCCCGGCCGTGATAACGATCGTGGCGCCCACCGTGGCCGACGCGCAGACGATCATCACGTCGACCGAATGCAAGGGCCGTGCGGCAGACAAGTGCGGGAACACGCCATGTGTCGGTGGAGGGACCTGCCAGTTCGCGGGGAAGGGCAAGAACGCGTGTTGGTGCGTCTAGTAGCGTGGGCGGCTCGGTCGACGTGTAGGCGGACACCCTCGTCCGATCGGCCGGTGAGCTCATGATCCACAGCTACCGGCGGATGACCGACGATCCCGTCCGGGTCGCTGCCTTCCGACGCGCCATCGCCGCCGCGGTGCGCCCCGGCGACGTCGTCGTCGACCTGGGCTGCGCCCTCGGCAACTTCACGGTCTTCGCGTGCCGGGCGGGCGCGGCTCGGGTCTACGCCGTCGAGGTGGAGCCCATCATCGAGGTGGCCCGCGAGGTGGTGGAGGCCAACGGCTGCGCCGATCGAGTGCGGTTCCTCGCCGGCCGATCCACCGAGCTGGACCCTCCCGAGCGAGCCCAGGTGGTGGTCTTCGAGGACTTCGCGATGAGCCTGCTCTCCCCGGGGGTGACACGCACGCTGGCCGACGCCGTGGAGCGCTGGCTTCTGCCTGGGGGACGGCTGGTTCCCGCGCGGGCACGGCTCTGGGTGGCGCCGGTCCAGGATCGGGAGGGGCGGGAGGAGATCGACCGCTTCCGCTTCACCAGGGAGCGCTCCTCGAGCGTCGACCTGACGCCCTCTCGCCACAGGGCGTTCTCCAACCCCTATGTTCGGAGACTCGACGGTGCGGCGCCGATCGCGCCACCGCTGATGGCGCAGGAGGTCGACCTGGCCCGGCTCGAGGAGCCACAGGTTCGGATCTCGGGGATGGTGAAGGCGGGGCGCGAAGCGGCCGTCCACGGCCTGGCGCTCTGGTTCGACCTGGAGCTGGCGGGCGAGTGGCTGGCGACGGGACCCCTGTCGCCCCCGACCGCCTGGCAGCAGACCGTCTTCCCCTTCGAAGAGCCGCCGGTGGTGGCGGCGGGTCAGGAGATCGCGTTCTCCCTCGAGGCGGGCCCGTTCGGCCGAAACATGGTCTGGCGCTGGCAGGTCACGGTGGGCGAGCAGCAGCGTGAGGCCAACTCGCTCGAAGGCACGCCGATGGATGCCGGACAGCTCGTCCGCTGGCAGCCGGACCAGGTGGCGAAGCTGACTGGGGAGCTCGAGGTGGACCGCTTCATCCTCGAGGCGATCGACGGCCGGCGGACGGTGGGTGAGATTGCCGAAGAGGCCGCCGAGCGGTTTCCGAGGATGCTCCCGCAGGCGGAGGACGCACAGCGGCGCGTGATCGCCGTGCTGGAGAGACGAACGCGATAGCGGGGGTCAGGTCTAGACTTTTGACTTCGCGAACGTCGGAAAGTCAAGAAATGGGGGTCTGACCCCGTCTTCTTGACCGCACCACGAGGAAGACGCCGAGCACCAGGGCCACCAGGGCGCCGCCCACCATCGCCTCCGCGCCCACCAGGGGGCCGAGCAGCAGCAGCAGGATCGCCAGGCCGGCCAGCAGATCGTGGCCCGGCCCGCCCGGTGCCGGCCCGGCGGCCTCACGTCGGGTGGCGATGACGTAAGCGAGGGCGCCGGCCAGGTTGGTGACCAGCACCAGCAGGCCCCACAGCCAGGGGCTCTCCTGTCTCACCCGGGCATCGAAGAAGACCCAGGCGGCCAGGCCCAGCCAGTACAGGAGCAGACCCATCGCGATCGGCAGCACGGTGATGGCCGTCGTGCCCGCTCTCGAGCTGATGTCGTAGCAGAGGGCCACCACCGCCCGCGGCTGGCCGTCGGCGTCCGGCACCTGCAGCGTCAGCGGCTTGAACACGTCGTTGTGATCGCCATCGCGCCGGATCGCCGCGGCGGCCAGCAGCGCCCGCCGGTCGGCCGCGGCCAGCGGAGGGCGCAGGCTGTCGATGGTGGCCCGGTCGTCCGGCGGGGCCAGCTCGGCCACCGCCTCGCCCGCCCGGCCCGGACCGCGGAAGCTCAGGACGATGCGCCCGTCGGCGTCGACCAGGAACAGGCGGGCCACGCCCGGCGCGGCGGCGAGCCTCTCGACGGCCTGGCGCAGCCGCGGATCGGCGGCGCCCTCGGCGCTCTCCGGCAGCATCCGGCGGGCGCCCTGCTGGACGGTGTCCCGCTCGGCGCCGTTGTCGACCAGGGCCCGTTCCCGCCGCGCCGCGACGATCCCGAACGCGACCACGGCACCGATCAGCGCCCCGAGCGAGGCGGCCAGCAGCGGCTTGGCTCTACGCGACATGGGCTCGTCTCCTTCTCCAGAGGATGGCGGCGGTCGCCAGCGGGCCGAGGCCGAGGTTGGCGGCCAGCGTGACCAGCCCCAGCCAGCGCAGCACGCCGGGCGGCTGGCCCATCGACCACCCGACGAGGGTGAACAGGGCCACCACCGCCAGGCCCAAGGGGGCCGAGAGCGAGACCCCGCTGGCACGCCGACCCGCCGGCAGCCTGTCGAGGATCTGCGCGGTCTGGGCGCGGTCGAGCGGACGGGCGGGCACCGCCATCGCCTCCCGCAGCAGCTCGCCGAGCTCGGCCTCGTCAGGCTCGAACGGTTGCGTCATGCCCCTTCTCCCCGCGCCCGCGTGGCCGGGCGCCGAAACCCTCGCGGAAGGCCCGCCGGGCCCGCGACAGCAACGACTCGGCGGCCTTGTAGCCGCGCCCGGCACGCCGCGCCACCGTCATCACGTCCTCGCCCTCCACGTAGCGGCACAGCAGCGCCGAGCGATACTCCTCGGGCAGCGCCCACAGCGTCTCGATCACCCGCTCGCGGACCTCCCAGCGTCCTGCCTCGGCCGCCGCGTCCGGCACCCCAGGTGCGTCGTCGAGGGGCATGAGCCGCCGCTGCCGGCGTGCCGCGTCCGCCGCCTTGTGGCGGGCGATCCCGCACAGCCAGGCGAACAGCGGGACCTCCCCCCGAAAGCCCGCGATCCCGTCGACGGCGGCCAGCAGCGTCTCCTGGCGCAGGTCGTCGGCCTGGTCGGCCCGCCCCCCGCACCGGCAGCAGCAGTAGCGGAACAGCGCCGCCCCGTACTGGGCAAACACCGCCTGCCACGCCTCGCGGTCCCCCTCCCGCAGCCGCCCAACCTCCACCTCCATCCCGCTCCTATGTCGTCCCACACCCCCCGGATCCTTCTGTTGGGGGTCAGGTCTAGACTTTTGACTTCGAGAACGTCGAAAAGTCAAGGAGCGGGGGCCAGACCCCGGAACCGGCTCCCTCCCGCGGGTGTCGAACCGGATCAAGCGGGCCGATCGCTCCGATCGGCCGCGGGAGGTCGCCATGGCCATCAGCGCAGGTGGGCGCCGAGCCGGTCCTCTGGCCGAGATCAACGTCACCCCGATGGCCGACATCATGATCGTGCTGCTCATCATCTTCATGGTGACGACGCCGTTCCTGAACGGCCCCCAGGTCCCGCTACCGATGGCCCGGCACGCCGACCATCGCGACACCGACGAGCTGAAGCTGGTGGTGGGACCGGGCGGCGCCGTCCAGATCGGCGACACGACCTTCACCGAGACCGCGGCGCTGCTCCGTTTCCTCGACCAGCGGGCCGGCCCCGCCGGGCTGGCCCCGGTGCTGGTGCAGGGCCACCGCGACGTCGCCTACGCGGACGTCTCCCGCGTCCTCGACGTCTGCCGCCGGGCCGGCGCCGCGGAGGTGCGGCTGGCCACCGCCCCGGCGCCCCCCGACTGATCCATCACCCCCCCCGTGTACACGGTCGGGGGGCGTGAGAGACTCCTCTTGACGTGGGGGAGACCGACGCGGGGCTGGTGCGTCTGGCGCAGCAGGGCGACCCGGCGGCCTTCTCGAGCCTGGTGGAGCGCCACTGGAGCCGGCTGGTCCCGTTCGCGCGGTCGGTGGTGGGCGACGCCGAGGCCGAGGACGCCGTGCAGGACGCCCTGGTCCTGGCCTGGAGCAAGCTGGACGGGCTGGCCGAGCCCGCCGCCTTCCGAGCCTGGGTGCTCCGGATCCTGGGCCGGCTGTGCTTCCGCCGGGCCCGTTTCCGCCGGCGCTTCCTGAGCCTGGTCGGCGTCCCCGAGCCGGCCGACCCCAGAACGGAGTCGGCCGGGCAGACGATCGATGTGGAGGGCACCCTGCGCCGGCTGGCGCCGCGGCAGCGCGCCGTGATGCACCTGACCGTGGTCGAGGGGATGAGCGACTCGGAGATCGGCCAGGCGCTGGGCATCGACGCGGCCTCGGTCCGCTCGCACCGGCGCCGCGCGCGCGAGCGGCTGCGCCAGGTGCTGGCGGGGCTGGCCGCCGAGGGGAGGTGAGCGACGTGGAAGACGATCGGGACCGTCTGCAGCCGTTCGAGCGGGCGCTGAAGACCTGGGCGGAGAAGCCCGCCCGCCTGTCGCCGCAGCAGGCCGCCTCGCGGGTGCGGGAAGCCGCGTCGCGGCGCCAAGGGCGCGCCCACACGCGCCGCCAACGGCGCGCCCACACGTGCCGCACGCTGCTGGCCACCGCCGCCGTGCTGGCGGTGGCCCTCACCCTCGGCATCCGCCGCGACCGCGGGATCCGCGCGCCCGTCCCGCCGCCCACGGCACACCTCGAGCCGGCGGCCCTCGACGCCGGCCAGGCCCTGATCTGGCTGGACGCCGAGACCCCCCTCTACATGACGTTCGAGGCGCCGCAGGCGCCGGCGGCGGCGCCGCCGCCGCAAGGAGAAGAGCCATGACCCGCAACATCGCCGTCCAGGGCACGTCGATCGCCCTGGCGCTCGCCGTCTTCGCCCCGCCGGCCTCCGTCGCCGACACCCCCGAACAGGCACTGGCCACCAGCTACACGGTGCTGGTCGGCTTCCCCATGGGCGAGCCGGCCGCCTCCGCCGGCGTGCTGCTGGTGCCCGGCACCGTGATCCCCGTCGATCCGGCCGCACCGGCTCCGGACCTCGCCGACCTCCCCCAGGTGGTGCAGGAGAGCCTCACCTTCGCCCGCGTCGTCGACAAGCTCTGGCGGACCTTCCGGCTCGACCCCTCCCGAAAGCTCCAGCAGGGGCGCTACGTCGAGGCGGGCCTCGCCAAGGGCGTCGACCTGCCGGCCCCCTCCGAGACCGACGTTCGCCTCACCGCCGAGCTGGTCGGCTTCAACCAGAGCGTGGCCACCTTCCGGGTGGTGTTCCGTCAGGGCGAACAGGTGCTGGCGGACTCCACCGTCAACGTCAACCGCGGTGGCCGGGCCGTGGTCGGCGGCATGGACGGCGCCAGCGCGCCCTACATCTTCGTGGTGGTCGAGCCCGACCCGCCCCGCTCGCGCCCGGTGCCGTTCGACAGGCAGGCCGGCATCACCGAGCCGGTGGCCGTCGACAAGGCCCCTCCCGTCTACCCGAAGGCCGCCAAGGAGGAGGGGGTGCAGGGGATCGTCCTGCTCAGCGCCACCCTCGACACCCAGGGCACCCCTCGGGACATCCGGGTCTTGCAGAGCCCCGATCCACGCCTGACCGAGGCGGCGCTCCAGGCGGCCCGCCAGTGGCGCTGGGAGCCGGCGCGGCGGAGCGACGGTACCCCCATCCCCGTCTACTTCACGCTGACCTTCAACTTCCGTCTGCACTAGGGCGAGGTGTGCACGGTCTTCCGGCTCCCGAGCCTCTTCTCGACGATGACGGCTTTCCGAAGAGAGGTGGAGATGAGCATTCGAAGAGCGTGCCTGGCCGGTCTCGTGGCGTGCGGTCTCGTGGCCCTGGGCGCCGCGCCCTCGTGGGCGGGGAGCAAGAAGCAGCCGGTCCGCTACGACAAGGAGACGATGAAGGAGCCCAAGGCCATCCACAAGGTGGCGCCCCAGTACCCGGCGGACGCCAAGGAGGAGGGCGTGCAGGGGGTGGTGGTCCTCGACGCCCTGATCGCCGAGGACGGGAGCGTCCGTGAGACGACCGTGAAGGAAGGCGAGGACGCCCGGCTGGTGGAGGCCGCCCGGACCGCCGTCGCCCAGTGGCGCTACGAGCCGGTGAAGGACGCCGAAGGCAACCCGATCGAGGTACTCTTCACCGTCACCATCAACTTCAGGCTGAACTAGCCCAAGGCGTTCCCCCATCGCCCCGGAGGACGGGCCGGCTGCCTACGTCCCGTCCTCGGGGGCGGCTCGGGTCGGATCCCGGCCCCGGTCGGGCGTTGACACCATCCCGCCGCCCGCATAGCGTAGTCTCCCTCGTCGCCCCGGAAGGCGGCCCCCACGAAGAGGCTGACACGATGAGCACCACACTCGAGAAGATCGCCGAGCGACTCCACGCCGGAGACGCCCCCGGCGTCACGCAGCTCACCCAGGCCGCCCTGGACGAGGGGCTGTCCGCGGGCGAGGTCCTGAACCGCGGCCTGATGACCGGGATGCAGAAGGTGGGGGCGGAGTTCCGGGACGGGATCCTGTTCGTCCCCGAGGTGCTGGTGGCGGCCCGCGCCATGCACGCCGGCATCGACGTGCTCAAGCCGCTGCTGACGGCCGGCGAGGTGGCCTCGAGGGGCAAGGCCGTGATCGGCACCGTCAAGGGCGACCTGCACGACGTCGGCAAGAACCTGGTCGGCGTGATGCTCCAGGGCGGCGGCTTCGATGTGGTGGACCTGGGGGTGGACGTCTCGGCCCAGAAGTTCGTCGACGCGGTGAAGGCCCAGCAGCCCACGGTGGTCGGGCTCTCGGCGCTGCTCACCACCACCATGCAGCAGATGAAGGGGACCATCGAGGCGCTGCGCGCCGCCGGGCTGCGCGACGGCGTCAAGGTGCTGGTGGGCGGGGCGCCCGTGACCCAGGCCTTCGCCGACGAGATCGGCGCCGACGGCTATGCCGACGACGGGGCGTCGGCGGTCGACCTGGCCAGCTCGCTGGTGGCCTAGCGCTCGAAAACCCGGGGACACAATACTAGTTTCCGGCCGAAAACCGGTATTGTGTCCCCGGGTTTTCGGCGCGTGATACGATCGTTCCGCCGTCGCCCGCGATCTCTCCACCCCCCAACTGGAGGCAAGTGATGACCCGCCTGTTCGCCGTTCTCGCGCCGCTGTGCCTGACCCTGGCCTGTGGCTCGAAGCCCGCCGAGACGTCCGCCGGCGAGGCGACCCCCGCCAGCCAGCCCGCCGCCGCCCCGGCCGGGGAAACGGCCGGGGAAGCGGCCACCGGCGCGCCCGCCGCCGACGCGGCTCCGGCGCCCGTGCCGGACGAGCTGCCGGAGGTGGTGGCCCGCGTGAACGGCACGGCGATCCTGGGACGGAGGGTCGAGGCGATCTTCACCCACCTGGCCGGCCAGGTCGGCGGGAAGGTGTCGCCCGAGCAGCGCGCCCGTGTGGTCCGCTCCCTGATCGACCAGCTCGTCCGCCAGGACCTGCTGCGCGGCGAGGCAGAGGCCCGCCAGGTGAAGGTTGGGGACGCCGACGTGGCGACCCGCGTGAAGGAGATCCGCGCCGAGATCGAGGGCGCGCAGCAGACGTACGAGGCCTTCCTGACCGCACAGGGCCTCACCGACGACGAGTTTCGTGAGCAGACCCGGGCCTCGCTGGCGGTGGCCCAGATGCTGCAGCAGGAGATCGAGCCGCAGCTCAAGGTGACCGCCGAAGAGGTCGAGGGCTTCTACAAGGAGAACCCCGCCCACTTCACCCAGGGCGAGGCGGTGCGGGCCAGCCACATCCTGGTGCGGGTGGAGCAGGGTGCGGACGCCGTGGCCAAGTCGGCGGCTCGCGCCCAGGCCGCGGAGCTGCTGGAGCAGCTCAAGAGCGGCGCGGACTTCGCCGCCCTCGCCAAGCAGCATTCCCAGGACCCGGGCAGCGCGGCCCGCGGCGGCGACCTGGGCTTCTTCGGCAAGGGCCAGATGGTCCCGGCCTTCGAGCAGGCGGCCTTCGCCCTCGACCCGGGCCAGACCAGCGAGCTGGTGGAGACGCCCTTCGGCTTCCACATCATCCGGGTGGCGGAGCGGCGGCCCTCGGCCGTGGCGCCGCTCGATGCCGTGCGGGACCAGATCCAGGCCTATCTGACCCAGCAGCTCCGCGAGAAGCTGGTCGCCGACTTCGTCGCCAAGATCCGCCAGAAGTCCAAGATCGAGATCCTGATCTGAGACAACCGGTGAAACCGGGAGCGCCCGGGCCGCAAAGTATCTGAGGAGACCAAAAAGCGCCTCGCCGCTCGACCCGGGCGGCGCGGCCTCGGAACAGCGGCGGTCGAATCCCCAGGCTGGGGCCCGGAGGACTCCCTTGACGATGCGCGTCGTGCCCCCAATCTCGGTGGCGGCGATGCTCGCCGGGCTCGTGCTGCTGGTGCGGGCGCTGCCGATCGAGACCGGCATCGCGCGCCTTCAGGGTGGGGTCGGCGAGCTGGGCCTCTTGGGGCTGGTCGTCTTCGGCCTCGCCTACGTGGTGCTGGCGCTGCTCTTCGTCCCCGGCTCCGCGGTGACGCTGGCGGCCGGCGCCATCTTCGGCCTGGTGCGGGGCATGGTGCTGGTATCGCTGGCCTCCACCACCGCCGCCGCGCTGGCCTTCCTGATCGCCCGCCACCTGGCCCGCCACCGCGTCGAGCGGCTGGCCGCCCGCTACCCGACCTTCCGCGCCATCGACCGGGCGATCGGGGAAGGGGGCTGGCGGGTGATCGCGCTGCTCCGCCTCTCGCCGGCGGTGCCGTTCAGCGCCGGCAACTACATGTTCGGCCTGACCGCGGTCGGCTTCTGGCCCTACACGCTGGCGAGCTGGGCCTTCATGCTGCCCGGCACCTTCCTCTACGTCTATCTCGGCTACGCCGGCGGCGCCGGCCTGAGCGCCGCCGGCCGGGGCGGGGGCCGCACGCCGGGGGAGTGGGCGCTCTTGATGGTGGGCCTGCTCGCCACCGTCGCCGTCACCGTCTACGTCACCCGCCTGGCGCGCCGCAGCCTGGCCCGGCAGGCCCACCTCGACCCCGTCCCAGCTCGCCCGGCCGACGTCGATGTCGCCGCCCCGCCCTCGCGCTTCGGCCGGCTGGCGCTGCCGGTGGCCGGCGTGCTGGTGCTGGCCAGCGGGTTGTGGGCGCAGGCCCAACGAGCCCGCCTGCAGGACCTGTTCGGCCCCGCGCCGTCCAGTGCCCGCGGTGCGGACGCGCCGGCCCCGAACACGCCGGCCCCGAACGCGCCGGCCGCGAACGCGCCGGCCGCGACGACACCGGCCGCGACGACACCGGCCGCACCTCCCGCGCCGGCACCCGCGCCCACCGCCCCGGCCGCCGCCCCGCGCGTCGACCACTCGGCCTTCGACGCCCTGCTCCACGCCCGCGTGGCACCCGGCGGCCTCGTCGACTACGCCGGCCTGGCCCGCGAGCCCGCCGCCCTCGACGCCTACCTGGCCACGCTGGCCGCCGCCCCCGTCGAGAGCCTGGACCGCCCCGCCCGCCTGGCGCTGCTGATCAACGCCTACAACGCCTTCACGCTGCGGCTGATCCTCGACCACTGGCCGGTCGGCTCGATCAAGGACATCCCGTCGGCCCAGCGCTGGACCGCCCGCCGCTTCGTCCTGGGGGGCCGCACCGTGAGCCTCGACGACATCGAGCACCGCAGGATCCGCCCGGTCTTCCACGAGCCCCGCATCCACTTCGCCCTGGTCTGCGCCGCCCGCGGCTGCCCGCCGCTGCGCGCCGAGGCCTACGCCCCCGATCGCCTGGAGGCCCAGCTCGAGGACCAGGCCCGCTACGTCCACACCCACGAGCGCTGGTTCCGCTTCGACACAGCCGCCGGCAGCGTCCTGGCCACCAAGCTCTACCACTGGTACCGCGCCGACTTCGAAAAGGCCGCCCCCAGCGTGCTGGACTACATGGCCCGCTACTCGGAGCCGCTGCGTGCCGCCCTCGCCGCCGGCCGCCGCCCCAAGCTCGGCTTCCTCGACTACGACTGGTGGCTCAACACACAGGGATAGCCATGACCCTGACCGACCCGCCGCCGCCGTCCTCCGACCGGCCCCCCCCCCCCCCCCCCCCCCCCCCCCCCCCCCCCCCCCCCCCCCACAACCACA